>JAIBCD010000124.1 GCA_019694335.1 Rhodospirillaceae bacterium | reverse complement strand
CACGCCTTCCACGCTTTGCAGGTCGGCGAGCCCCGCCGCCGAAACCGCTTTCGCGGAACCGAAATGTCGCAAAAGCGCCTTTTTCCGCGCCGCGCCGATGCCGGTGACTTCATCCAGCACCGACATGCCCAAGGCCTTCGAGCGCTTGGCGCGATGGGCGCCGATGGCGAAGCGATGGGCTTCGTCGCGCAGGCGCTGCAGGAAATACAGGACCGGGTGATTGAGCGGCAGCATGAACGATTCCCGCCCCGGCATGAAGAACTGCTCGCGTCCGGCGTTGCGGTCCGGGCCTTTGGCGATGGCGGCAACGCAGAGGTCCGAGATGCCGAGGTCGGCGAGCACCTTGAGCGCCGCGCTGAGCTGGCCCTGACCGCCGTCGAGCAGCACCAGGTCGGGCCACTGCCCCAGCGTGCGCGCGGGATCCTCCTTTTGCGCCCGCGCGAACCGCCGCGTCAGCACCTCGCGCATGGCGCCATAATCGTCGCCCGGGGTGATATCCCCGGACTTGATGTTGAACTTGCGGTAGGCGTTTTTCACGAGGCCGCCGGATCCGGCCACCACCATGGCGCCGACCATGTTGGTGCCGGAAATATGCGAGTTGTCGTAGACCTCGATGCGTTGCGGCGCGGCGGCCAGGCCGAACACCTCGGCGGTGCCTTCCAGCAGTTTTCTTTGCGCGGTGTTCTCCGCCATGCGGCGCAGCAAGGCCTCGCGCGCGTTGATGGCGGCATGATCGACCAGCTTGCGGCGGTTGCCCCGCTGCGGCACCGCGAGCGAGACGGCGTGCCCGGCGCGCAGGGTCAGCGCCTCCGCGAGCAGTTCCTGGTTGGCGGGCGCGGCGTTGAGGAGAATTTCCTTCGGCGCGGGGAAGCTCTCGTAGAACTGGGCGATGAAGGCTTCCAACACCGCGCCCTCGGTTTCGTCGTCGGCGTGGGTGGGGAAATAGGCGCGGTTGCCGAAGTTCTGGCCGCCCCTGAAGAAGAACACCTGCACGCAGGTCTGGCCGCCCGCCTGGTGCAACGCCACGACGTCGGCCTCGCCGATGCCCGCGACGTTGATGTCCTGGTGGGCCTGGACCGCGGTCATGGCGCGGATACGGTCGCGGAACGACGCCGCGGCTTCGTAGTGCATGGCGGCGCTGGCGGCATCCATGCGCCGCGCCAATTCCTCCTGGATCGCGCGGCTGTCGCCCGTCAGGAACTCCCGCGCCTCGCGCACCAGTTCCGCGTAGTCGGTGGCGTCGGTCTTGCCGACGCACGGGCCGCAGCAGCGCTTGATCTGATAGAGCAGGCACGGACGCGTGCGCGCCGAGAACACCGCATCGGTGCAGCTGCGCAGCAAGAACACTTTTTGCAGCGTGGTGAGCGTGGCGTTGACCGCCATGGCCGAGGCGAACGGTCCGAAATACTCGTTGCCTTTGGCGCGCGCGCCGCGGTGTTTGACGATCCGGGGATAGTCGTGCCCGCCTACGATCATGATGTAAGGGAACGATTTGTCGTCGCGCAGGATGATGTTGTAGCGCGGCTTGAGCTGCTTGATCAGGTTGCTTTCCAGCAGCAGCGCCTCGGCCTCGGTGTGGGTGATCACCACCTCGCAGGCGGCGGTGTTGAACACCATGCGCTGCAGCCGGATCGGCAACCGGTCGACCTTGGTATAGGACGTCACCCGCTTCTTCAGGTTCTTGGCCTTGCCGACATAGAGTACGTCGCCCTTGGCATTGGTCATGCGGTAGACGCCGGGCTTGCCGGGCAGGGTCTTTATGAATTCGCTGAGCACATGGAGGCCGTTGCGCTTGGCCTCGGGCGAGAGCGGCGCGTCTTCTTGGCTCTCGTCCGGGGGCGTTTCGTCCAGACGGGGCCCTTCTTCAGGCGCGGGGGGCGGCGGCATGGAGCTTTATGTGAGGGGTTCGGCGATGCCGGTCAATCGATTGGCCGGGACAGGAAAACCGGCCCCGGGCGCCGGTGTTGCCCGTGTCGCGGGAGGGCACTGGCAGGATATCCACCAAATCTGTGGATAAGTCTGTTGAGAAGTGGCCGTGAGTCTGCCTGCGATGGCTGCTGCTTGGGGTTTTGCGCCCTCTGCCCAAAAAACGCACAGAAAATACATCCCATTGATATAATTATATTTTTATACAGCGAGCTTCACATGCCTGCGACTCCAGCGTGACCGTGCCGCCGGAGAAGTCAGGCTGCCGTGCCGCCGGAATCCTTGTGAACAACTTTGCTTGACAGGGGGGCGCCGCTCTTCCAACGGCGCGAGTCGAATGGCGGAATCCGTGGATTCTGCGGCCAACAGCGGGGCCGAACCCACTGTGGTTAACCTTTAGCGCTACCCCTTGGCCCTGGGGCGAATGGTCGAGAACCGCTCGATCTCCACCCCGACGCTGCTGGCGTCCGTGAACACGTCCAGCTTTTCCACCCGCACCCGGGCTGACCGGCAGGAGGGATCCTGCAGACAGACCGCCGCGATGCGCTCGGCCAGGGTCTCCGCCAGGTTGACATGCCCGTCGGCGGTGATGGCGCGGATCTTGGTGACGATGTCCTCGTAGCAGACCACGTTCTCCAGGCGGTCGTGGTGCTCCACGCCCTCGGTCACGCCCAGGTCCAGGTTGATGCGCACCCGTTGCTCCTGGCCTTTCTCATGCTGGTGCACGCCAATGTTGCAAGACAGGACAAGGTCGCGCACGAACACATGGCGCAGGCCGGCGGCGGCGTCGGCGATCTTCAGGGGTTCGATGACGGGTTTGCTCATGAGGGCTTCCTTCACTCGCCAGGATCGGTTCCTGCCTGCACCTGACCCCACCCCAGGTGCTGGCCGCCGTCCAGGGCGATCATTTGGCCCGTCATGGCCTTCGCCGCAAGGATGAAACGCACCGCGCCAGCGATTTCCGAGGGGTCGGTGGGCCGCTGTAACGGGATGGTCCGGGCCACGGCATCGAACTGGGCCTGGGTCTGGCGCGGGCTGGGCAGGGTCGGGCCGGGGCCGATGCCGTTGACGCGGATACGCGGCGCCAGCGCCATGGCCGCGGTCTGGGTGAAGGTCCACAGCCCCGCTTTGCTCAGGGTGTAACTGGCGAAATGCGGCGTCAGGTGCCACACGCGCTCATCCAGGATGTTGATGATCGCGCCATGCGCGGGCGCCGCAACCTGCGCCGCGAATGCCTGCGACAGGAAGAACGGCGCGCGCAGATTGATCGCCATGTGGCGATCCCAACTCTCCAGTGTCGCGGTGGCCAAGTCGTCGCGCTCGAACACCGAGGCGTTGTTGATCAGGCAGCCGACCGGGCCGAGGGCCGCCACCGCCGCGTCCATGACCGCCGCCGGCGTCGCGGGATCGGCGAAATCGGCGGCGATGGCGACCGCGCGGCCCCGCCCGAGCGCCGCCACGAGGGCGTCGGCGTCGGCGTCCGATCCGGAATAGTGAATCGCGACCTTCCAGCCATCGGCCGCGAGGCCTTCAGCGACGGCACGGCCGATGCGCCGCGCCGCGCCCGTGATCAGCGCCGTCTTGTGGGTGACGTCGGTGGTTGATGCGGAGGCCATATCTGCTTGCATCGAGGATGTGGAACTACGCCTAGGTAGCGCCGGGCCCCCGGACATACAAGGCCTCGCGGGAATCTCAAGGGCGTCAGGCATTGCCGCTTGCCGTGGGTCGGCAAAAGCGGGAATAACCCGAGGACCATGGACAACGATTCCATACGCCGACCCGCGCCACCCCGGCCGCCGGAGCCGAGCCTCTTCGCAAAGAGGGGGCGCCTGCCGTCCTGGGCCTTGGGCGGGATCCTCAGCCTGATCGTGCTGTTGGCCTGGGCGATCTTCCTGCAATTCGCGCCCGCGCCGGAGGCCCTGGCGCCGGTCCAGGAAGCCGCCGCGCCATCCACGCCCGCGCCGGCCGTCGCGGCGGGAACCCCGGGACAGGATCTCCGCCTGCTTTCGTGGCGCGGTGTCGTGCCGCCGGAGATCATCGCCGGCTTCGAGGCCGAGAGCGGCCTCAAGGTTGCGGTTCAATCCATTGACAGCATCGAGCAACTCGACGCGATGGCGGACAGCGGTGCCATGGCGGCGGACGTGGTGGTGGTGTCGGGCGCGGGTGTGAAACGGCTGGTCGCGGCCGATCTGCTGGCGCCTTTGCCGCCGCTGGCGGGCGCTCCGTCGCTCGACCCGGCGATTATCGCGCGCACCGGCGTCTACGATCCCGGCAACAGTCACGCCGCGGTCGTGCAGTGGGGCACCATGGGCCTGGCGTTCGATGCCGCCAAGGTTGGCGAAACGCTGGGCTCGGTCGAGATCGATAGCTGGCGCACGCTGTTCGATCCGGAGGCCATGGCCAAGCTTGCGGCGTGCGGTGTGCAGGTGGTCGACTCTCCGGCGGGCGCGTTTCCGATCGCGCTGATGGCGCTCGGCCGCCCGGCGGATTCCGCGAGCGCGGAAGATACCGAAGCCGCATCGCGCGCCTGGGAAGGCGTGCGCGCCGCGATCGGAAAATTCTCCACGGCCGGAGTCGTGGATGGGCTGGCCGACGGCAAGGTGTGTTTTGCGCTCGCCACCTCCGGCGATGCCTATCAGGCACGCCGCAAGGTCCAGGCCGCCGGGGCCGGGCCCGACATCCGCTATGTGGTGCCGAAGGAAGGGACCATCGTCTGGTATGCGCTGGTGGCGGTGCCGAAAGCGTCCGCGAACGCTGCGGGCGCAGCGAAATTCGCCGACTATCTGCTGCGCGCCGACGTGGCGGCGCGGCTTTCGAACGCGCAAGGGCTGGCAAACGCGGTGCCGTCGTCGGCCAGCGCCCTGCGGCCCGACCTCAAGACGGACGCGGCCCTGATGCCTCCGGCGGCGGCCTTCGCTGCCTTCACCGCCGAGATGGAGCCGCCGGCCGCGGCGGCCGCGCTGCGCAAGCAGTTCTGGCAACTGATCAACACGCCGCCCGCGCCGGCCGCGACGCCCTCCGGAGCGCCTTAGCGTTCCAGACGGCTTCGGGGAACTGCCCGCCTTCCGCGGGTGGGCACTCCCTAAGAGTCTTCCGCCGCGAGATCGATGTATTTCTGGAGCATCGCGTCCACGTCGGGCGGGGACTGCGACCAGGCCGAGCGCGGCAGGATCGACGCGCGGTCCCGTTCCAGCAAGCGGGCCGGATGCGGCAAAGCGAGGCCGGCGAGCGTGAGGCCGGCCTTGGCGAGTTCCAGCGCCGGCACCAGGCGCACATCCTGCGACCGGAACTGTTCGGCAAGGATGTCGCGGGCGCGCTCGTCGCCGGGCTCGTCGTATGCCGGTACCAGGACCACGCCGTTGATGGTCAGGAATCCGGTATAGGACGCCGGTACGGGTGTCGCGGCCGCGGGCGCCGGCAGCGCCACGATATCGAGGTGCTTGCCTTGCGCGTCGCGCGTGCGCTTCAGGTCATGCGCCACCGCCGTCAACACTTGTGCATCGGCGCGGCCTTCGGGCGCCTGGCTCACCAGAACCACGCCTGGCGCGGCGAAAGCGGCGAGCGCCCGCACGTCGGTCACCAGTCTGTCCCTGGGGTGGGCGTGCTCCAGCCAGATCACGCGCGCGACCCCCAACCATTGTTGGAGGATGGCGAAGGCTTCCAGGCGCGGCAGGCCGGGGTTGCGCGCCGGATCGAACACGGCGGGCGCCAGGGCCAGAAGCGTATCCAGGCCGTCGCCGGTGAAGGCGCTGCCTTCGAGAGTCAGCGGCGCGCGGAAGCGGCGTACTTCGGTGAAGCCGAGGAGAGTATGGGCGAAGGTCTCGTCGGTGGGGTCGGCTGGCAGCCGTTCGCCCCAGCCGTTGAAGCGCCAGTCCACCGCCGCGGCGCCGCCCTTGCCGTCCACCAGGAAGGTCGGGCCGGTATCCCGCAGGCGCAGCGAGCAATGTTCGAGGATCTCGACCGCCGCCATGTCACCGAGCGCGGCACGCGCATCGTGTTCCTGGCCGGGCGCCGCGATCACCGACACGGGCGCGGCGTCGGCCAACACCTTGGCTACCGGCACGATGGCGGCGCGGGCCAGCGCGTCGCGCGGCCATGACAGCCACAACCGGCCGAGGCGCGCGGCGTCGGCGGGAAGATAGAAGCCGTCCTGGTGCGGGGTGCCGATGCCGGATTTGGAAACCATGCGCGAGGATACGACTTATGATTCCGCCTCGCCATAGCCGCCGCCGCCGGGCGTGAAGATCGTGACGGTGTCGCCCGGGGCGAGGCGGACTTCGTCGGTTGGGCCCAGGATCTCGACGCGGCCGTCGGTGCGCGTGACGCGGGTTTCGCCGGGGGCGCCGTCGCCGCCACCCTTGAGGCCGAACGGCCGGGTGGTGCGCCGTCCCGACAGGATGGCGGCAGTCATCGGCGCATCGAACCGGAGGCGGCGCACCGTGCCATCGCCGCCCTTGTGGCGGCCCCGGCCGCCGGAGCCTGCGCGCACGCCGAAATGCTCCAGGGTCACGGGGAAACGGTTCTCCAACACTTCGGGATCGGTGAGCCGCGAGTTGGTCATGTGGGTTTGCACCGGACCCGCGCCATCGAAGCCGTCGCCCGCGCCGGCGCCGCCGGCGACGGTCTCGTAATACTGGTGGCGCTCGTCGCCGAAAGTGAAGTTGTTCATGGTGCCCTGGCTGGCCGCCAGCACGCCGAGCGCACCGTAAAGCGCATCGCACATGATCTGCGAAGTCTCGACATTGCCGGCCACCACCGCGGCGGGGAATTGGGGCCGCAGCATGGACCCCTCGGGGATCTTGAGGGTGATCGGCCGCAGCACGCCTTCGTTCATCGGGATCTCGTCGGCGATCAGGGTGCGGAACACATACAGCACCGCTGCGCGGCACACCGCGGCCGGCGCGTTGAAATTGGTCGGCCGCTGCGGCGCGGTGCCGGCGAAATCCACGGTGGCGGCGCGGGCCTGCCGGTCGATGGTGACTTTCACCGCGATCTGGCCGCCGTCATCCATGGGCGCGGTGAAAGCGCCGTCCTCGAGCCGGCCGATCAGCCGCCGCACGGCTTCCTCGGCGTGATCCAGCACGTGACCGGCATAGGCTTCGAGGGCAGGGCCGTGCTCGGCCACCGCCCGCGCCAGTTCCACGGCACCCTTGGCATTTGCCGCGACCTGCGCCCGCAAATCCGCGAGGTTGGTCTCCGGCGCGCGCGCGGGGGTGGGGCCGGCGGTGAGCACCGCCCGCATGGCCTGCTCCTGGAACACGCCGCCGCGCACCAGCACGAGGTTGTCGAGCAGGATGCCTTCCTCGGCGAGGGTGCGGCTGGCGGGCGGCATGGAGCCTGGCGTCGCGCCGCCGATGTCGGCGTGATGGCCGCGCGACGCCACGAAGAAGCGCGGCGCATCGCTTTGCAAAAATACCGGCGTGACCACGGTGATGTCGGGCAGGTGTGTGCCCCCGGCGTAGGGGTTGTTGAGCACGAAGGTATCGCCCGGCCGCCAGCTGGCGCCGTGGCGTTCGATCACCGCGCGCACGCTTTCGCCCATGGACCCCAGGTGCACCGGCATATGCGGGGCATTGGCCAGCAGCTGGCCCTTGGCGTCGAACAGGGCGCAGGAGAAGTCCAGGCGCTCCTTGATGTTCACGGATTGCGCGGTGTTTTGCAGGGCCGCGCCCATTTGTTCGGCGATCGACATGAACAGGTTGTTGAACAGTTCCACGCGCATCGGATCGACCGGCGCATTCGCGCCGCCGGCCGCAGCTTTCTTCGCGGTGGTGCGCGTCAACACCAAGCCGCCCTGGCCATCCACGCGCGCCGTCCAGCCATCCTCCACCAAGGTCGTCGCCAGGCGTTCGGCGATCACCGCGGGCCCGGCGATCTCCTCGCCGGGCGCGAGGTCGTCGCGGATGAACAGGGGCGCGGGCGCGGCTCCGTCGGAGCCGGTCAGCGTGACGGTGGCGGCCGGCGGCGCGGGTTCCGCGCGCGCCGCCGGGGAACTGGTTCCGGCGGCTCCGGTCGGACCGATCGCTTCCACTTCGGCCATGTCGCAGACCAAGCCACGGTCTTCCATGACAAAGCCGAACTGAGTCTGGTGGGCGGCGATGAAGTCGCGCGCCATGCCGGAACCGAACGGCACCGTCAGCGTGGCGTCGGTCCCGGCGTATTTGACGTGGACGCGGCGCGAGACTGTCTCGGCCGGAACGCCCTGGGACTCCACGGCGGTCCGGGCATCGGTCTCCAGTGCGGCGAACGCCGCCGCGACGGCAGAGTCGTCGAGCGGGCGTTCCACGGTGCGGGTCTTGATCGCGCGGATGCGGGCGAGGCCGATGCCATAGGCCGACAACACGCCGGCAAGAGGATGGATGAAAACCTGGCGCATCCCCAGTGCGTCCGCCACGGCGCAGGCGTGCTGGCCGCCGGCACCGCCAAAGCAGGCGAGGGTGTAGTTCGCGACGTCATGGCCGCGCTCGATGGAAATTTTACGGATTGCGCGCGCCATGTTGTCCACCGCCAGCGCGGTGAACCCCAGCGCCAACTCCTCGGGCGCGCAAGGCCGGCCGCGCGCCGCCGCGACCTCGGCCGCGAGGCTGGCGAATTTCGCGCGCACCACCGCGGCATCGAGCGGAGCATCGCCGGCGCCGAACACCTTTGGGAAATACGCCGGTTGAATACGCCCCAGCAGCAGGTTGGCGTCGGTGATCGTCAAAGGTCCACCCCGGCCGTAGCAGGCGGGGCCGGGGTCGGCGCCGGCCGAGGCCGGTCCCGCGCGGAACCGCAGGCCGTCGAAGGTAAGGATCGATCCGCCGCCCGCCGCCACCGTGTGCACGCGCATCATCGGCGTACGCAGGCGCACGCCCGCGACCGTCGTTTCGAAGGAGCGCTC
>JAIBCD010000026.1 GCA_019694335.1 Rhodospirillaceae bacterium | reverse complement strand
CTGCAATACGTGCCGGGCACCGGCGAACACGGCCGCATCACGCATCAGGATCTGGACAACTTCGTCGCCTCCGGCGGCAAGGGCGGCGTGGTCGCGCGCGGCAAGGTCGCCCGCACCGGCGTCCAGGATATTCCGGTCATCGGCATGCGCCGCCAGATCGCCGAGCGCATGCAGCTCGCCAAGCGCCACATCCCGCATTTCACCTATGTCGAGGAAGTCGACATGACGGCGGTGGACGAACTGCGCGCCGCCATGAACGCCACCAAGAAGAAAGAGCAGCCGAAGCTCACGGTGCTGCCGTTCTTCATGCTGACCATGGTCAAGGCGCTCGAGGACTTCCCGCAGATCAACGCGCTCTATGACGACGAGGCGGGCGTGGTGCACCGCTACGACGGCGTGCACATCGGCATGGCCGCGCAGACCGACAAGGGCCTGATGGTGCCGGTGGTGCGCCATGTGGAAGCCCTCGGCATCTGGGAACTGGCCGACGAAATCGCGCGCCTCGCGACTGCTGCGAGGGACGGCAAGGCCAAGCGCGAGGAATTGATGGGCTCGACCATCACGCTCACCAGCCTCGGCACCTTGGGCGGCGTGGCCGCGACGCCGGTGATCAACCGGCCGGAAGTGGGCATCGTCTGCCCCAACAAGATCATCGAGCGCCCGGTGGTGAAAGGTGGCCAGATCGTGGTGCGTAAGATGATGAACCTGAGCTCGTCGTTCGATCACCGCGTGGTGGACGGCGCCGACGCCGCGGCCTTCATCCAGCGCATGAAATTCCTGCTGGAACAACCCGCGCTGATTTTCATGCCGTAGCGAACGCACCCTTGCTTCCTTCACCCTCCCCACAAAGGGGCGGGAACTATCTCCAAAGTGAGTGCCCCATGACCGAAACCATCACCACCAAAGTCCTCGTCGTCGGCGGGGGGCCGGGCGGCTATGTCGCGGCGATCCGTTGCGGGCAGCTCGGCCTGGAAACCACCTTGGTGGAAGGCGACCGTCTCGGCGGCACCTGCCTGATCCGGGGCTGCATCCCGTCCAAGGCGCTGATCCACGTCGCCGACAAGTTCCACGGCATGGCGCAGACGGTCGGCAAGGGGCATCACGGCATTTCCATCGCCGCGGCACCCAAGCTCAACCTCGCCGAAACGGTGAAGTGGAAAGAAACCGTCGTCGACAAGCTCAACGGCGGCGTCACGGCGCTGCTCAAGCGCGCCAAGGTGCGCGTGGTCGAGGGCTGGGGCGTGTTCTCCGACGCCAAGACCTGTAACGTGAAGACCAAGGGCGGCGATGTCACCATCCGGGCCGAATACGTGATCCTGGCGACCGGGTCCGAGGCCACGCCGCTGCCGCATATTCCGTTCGGCGACAAAGTGATTTCCTCGACCGAGGCGCTGTCGCTGCCCGACGTGCCCAAGAAGCTGGTGGTGATCGGCGCGGGCTATATCGGCCTGGAACTCGGCATCGCCTTCCGCAAGTTCGGCTCGGAAGTGGTGGTGGTCGAGGCGCAAGACCGCATCCTGCCGCTGTACGACAAGGATCTGACCAAGCCGGTCGCCCAGTCGGTCGAGAAGCTTGGGCTCATGGTGATGCTCGGCGCCAAGGCCAAAGGCTTCAAGGGCGGCAAGCTCGCGGTCGAGGACAAGGACGGCAAGACCGTCGAAATCCCCGCCGACTATGTGCTGGTCACCGTCGGCCGCCGTCCGCGCACCGAAGGCTGGGGCCGCGAAAACATGACCCTCGACATGGCCGGCAAGTTCGTGAAGGTGGACGATGGTTGCCGCACCGCCATGAAGAACGTGTTCGCCATCGGCGACCTGGTGGGCGAGCCGATGCTGGAACACAAGGCCGCGGCCCAAGGCGAATTGGTGGCCGAGATCATCGCCGGCCATAAGCGCCGCTTCGATCCCGCCTGCATACCGGCGGTGTGCTTCACCGACCCCGAGATCGTCACCGCCGGCCTGTCACAGGAAGAAGCCGCCGCCAAAGGCATCGAGGTGACGGTGTCGATGTTCCCTTACGCCGCCAACGGCCGCGCGCTGGCGATGGACGCGGGCGAGGGCTTCGTGCGGGTGGTGGCGCGCAAGGACGACAAGCGCATCGTCGGCATCCAGGCGGTCGGCCAGCATATCGCGGAACTGTCGGGCGAGTTTTCGACCGCCATCGAGATGGCGGCGACGCTCGAGGACATGGCGGGCATCATCCACGCCCATCCCACGCTCAGCGAGGCGTTCTTCGAGGCCAGTTTGCGCGGCCTCGGCCACGCGATCCATATCTAGTCAGAACGTATAAACCACGAACGACCCGAAATTGAGGCGGTTGAGCGATCCGCGGCGCGTGGTCAGCGGGCTGTCGGCGGCGTCGCCGAGCAGATGGACGTATTGGGTCACGCCGATCAGCGACCAGCGCGGATTGAAGTGGTACTGGCCCATCACCGACACGCTGACATCCTTGAACCCGCCGCCGGGCATGAAGGCGGGCAAGCGGGCGTTGGCCTGCGACGTATTCACGCCGTAGAACGCGCGCATGTAGCGCCCGCTCACCCAGGTGGCCTCGGTTTCGGCGGCAAGGCCGAAGCCGCCGTTTTCATACAGGCCCGAGCGCAGGTTGAGTTCGATGGTCGAGCCGCCATGGCCGGCATCCGACACCGCGGTGCGGGCGTTGAGGCGGATGCGCGCGGGGCCGATGGTGTAGCTCGCGAAGGCGCCGACTTCCGGCGTCAGGCCAATGGCGGGCAGGGCCTTGAGCGCCAGCGCGCCGAAGCGCCCGCGGCCGATATCGACCTTGACCATCGGGCCGGCACGCCAGCCCGAGCCGCCAGCGCCGCTATCGGGCCGGATGATGTTGACGCGGAGTTCGTTCTCGTCCCACGCCAGCCAGTCGTGATAGCGCAGAGACAGGTACGGCACGATCGGATGAACCTTCGAGGCCATTGGCCCGAGGCGCGTGATCAGGATCGTGCCGGCGCCGATGTCGAGCGACACCTCGCCTTGCTTCATCTGGTCCATGCGGGTGTCGAGTGAACCGAGCAGGTCCATTTGCGCGCGGGTGATCGTCTGCGCCGCCGCGGGCATCGCGAGCGCCAGCGCGAGGCAAACAAGCCCCGCATGTCTCAGCCGTCCGCCCCGTCCCGCCATGAACCCCAGCCCCCGGCAAAATCCGCGCCCCAAAGTGCCACGGATAGACGGCGGGGTCATTTGTCGCCGGTCAAAAAAACCGCGACCACGCGGCGCGATAGGGGAGAAACCGCCGGCTTTCAGCCCTTGGCCAGCGGCAACATGCGGGTCAGCACCCGGTCGCGCAGTCCGAAATGATGATAGAGGGCGGCCGCCACATGGAGTGCGATCACCCCCGCCAGCACGTACACCAGCACAACATGGACGTCGCCCGCGGTATGGGCCCAGGGCGTGCCTTTTGCGGCGAGCGCCGGCAGCGCCAGCAGGCCGAATAGCGGCACGTCCCAGCCCCTGAAGGACGCGGCGGCCCATCCCAGGAGGGTGATCGCGGCGGTGAGCGCATAGAGCCCGGCGTGCGCGGCGCGTGCGAGCTTTTGCTGCCACGCCGGCAGGGTGTCCAGTTGGCGCACCGGATGCGTGACGCGCCAGACCGCTTGCACCAGGAGCGCGCCCAGGATCACCCCGCCCAAGACGATGTGCCAAGCGACCAGTCCCTGGTTTGGCGTGCGGCCCGAGATATGCGGCATCAGTTCGCCGACGGCGTACTGGGCGGCCAGCAACACCGCCATCAGCCAATGCAGCGCCTGCGCGGGCAAACCATAGCTGGTGTCATTCGGTTGCGACATGAATTCCTCCTGCCGGGCAACGGTTGGCCCGCCCCGGTCCGAAAAGGCTAGCAGGTCGCGCGGTGTCTTCGAAAGGGAATCCCGGGCGGCGGCCCGCGAACGAACCGCCAACGTTACGGCTGCCGTAACCTTTGAGGCGCCGCGCGGCTAACCCCGGATGAACGCCCGGGCGTCGCCGGCGTAGGTGCGGCCCACGCGCAGTTGGCGGCCGTCGCGCAAGTGCAGCTCAAGCGCGCCGCCCCCGGTACGCCTGAGGGCCGTCACCCGGTCCTTGCGCACGATCACCGAGCGGTGGATGCGCATGAACGCATCGGGGTCGAGCTTGCGCTCCAATTCGGTGATGGTCTGGTGCAGCATGAACGAGCGCGCGCCCACGTGCAGGCGCATGTAGTCGCGCTCGGCCTCGATGAAGTCGATGTCGCGCGCCATCACGCGGGTGATCTCGCCCCGGTGCGGCACCCAGAACTCGGTGATCCACGGCGAGGCCGTGGCCGGGCGCGGCGGACCTTCGAGCTGCGCGCGGGCGCGGGCGATGGCGCGCGCCAGGCGCTCCTGGCCGACCGGCTTCAACAGGTAGTCGGTCGCGGCCACGTCGAAGGCCTCGACCGCGTACTCGGCGTAGGCGGTGACGAAGATCAGGGCCGGGCGCAGCGAGCGTTCTTGGAGTGCCTCGGCGACCGCGAAGCCGTCCACGTTCGGCATCTGGATGTCGATCAGCAGGACATCGGGCGCGGTTTCGTCGATCAGCCTGAGGGCGCCCGCGCCGTCGATGGCGGTGCCGGCCACTTCCAGCCCCGCGATGTCGGCGCACAGGATTTGCAGGCGCTCAACGGCCAGCGGTTCGTCATCGACAATGAGGGTGCGCAGTGGGCGCGGTTCAGGCATCGAACTGCAGGGGCATGGTCAATTCCACCCGGAATCCTCCGGCCGGGGTGGGACCATACGCGCAACTGGCGGCGCCGGCAAAGCGGGTTTCGAGGCGCGAGCGCACGTTCCTGAGCCCCACGCCCACGCCCGTGCCCACGGCGGGGCCCACGGCGTCGTTCTCCACACTCAAGCGCAGCACGTCGTTGCTGGCCGCGGCCCGGATCGCGACGGTGACGCGGGTGGCGACCCGCGCGACACCATGCTTGATCGCGTTCTCGACGATCGGCTGAAGGATCAGGCTGGGCACCCGCGCCGCGGCCAGGGCCGGCGGCAGGTCGACCTCCACCGCCAGGCGGTCGGGGAAGCGCACCTGTTCGATGTCCAGGTACAGGCGTTGGATCTCGATCTCGTCGGCCAGCGCGACGTCGTCGGTGGTGTCGGTGGCGAGGCTGGTGCGGAAGAACGTGGCGAGGTTGACGATCATGCGGTCGGCCTCGCCGGTGCGGTGATTGAGCACCAGGGCGGCCAGGGAATTGAGCGTGTTGAACAGGAAGTGCGGGTTGACCTGATAGCGCAACGCCTGGAGTTGCGCGGTCTGGGCCTCGGCGCGGTACTGCACGGCGCGGCGCTCGGCGTGCACCGAACGCGCGGCGTAGGACAAAGCCACGTACAGCGACGCCCAGGCCGCCAGGAAGAAGTACCAGTTCACCGCCAGTTCCAGCAGCACCGACCACATGCCGATGTTTTCGGCGCGCATCTTCTCCATTTCCTCGATCGACGAGGCCATGGGGGCGACCAGGTAGAACACCGCGAAATTGGTGAGCGCGTAGAGGAACGAGGCCGGCAGCGCCGAGACGAACACGATGGTCAGCATCGTGCGCATCGACTTGCCCTCGAAGCGGTAGAGCAAGGCATAGAGGATGAATGTGACCGCGATGCCGCCCGCCACCACCACGCCGCGGCGGAGCATCATGTCGAGCTGGTTGGGCGAATGCATCAGCACCGCCCGCAGGGTGTTCAGGACGAAATACAGCGCCCAGAACACGAACACCGACAGCACCGCCATGCGGCGGTCGGCGTGGGCGACGGGTACGTCAGGCATTTCGGCGGACATGCGGGGTCAAGCTACCCCATCCCGCCCCGGGGCCGGCCAGGGGCATGTGACGCCGGTCGATGCCTTGGGGCGTTTGGTCGAAACCCAAAGCCAACCCGCCGGCCTGGGGCCGGCGGGGGATCTTTAGCCAAGTCATTGATCGGGAAATATTCAGGTGGAGCGGGGGCTGCGCCTGCAACGGCGCATCCCCCGCGTCCCGCCTGCTAGTAGTCGATCGTCATGCCGACGAACAGGTAGCGGCCGAAGGAGTCGTAGACCTGCGGCCAGGTATTGCCGTTGCAAGGACCGGTCGGGCAGTTGGACTGGCCGTTGAGCGGAGGATCCTTGTCGAACAGGTTGTTGATGCCGGCATGCATCTTCACCCGGTCCATCACGGTCATGTTGAACGCCAGGTCGAAGTAGCTCTGGGCGGGCTTCGACTTGTCGGTCGCGAGCTGCAGGCCGGTGTTCACCAGCTGCTTGTCGGAGCTATAGGCGTCGAGCATCACCGACGAGAAGTACCGCCACTGGATGGAGAAGGACAGGTCGGAGAGGATGCCTTCCCAGGCATACGGCGGGCTCCAGGTGAAGCGCGTCTTGTGGCGCCACTTGGGGTTCGGCACCAGGCAGATGGTGCCGTAGAGGCCGGCGCAATCGTAGTACGGGTCGCCGGGCAGCGGCTGGGTCGAAAGGTTGCTGAGCGCCGTGCCGGTGAAGTTGATCCCGAAATCGCCGGCATTGGGCAGGCCGATGGTCTCGAGGCGCAGCTTGTAGTCGGCGTTCAGGTCGATGCCCGAGGTCTTCTGGGCGCCGGTGTTGAGCGTGGTGTCGGTGATGTAGCCGTTGGGCGAGAGCCACAGCGAACCGGCGGCGTCACGATGCACCAGGTTGCAGAAATACGCGTTCTTCGTATCCAGGCAGCGGTTGATGATCAGGTCGGCGCCGATCTTATTGATGTAGTTGCCGACCTGGATGTTGAACCAGTCGAGCGAGACGTTCAGGCCCTCGACCGGCTGGACCACGAAGCCGAGCGAGTAGGTCTTGCTCTTTTCCGGGGCCAGGGTCGGGTTGCCCCCGGTCAGGCCGTTGTACTGGTTGGCCGGGTTGGCTTCGATCGCCAGCACCTGCGCGGTCGTGAGGTTGAAGGCCGAGGCGCAGGCGGCAACCTTGGGATCGCCCGCCTTCAGGCCGGCGCAGGGATCCTGGCTGCCGTCCAGCACCACATTCTGTGGGCTGAACAGTTCGATGATATGCGGCGCGCGCACCGCGCGCAGGTAGCCGGCGCGCAGGCGGAGCATATCGACCGGGGTGTAGTCGCCGGCGATCTTGAAGGTGTCGGTGACGCCCGAGGAGGTGTAGTTGGAGTGACGCACCGCGGCCTCGATCGCGACGGAGCGGGCGAGCTCCTTGTTCTCGATCAGCGGGATGCGCGTTTCGGCGAACAGTTCGGAGACGTTGTAGCTGCCGTTGACCGGCGGCGACGAGCCGCCCGCGCCGTTGAGCAGGCCGGCGGCCGCCACGTCGTCGGCGGCGTCGTCGAGCGCCTCGGAGCGGTATTCGGCGCCGAGCGAGACCGCCACGCCGTTTTCGGCCGCCGGGCTCTTGAGGCCATAGTCGCCGAGCTTCCCGCCGACCGTGAAGGTGGCGATCTTCTCGGTCAGGTGCCCGCCGTCGTAGCTGGGCGTCTGCAGGTAAGTGAGCGCGGCGGGCGTGACCTTGCCGAGCTGGAAGATGTTGTAGGGCACGCAGGCCGGGTCGGTGCCGTTGATCACCGAGACGCAGGTGGGTTGGCCGGCGGCGTTGTTGACCACGTTCAGCGAATTTTGGATCGCCGACGTGCGGAAGAAGCCGGTCTTGCCCTGGTTGAACGAGACATGCCCGTACTGGAGGGTGGCGTCGTAGTTCCAGCTTTCGGTGATGTCGCCCTTCACGCCCATGACGAAGCGGTACTGCTGGTGATGGGTTTCGCCCTGGCGGCCGCCGCCTTCGATGTTGCGGCGGGCGACCGTGTTGGTGAACGTGCCGGCGGGGTTGGTGGCGCAGGTGCCGCCGCCCGAGGCTGTCGTCGCGGCCATCAGGCCCTTCTGCTGCGCCGACAGGAACGGATTGGCGCAGTTGATGCTGAAGGTGCCGGCGAAGATGCCGCCCGGCGCGATCTGGTACTTGGACACGTCGTCCATGAACATCGCGTCGGTGTAGGCCTCGGCCCACGGCGTGATTTCATAGTGCGCGAAAGCGCCCATCATGTAGCGCTTGTCGGGGCGCTGGTAGTAGTTGAGCGGCCCGAAGTTGTAGAGGTCGCGGGTGCCGTCACGCGGGCGGAAGGTGTTGCCGGCGGGGTTGGTGACGTCGACCACATAACTGCCGACGCGCGCCGGGAAGGCGGTGCCCGAACCGCCGCAGCCGGCGGCCGTGAAGCTGGCGCCCGAGTTGAGCGTGCACGAGCTGTAGTCGCGGTCGCCTTCCAGGATCGGGTTGACGTTGCGGTAGCCGGCATAGGCGGTGATGTTGCCCTTGCCGTTCGAGGCATTGGCGCCGAACACCATGGTGGCTTCGGCCTGGCCGCCGTTCCAGACCGAACCGGCCGGCAGGCCATAGAGCTGCGGCGTCGGCGAGGCGGCGGCCGCGGTCCGGATCACGTTGCCGACCGGGTTGCCGTTGTTGTGCTGGTAGGTGCCGTACTGGCCGTCGAACCGCACGCCTTCGAAGTCCTTCATCATGATGAAGTTGACCACGCCGGCCACGGCGTCGGCGCCGTACACCGCCGACGCGCCGCCGGTGAGGATGTCGACACGCTTCACCAGGGCGGACGGGATGAAGTTCAAGTCGGCGGCGAGCGCCGGGCCCGAGGTATTGGGCGTGCCGGGCATCAGGCGGCGGCCGTCCACCAGCACCAGGGTGCGCGTGGCGCCGAGGCCGCGCAGGTTGACGGTGGCGGTACCGGTGGAGCCATTCGAGAGCGCCGCACCCTGGGCCGCGAAGGCCTGGGGCAGCGAGTTGATCATGTCCTCGACGCGGGTGACGCCCTGGTTCTTGAAGTCGGCGGCGCTGATCACCGTCACGGGGCTGACGCTCACCAGGTTGGGCTGGGCGATGCGGCTGCCGGTGACAATAATTTCCTCCACCTTGTCGGTGGGCGCTTGCTGCTGCGCGAAAGCAGACGTCGCGCTGAGCAGAAATACCGCGCTCGACAGCAAGCAGGCACGAATGTTTCGATGAACGGCCATTACTTTCATATGAGCTACCCCTCACTGTTGGTCCGGATGGGATGTGATCCCCGCGAGCCACGGCTCGCATTACAGATATGCTACAGATCAACTGCCTGATTTTTCTAGGAATGCTCAGATTGGGAGAAGATTTTTCCGGGAAGAGTGGCAAAAATCCCTCACATCTTCCCCTTGCACCCTATGGATGAATCGCCTCATTCCGAGTCGATACAATCGCCAATTGCAAAGCGCGCGGCGGCTTTCCCCCGGGCGAGGGCGGCAAAGTCATTCCGGCGTGAACGAGGGGTGCGGTCCTGCGGCACGGCGCGTGCGCGCCGCTTAATATGCGCGGGCGAGTCCCGGCCTCTGTTAGGGTACACCGATGACCTACGTTTATATCGGTATCGGCGTCTATTACGTGCTGGGCTTCATCCTGACCCGGGTGATCCTCAAGGGTACGACCCTGCGCATGGGTTTCCGCGACTTCATCGTGGCGCCGTTCGCGATGCCGGTCTTGTTCGTGGTGCTGATGGTGTTCGACCTGTCGGAAGAAGCCTGGGCCAGGATCCTGGTGATGCTGGACTTCGACCCGCCCGAGAAGATGCGCGCCAAGCCGATCGACAAATTCCAGCCGGATAAGATTGATCTGGGATAGCTTGCTATTCCGCACCCTTTGCCAGAAGTGGAGCGCGATCTTCGAGCCCAACTACTCGAAATAAGCGGGCGTGTGCGTGTGCGTGCGCTTGTCGCTTTAAATCTTATCTTGGTTGTTCCAAAGCTTAGCTCTGCACACGTCTCGATACATCATGCCCAGGATGAGGGTGCCGATGAGCAACAAGACATCTGTCGAAGCATTTTTTAGCCAGGCAGAAAGAGACAAATATAGCGATCTCATTTTTGAATTACTGATGCGAGCGGCCCACTCCCGGCGACCAGATACCACTCGCCCCTTGGGTCTATATCACTACACCACCATGGAGAATCTTCCCGCAATTGTCGCAAGCGGCACGCTGTGGGCTACTCACATCTCCACGATGAACGACGCGAGTGAAGTTCTCCACCCAGTCAAACTAGTGCGACGAGCAATAAAGCAGCGACTTGGCGCGACAACAAATGTTGATGCGCAAGCACTCCTTCGGGCAATGGATACGGAATGTAAGGCGATAAAAGATGTCATCCTATCCGGAATAATGGTCATTTGTTTTTCCGAGCGGCGCAACGATCTCAGCCAATGGCGCGCATATGGGGGCGCCTTGGGTGGTGCCGCCATAAAATTCGATGGCGCGACTATAGGGAGTCAGCAGAACGGAATGACATTGTTGCCGGTAATATATAGTCCCAAACTCAAACGGGAAATAATGGAGGCATATGTCGTTGGTGCGGAGAAACTTTTTTTAGAAAGACTAGCGTCTTTGCGAAAAACCGACGCAGCTATTGATGTGTCTACAATGGCTAAGCAGTTATGCGAGATGGCTCTGGAAGTCGGTGCTCTAGCGGCGCCAATTTTCAAACACTGCAAATTCCATCACGAACGAGAATGGCGCCTCGTTCTGCGCCTTTCTGATGCGGATATAAAGCGGCTCGAGTTTGTACCTCGCGCAACCATGATGTCCGTACATTTGCCGATGCGATTCGGTGTTGGGAAAGATGACGATGGTAAGCCGATGCTGCCTATACAAGCAGTCGTGGTTGGTCCGACTGCTCACCCCAAGCTGCATATGATGGTGGCATCGGAGATACTAAGAAAAAAAGGATATAACCTGAGCAAGCACAAGGTGACCTCAGCAAAGATTCCCTTCCGGCCCGCTCGATAAGAGTATCGATAGATGTGGATGTGATTCACGCCTTCGCCTTCAAATACGTCGAAATCAGATCCCCGAATCTGTCCACGAAGCCGTCGCGCGGGTCTTGCATGTGAGGGGACGCGCTCGTCGTACGATAAAAAAGCCCCTCCCGCGCTGGCGGGAGGGGCTTTTGTTTCTTCGCGGAGGATCTATTCGTAAAATGCCGGGGCGTGCTTGAGCTTGTCGCTCTGGGCCTTGTCGTGGTTGATCCACAGCTGGGCCTTATGGGCGGCGATCAGCTCGCCGAGGTGGTTCATGGACGCCACCGTTTTGTCCTTGTCGAAGTTGGTGCCGGGCACGCGCTTGTTGTCCCAGTTCGACTGGAAGTGCACCGCGTCGCCCGACAGCACCAGCCAGCCGGTCTTGGCGAGGTGCACCAGCAGCGACTGATGCCCCGGGGTGTGGCCGGGAGTGGAAACGATGGTCACCGAGCCGTCGCCGAACACGTCCTTGTCGCCGGTGAGCTGGGTGGCGGGGTGCTCCTTGGTGAACGGCGGGTTCTGGCCGGCGAAGATCGCGTCCCACTCCGGCTTCTGGATCAGCAGCGTGGCCTTGGGGAACATGTCGACATTGCTGGAATGGTCGGCATGCATGTGCGAGATGGCGACGAACTTGACGTCTTCCGGCTTGACCTTGATCTCGGCGAGCGCGGCGGAGAGCTTCTTGGCCTTGTGCCACACGACCGCGCCGTTCTGCTGCGACAGGCCGTCGGGCATGTCGGCGATGTTCTCCGCGACCCCCGTGTCCCACATGAACCAGCCGCCCTGGGGGTGATGGATCAGGAAGCAGTTGTCCGAGACATCGACCTGCACGCCGACATCGATCCCCGGCGACCACCGCGACTTGTCCGCGGCGTGCGCCCAGCCGCAGTCGATCACATACATCTTGTCCGCCGCGCCCGTGCCGGCCGCGTGGGATTGGGTGGTCGCGGCGAGCGCGGCGGCGGCGAGCGCGCCGAGGCCGGCGAGGACGATGTTGAACTGTCTCACGTGAAGCTCTCCCCTTAAGTGAAATGTGTGAAAGTGAAATATGCGAAGGTGCAATCCGGGACGGAAAGCTAGCAAGTTTGGATGGGGAGAGGGAGGGGAGACGCTCGCAAGCGTGCGCCGCACCGGCTAGACTTCAGCCGCAACCTATGACGCCGGAGGCGCCCATGAATGGATCGTGGACACGGGTTCATGCCTTTCTCGCGGCCTGTTGTTTGCTTGCGGCGTCGCCCGCGGCGGCCGCCAGCATGCTGGAGGATCTCACGGTTCCGGCTGACTTTTCCGTCGATACCGGCGCGCCGCCGAAGCTTGCGATCCGCACCTCGCCGCAAAATCTGCCGGTCTATGTCTTCGGCGACGACGCGCCGGGGAAGTCCAACTGCAACGCCGGGTGCATCGGGGCCTGGAGTCCGGTGCTCGCCAGCGGCGGGGCATCGCCGCTCGGTGACTGGACCATCATCACGCGCGACGATCAGCGGCGGCAATGGGCTTACAAGGGGCAGCCCCTCTACACCTATTTCACCGACACGCCCGGTAAGCCGACCGGAGACGGCGAAGAAGGCAAGTGGCACCTGTTCCAGCCGTGATGGCGCTCACGCCTTCGCCCGCAGATACGTCTCGATCATTTCCCCGAACCGGGTCACGAACATGTCCCGCGCGGCGGCTTCGTCCTTCACGCCGGTGCGCATCCGGGGTCCGATAATCGCGTCGCCGAAGGCCGCGACGGCGACCAGGTGCAGCGCGGCGCGGGTGTCTTCCATGTCGGGCGCGGGGCCGCCGGGGCGGACGTGTTTCACGCGTTCGGCGTGCAGGGCGTTGGCGATCTGGTCGAACACCGCGAGACCCGCGCGCGGCAGATTCTCCGGTGATTGCATCAGCCACAGCATCCGTTGCGCGATGCCCTCGCGGTAAGCCTTGAAGGTGGCGCGCAGGCCGTCGGCGCTGCCCATCTTGCTGACCACGGTGTTCGAGAGTTCGGCCAGCGCGCGCCGATGCAGCGCGCGCACCAGGCCGTCGCGATTGCCGAAATGGTGCAGGATCGTGGGGTGCGAGACGCCGGCCTTCCTGGCCACATCCTGCAAACGCAGGCCCGCGGGGCCCTCGGCGCCCATGCTGGACTCGGCCGCGTCCAAAATCAGCTTCTGCGCCTCCTCGGGCGTGCGGCGGATGCGTTTAGGCTTCGCAGGTGAGGTGGATTTCTTCTTTGAATCAGCCATTTGGCGGTCCGTGCCGTTATTATTGACAATATTGTAAGTAAAGACTAGCGTGCCGTCACCGTCGCAATCGCGCACCAAACACCGCCCCGATACACGCCCGAGAGTTTTCGATCATGACCGCCACCATCGCAATAGCCACCGCCGCCCCGGATTTCAGCCAGACCGACTTCAGCGGGATCGACACCCGCCTGCATCCCATCCAGGCCTGGCGGGCGTTCCGCCGCCTCATGGCCAATGGCGAGGACACCGGCCAGATCTTCGCGATCTTCCGCGCTTTGCGCGGGGGCTCGGGCATCAAGGCGTTCAAGCGTTTCGCCGCCAGCCCGGCCGGCACGGACCTTCTCATGCGCCAGCCGTCCCTGCTCGCGGCGCTCAGCGACCGGGCGGCGCTTGCGCGTCTGCCCGAGGGCTCGGTGGGCCGCGCCTACCTCGCGTTCATGGAAGAGGAGAACCTCTCGGCCGAGGGGCTGGTGGAAGCTTCGCGGGGCAGCGACTGGGACACCGACCGGGTGCCGCCGGCGATGGATTTCTATCGCAAGCGCATGCGCGACGCCCACGACCTCACCCATATCCTCACCGGTTACGGCCGCGATCCCATGGGCGAGTTCTGCCTGCTCGCCTTCATGTACCGCCACACCCGCAACCTGGGCATGGCGTTCGTGGTGATGATGGCGTGGTCGCGCCTGCCGGTGGCGGCGCGCGCCGCGGTCAAGCAGGCCTGGCGGCACGGCGGCCAAGCGCGCTGGTTCCCGGAGCTGCACTTCGAGGCGCTGCTGCCGCGCCCGCTCGCTGACGTGCGCGTGGAACTCGGTATCCAGCCGCCCACGGCCTACCGGGCGTTGATGACGCCGGAATTCAAGGCGATGATGGCCGCGCGCAAGGCCGCGTAAATCCCCGCGGAAATTCATGCAGCATTTCCTTTCCGCCGCCGGCTTTCTGATCGAGGACTTCGCGGGGACGCTGCTGTTCCTGGCGGTGTTCGCGCTCACCCACGACATGGCGTGGGCGGTGGCGGCGGGCGTGGCGCTGGGCGTCGCGCAAGTCGGGTGGCGGCTGGCCCGCAAGCGCGGCGTCGATGCGCTGCAATGGGTCAGCCTCGGCCTGGTGGTGACCGCATCGTTCGCGTCGTTCATGACCAACGATCCGCGGTTCGTGATGCTCAAGCCATCCGCGATCTACCTGATCATCGGCGGCGTGATGCTCAAGCGCAACTGGATGGCGCGATACATGCCGCCGGTCGCGCGGGAGAGGATTCCCGACCTGGTGATTCTGTTCGGCTATGTCTGGGCCGGA
Source organism: Rhodospirillaceae bacterium (assembly GCA_019694335.1). Lineage (GTDB taxonomy): Bacteria > Pseudomonadota > Alphaproteobacteria > Rhodospirillales > Rhodospirillaceae > SHVO01. The sequence continues at coordinate 27,579 of JAIBCD010000026.1, read as the reverse complement.
TTGATGTTCGCGAGCGCCGCCTTGAATGTGGTGCTCGCCTTCACGCTCACGCCCGGTCAATGGACGCTGGCCATGGCGGTGTGGGGACCGTGCAGCAAGCTCGCGCTGTTCCTGGTGCAGTTCCCGGTCATGAAACTCATCGGCCGCCGGCGTTCCTTAAGGTCTCTCGTGGCCGCCTAGCGGCTCCTGCGTTCCCGCGGCATCGGAAGTCCGCGTTTTTCATCGGTGCGCCATGCGGCTGAAGGGGCAGCGCGCCCAGGTTTCGCATCGGACGGCCGGCGGCGCGGTCGCGTTCCGAACCGAAGCCGGGAACGGAACCGTCCCCGGCATTGAAAACTATATTCGAATGCGAATTATTCGCAGAGTTTGCCGGGCGCAAAAGGGGGCGTCCAGGATGCTGGAGTTGGTTCGCAACTCTACTTTTGCGCTAACTTTCGCGCATTGCTGTTGCGTGGTTTTTGGGAATTGTCGTTAGATGACGGCGCTCTGCGGGCGCGGGGAGATAAAAATGGCCGGCGATCTCGACAAAATCGACCTGAAAATTCTAAAGGCCATGCAGGAGGATGCCTCCCGTTCGGCGGCCGAGATCGCGGAAGCGGTCGGCCTGTCGCAGTCGCCGTGCTGGCGGCGCATCCAGCGCCTCAAGGATGAAGGCTATATCTCGAAGATCGTCGCGGTCCTGAACCCCGAGAAGCTCAACCTGCGCACCCAGCTGTTCGTGCAGATAAAGATGAGCCGCGCGCATCCGGTGGACAAAGACGAGTTCGCCGCCGTGGTGAAGGCGTTCCCGGAAGTGATGGAATGCCACGTCATCCTCGGCGCGTTCGATTTCCTGTTGCGCATCGTGGCGCAGGATATACAGGCCTATGAGAAGTTCTTCTTCGAGAAGCTGGCGCGGATTCCGGGCATCCAGGAAGTGAACTCCTACGTCGGCATCTCCGAGATCAAGGCCACCACGGCGCTGCCGCTCAAGGTCTGATCCGTCTTTTTCGGAACAATCGATCCCCAGGGCGCGTTATGCGGGCGATTTTTCGCTTGCACCAAGATTTCTTCGCCGCGAAATTCCCCGCCCCGAAATTTCCCCACACCGAGGTTCCATGCGCAGTCTTGCCTTCGCCGTTCTGTTCCTTCCCGTCGCCGCGTGGGCGGCGCCGATGCCGCGCGATGTCGAGGCCATGTTGCGCGCGGCGCGCGGCGGCGACGACCTTGCGGCGGTGGCGAAGGTCGCCAAGGCGGCTTATCCCACCTCGGCCGCCGAGATCGACGCGCTGGTATCCGAGATCAACGCCGAGGCCGCAGCGGCGCGCGAGCAGCGCCTGGCCCAGGCCGGAGTGTTCGACGCCTGGTCGGGCAACGGGCAGGCCGGTCTCACGCGCACCACCGGCAACACCAACGACCTCGGCCTCGCCGCCGGGCTCGCGCTCACCAAGGACGGCTTGGTGCTGCGCCACAAGTTGACCGCCGCCATGGACCGCCAGACCACCGGCGGCGTCCTCACCCGCAACAAGTACCTGGCGGGTTATGAGTTGGACTACAAGTTCTCCCAGCGCCTATTCGCCTTCGGCTCGTTCGCCTGGGACAAGGACACCTTCGCCGGGATCGACCGGCAGTTCTCGGAATCCGGCGGTCTCGGCTATTCGTTGCTCGACACCACCACCATGAAGCTCGACCTGACCGCCGGCCAGGCGTTCCGCCAGACGCGCTATGCCGCCGCGCCCAGCGAGAACGTCGTCACCGCCAAGCTCGGCGCCGATTTTTCCTGGAAGGTGTTCGAAGCCATGACCCTGACCGAGAATGCCGAGTGGTTCATCGGCAACGAAATCCGTTCGGTCACGGCGCTGAGCGTGCCGGTGCGCGGCAAGTTGTCCGCGCAGGTGGCGTTCGACGCCACCCGCAAGGAGAAGGTGCCTGCCGGCCGCAACCGGACCGACACCACCACCCGCCTGGGGCTGGTCTACAGCTTCTGAGGGTTTTAGACTCCGGGCATGTCCCGGAATCGCCGTTGGTTCAGGTTGGCGCTGATCGCCTTGATCGTCGCGGTCGCGGCCAAGAAGCTATGGCTGATGGGATGAGCCCGCCCTCGTTTTGACGCGATCGGTTGGCTATGCTCGCCGTAGGGGATGATCGCCTTGACTGACAGGGGCTCCTGATGCGCGCCAAGATTTCCCGCCGCTCCATTCTGAAGACATCGGTTTATGCCGTGCCGCTGGTGCTCGCCGCCGAGCTGACGGGATGCGCGCAGCGGAGCGGCGGTGACGTGCTGAAGCTCGGCGCGCAGGAGGCCGCCGCACGCATCGCCGACGGCGAAATGAGCGCCGAGAGTTACGCCAGCGCCTGTCTCAAGGCGCACGCGGCGCATAAGAACCTCAACGCCACCGTCACCATCAACGACGAACGCGTGCTGGAAACCGCGCGCGGGATCGACAAATTGCGTTCGAGCGGCGGCAAACTCGGGCCGCTCGCGGGCCTCACGGTCGCGGTCAAGGACCAGATCGATGTCGCGGGCTACCCCACCAGCGCCGGCAACGGTGCGCTGAAGCCGTTCTACACCCCGGCGCAAAGCGCCATCGTGGTTGAGGCCATGCAAAGCCAGGGCGCGGTGGTGCTGTGCAAGACCCTGTGCCCGGACATGGTGGGCGCGGGCGGTTTGTCGCCGGCTTCGGCCACCACCGACAACCGGTGGTTCGGCTCGGCGCACAATCCCTATGACCTGCTGCGCACGCCGGGCGGTTCCTCGGGCGGCAACGGCGCGCTGCTGGCGGCGCGCGTGGTGCCCGCGGCCATCGGCGAGGACACGGGCGGTTCGATCCGTCTGCCCGCGTCGTTTTGCGGCGTCGCGGGTTTGCGGCCCTCCACCTTTACGGTCGAAAACCTCACGTCGCAAAATCCGCGCAAGCGTTATGCCGACCACGGCATCGTGCCGCCGCCGGGATTGCTGGAAACCTTCGGCCCCATGGCGCGCACGGCGGCGGATGTGGCCTTCCTCGACGCCGCCATCACCGGCGAGGCGGCGGCGCCCGTGCCGGAGTTGAAGACCGTGCGCATCGGCATCCCGCGCGCGGATTACTACGAGATCGACGCCATGGACCCCGGCGTCGCCAGAGTGATCCAGGACGCCTTCGCAAAATTGAAGGCCGCCGGCGCCGAGCTGGTGGAATTCGATCTGCTCATGATCCAGGGCCTCAACGAGAACGGCCGTCTGTCGGCGGGGCCGCCGCGCCAGAGTCTGTCCGACTGGCTGGAAGACAACACACCGGGCCTGAACCTTGATGCCATCATGGCCAAGCGCATCGTGCCCGCCGGCCTGATTCCGGCGCCGCCGGCGCTGACAGCGGAAGAACGCGTGCAGATTTTCGAGGCGTCGTTCCGCATCTACGAGGATCTGTTCAAGCGCCAGGGCCTGGCCGCCATCGCTTTTCCGACGGTTCCGTTCACCGCCCCCTTCATCAACCTCAACGGCGATACACCCAACCAGACCATTCGTGTCGGCGACAAACGCGTCGACGAGATCCAGGGGCTGATCACCAATGTCTTCCCGGGCCCGCGCTTCGGGGCGCCGGGCCTGTCCTTGCCCGGCGGCATGCTGGGCGGACTCCCGGTCGGCCTGTCCCTGGAAGGCATGCCCGGGGATGACGTGAAGCTGCTGGCCCTGGGCGTGGCGGTTGAGAAGGTGCTGGGGCCGGTGCCGGAACCCAAATTCCCCACCAGTCTCGCGTAACAGACCCCGGGATCCGCGTGGTCGGGGCGGTTCTCTGCACCTTGGGCGATACCTTTTATTAAGTGCTAGGGGCGCGGGCAAATATGCAACGCCCCACGGGATAAAGGTTAACAACTCCCCCGAGTGGGTTGGCGGACCGGGCGGTTCTGACTATAACCAAGGCCAACGTGATCCTCTGATATCACGAACCTTTTCGTCTTTTTTTGCCCGGACGGAAAACCCGTCCACCAATCGTAGGGGAAGGCCTCCATGCTCTTTACCAACACCCTGTCCGCGCGTGCCTTGATCAAGGCGGGCGCGCTTTCAACCGTCAGCGCCGCCGCGCTTCTGGCGAGCGCCGCCCAGGCCCAGACGGTGAGCGCCACCGCCCAAGCGCCGAACGTCGAGGAAATCGTCGTCACCGGCACGCGCATCCTGCGCGATGGTTACGAAGCGCCGACCCCGCTGACCGTGATCAGCGAGGAAGTGATCCAGGCCGCTGCGCCCGAAAACATCGCCGACTTCGTCAACAAGTTGCCGTCGGTGGTGGGCTCGGCCACGCCGCTGACCTCCAACCTCTCGTTCTCCAACGGCCAGGCCGGCCTGAACACCCTCAACCTGCGCGGTCTCGGCAGCGGCCGCACCCTGGTGCTGCTCGACGGCCAGCGCTCCGTGCCCTCGACCATCGACGGCCTCGTGGACGTGAACGACTTCCCGCAGCAGCTGATCAGCCGTGTCGACGTGGTGACCGGCGGCGCCTCGGCCGCTTACGGCTCCGACGCGCTCTCGGGCGTGGTGAACTTCGTGCTCGACAAGAAATTCACCGGCATCAAGGGCGAAGTCTCCGGCGGCGTCACCACCTACGGCGACGACCGCAACTGGAAAGTCGCGATGTCCGGCGGCACCGGCTTCGCGAACGAGCGCGGCCACTTCCTGATCTCCGGCGAGATTTCCAACAAGGACGGCATCTTCGGCGTGCCGCGCAATTGGAACAATAACGGCTGGTTGATCATGAACAACCCGGCCTACACCGCCACCAACGGGCTGCCGCAGCGGTTGCTGGTTTCGGGCGCGGGCCTGTCCCAGGCGACACCGGGCGGCATCATCACCAGCGCCGGCCCCTTGAAGGGCATCTACTTCGGCCCGGGCGGCACGCCCGGAAGCTTCAACTACGGCTCGCCGGTCGGCGATCCGTTCATGGTCGGCGGCGATTGGCGCGGCACCCAGGTCAACTTCTACAACACGCTCGACCAGAAGATCACCCGCCAGGGCGTGTTCACCCGCGCCTCCTACCAGTTCACCGACAACTTCGAGGCGTTTGTCCAGCTGCAGTGGGGCACCGCCCACGCCACGGGTTGGGCGCTCAAGCAATTCAACATCAACAACATCACGATCAAGGGCGACAACGCGTTCATCCCGGCCCCGGTCGCCGCGATCATCGCCGCCAACAAGATCACCCAGTTCACCCTGGGCTCGATGAACGTCGACCAGCCGACGGTCACCTTCGACAACTACCGCACCGTCGTGCGCGGCGTGGTCGGCGCCTCGGGCCGCTTCGACGCCTTCGACAACGCCTGGACCTGGGACGCCTACTACCAGAAGGGCGTCAGCCGCACGTCGGAGAACGGCCTCAACGTCTCGTCCAAGACCAACTTCGCCAACGCCATCGACGCGGTGCGCGGGCCCAACGGCCAGATCGTGTGCCGCTCCACGCTCACCAACCCGACCAACGGCTGCGTGCCGTGGAACACCATGGGCCTGGGCGTCAATGGCCAGGCGGCGATCAATTACATCTTCGCCTCGCCCGCCCACCCGCAGCGCAACCAGCGCTTCGTGCAGGACGTGCAGGCCGCCACCGTGCGCGGCGAGCCGTTCTCCGATTGGGCCGGCCCGATCTCGCTGGCGCTCGGCATCGAACACCGCCGCGAAGCCATCAGCGGCCGGTCCGACGCGATCTCGCTGGCCAACGGCTGGTTCGCCGGCAACTACCTGCCGACGTTCGGTTCCTACACCGTGACCGAAGGCTTCGCCGAAACCGTGATCCCGCTCGCCAAGGACACGGTGTGGGCCAAGTCGCTCGACCTGAACGCCGCCGTGCGCGGCACGGGCTACTCGACCTCGGGCTACGTCACCACCTGGAAGGTGGGGGCCACCTATAACCCGATCGACGACATCCGCTTCCGCGCGACGCGGTCGCGCGACATCCGTGCGCCGAACCTGAACGACCTCTACGCCGCCGGCACCGCCAACACCAACAACGTCACCGACCCGTTCAACAACAACGCGCTGACCCTCTACCAGGGTCTCTCGGTCGGCAACACCGCGCTGGTGCCTGAAGTGGCCGACACCACCGGCCTCGGCGTGGTGGTGCAGCCCCAGTTCTTCCCGGGCTTCTCGGCTTCGTTCGACTACTACAACATCGACCTGGCACAGGGCATCAGCTCGATCGGCGCCCAGACCATCATGGATCGCTGCTTCCAGGGCATCACCCAGTACTGCGCCGCCATCAGCCGCACCACCGGCATCGGCGGCGGCACGCAGCTGGTCATCCGCCTGCAGCCGTTCAACGCCGCGCAGCGCGTCAACCGCGGCTACGACATCGAAGCCAGCTACCAGGTGCGCCTGGAAGACCTCTCCAGCGCCATGGGGGGCACGGTGGGCCTGCGCTTCCTGGCTACCCACTACCTCAAGAACTACCTGAACGACGGCATCAACCCGCCGTCCAACACCGTCGGCCAGAACCAGGGCAACGGCCCGCCCAACTGGGTCTACCGCGGCACGCTGACCTATGTGAACGATCCGGTGACCTGGACCTTGACCGGCCGCGGCCTGTCGTCCGGGATCTATAACCAGGGCGGCTACGGCTACATCGCCTGTACCTCGGGCTGCCCGACCTCGACCCTGACCGTGCCGACGATCAACAACAACCGCATCGACGGCGCGTTCTACTGGGATACCAGCATCAGCTATAAGGTCGCGAGCATCGCCAACGGCGACGCCGCCGATGTCGAGGCGTTCTTCAGCGTCAACAACCTGACCAACAAGGATCCGGCGGTCGCGGCGCAGGGCCCGGGCGGCTTCCCGTACGCCGCCATCCCGGCCAACCCGACGCTGTACGACGTGCTGGGCCGCACCTTCCGCACCGGCATCCGCTTCAAGCTCGGCGCGGCGCCCGCGCCGGTGAAGAAGGCCGACGTGGCCGCCGCTGCTCCGCCCCCGCCGCCTCCGCCGCCGCCCCCGCCGCCGCCCGCGCGTCCGGCGCCCCCGGCCGTGCCGCAGAAGTTCCTGGTGTTCTTCGACTTCGACCGCTCCGACGTGCGGCCCGATGCCTCGAAGATCGTCACGGAAGCGGCCGAGTACGCCAAGAAGAACGGCAAGGCGGTGATCCACGTCACCGGCCACACCGACCGCGCCGGTACGGATGCGTATAACCTCGCGCTGTCCGAACGCCGCGCCCGCGCGGTGCAGGCGGAACTGACCAAGCAGGGCTTCACCGCCAACCAGATCACCGTCTTGGGCAAAGGCGAGTCCGAGAACCTGGTGCCGACCGGCGACGGGGTGCGCGAGCCCCAGAACCGCCGTGTTGAAATCGTGATGGACCCGTAAAAACGGGGACGATTGTTTCACGTGAAACACGTAAAGGGGCGCAGGCAACTGCGCCCCTTTCTGTTTGTTTACGCGCCAAACACGCGTGGACGCATTGAATGAATTCGGAAGCGGCGCAGAGTGACCTTTTCCCTTTTGAAAAGGACCTCGCATGGCCGGTATCGACCGTTGGAAAATTTCCCCCGAAACGCGCGCAAAGTTTGTGGCGATCTTGGATGAAGCCCCAAAGCTCGGCATCGACCGTGACCGGGCGGTTGCAGCCGGGTTGCCCGCCCTCCGGGCGCTGATCGCGCTCAAGAAGGCTGCGGAAGCGGGGAGGCGGAAAACGCGCGACCTCGCATTGGCGGAAACACGAGATGCGCTGCGTACGGTTGCTCGCAGGAACCCAAAGCTGGCGAACCAGTTTGAGGCACGCATTCTGGCGCTGCAGGGGCGCGGCAGCGACACCGAGGTCGCCCACGTCGCGCGCGGCGAGATGGTGGTGCCTCAGGCTTTGCAAAATCCGGAGGTGGTGGCGGCGTTGCGCAGAGCAGCCGCTGCGTATGGCGTGCCAGTGGAGATGCTTCTGGTGGGCAATGTCCGGAACCGAATCAATCCGGAAACCGGGGCGCCGGAATTCGGGATTATGGATTGGATCAGAGGACAGTTCATCACCGGCAGAGACCGGATAGACGAGGACCCTGATGTCCATGGCGCGGGGGTAGGCTATATGGCGCGCACAGCGGAGGTGGGAGTTGATTCCGCCAACAAACGTGGAGACTACGCGCGCCAAGTCGGCCAACTGGATAGATACGACAATGCGGGGCGTGATGCGCTGAAACCACCGTTCCGCGAGATCACAAGGCCGGAGGTGCAAGCCTTTATCAAGGATATTCCTTTGGGCCGAACCCAAATTCCGTAGGCAGGGCGAACGTCACCAATTCCACGGTAAACGGTGTTGCTCGCGGTCTAGGGGTGGCGAGCCACGGACTAGGCGTTCTCGGAACCGGCCTCGCACTGAATGATATTGTGCATGCAGACAACCCGGCACGGGCGTCTGTAGCAAACGCGGGGGCTATCGCGGGTGGATGGCTCGGTGGCGCGGGCGGGGCATTGATTCCGGTGGTAGCGCCAGCGACCGCCGTCGTCGGCTCGTTGGTGGGTGGCGACTTGGGCTACAGACTTGGAGGGGGGCTCTATGACATTTTCTCAGATCACCACTATGATCCCTACGTGCAGGATGTGCGCCGTATAGGTGGTCGCTGAAATGCAGTAGTTCAGAGGCGGCGCGACGATAGTGGGGGCGATATGGAAATTTGGGAGAGCCTCGAGGATTGGCAGAAGCTCCTGATCGGGGCGGGCGGGAGTTATGTCATTTACTACCTGATCTTTAGGGCGACTCAGTCAGCGAGAGACTCTGCCACGCGATTCTTCAACGCCAGCTTCGACGAGAAGCAGCATGAACTTCCGCACTACATGGCTGTTGTCTCGGATGGTGAGATACGTGTCACGCGGCCCGACAGAAGCGCTGATTCAATCGAACTTTCCACGTTAAGTAGAGTCTTCGTGGTAACAAACGACGGGGGTGCCTGGGACTATGATGTTTGGTTTGTGCTTGAAGGAAGCAAGAATATTCTTGAATTTCCGCTGGAAACATACGGGTCGGACGAAGTGTTGAAGCTTTTGAAGCAATTGCCCGGCTTTGAATTGCGGGGCATGAACTCCACAAGCAATGCCCGATATGAATGCTGGCCGAACTCCCAAGCCGAACCCATTTATTCCTGAAATCATGAAAATCCCGACGCTCCCCTTCACCGTCACCGACTGGGCCATGGTCGAATAGAAGGCGGATGGTGCGCCATTGTCGGGGACCTGTATGACGTTGGAGAATCGCTTTATAATCACTTTCGCCACAGACCGCTTCGGCCGTAGGTGAATAGGGCGTATGGGATTGCTTCTTTCGATCTTGAAAGTCTTGGGGCTCGGGCATGTGACGGTTCATGAGGATGGGTTTGATGTTAAACGCGGCCCGCTCTCGGCCCACATTGTCTGGGATGAAATCGAAGAAGTGTATGGCACCCTTACTTATGGCTATGAGACTTTCAGCATTGTCCTGAACGGCGAGAGAGAACTCGATCTGTGCTTTGACCTAGGCAAGACCGCGCTCATATCCGCCTTTATGCGTAGGCTTCCTGGCTTCCCGCGTGACTGGTTTTCCGCGATACGCGACAACGGCCCCGACGACGTCTCTCTTTTATGGAAGAAGGGACAAGAGCCGCCGTTGCGCGCGTCTCAAGGGCTATCCGCGGCATATAACGAACTGATGAGAGTTCTTGATCCTCCGCCTCCCGAACGGACACTGGATCAAGACCGCGTTGGCCGTTCAAACTCCTGAGCCAATTGGATGGCCTTGAACTGTGGGTCAGGAACTTCATGAGCACTGCCCAGCGAGTGTGCGGGCTCACCCCTCGAACCGAATTTCTCAACTCGTGAAATCATGAAGATCGCAAAACTTCTCTTCACCGTCGTAAACTGGAATGTGGTCGCTCCCGGCCCGATCATTCTTAGGCTTTACCGTAGAGTGGTGACCACCACCTCAGTCTCTCTACCCTTGATCACTGTTTGTCTGGTCTCCTCATTTGCTTGGGCAAACCAGATCACGCAGGTGGAAGGCAAGTTCGTCTGTCCGGGAGTCAACAATCTGCAAGAGTGCGCCATACAGCACGAAAAAGTTTTCTTACAGAAAAACAAGGCTCTCGCGGTACGGGATGAGAGCGGCTGGAAAGTCAAATTGTTGGACGGCCAAGATTTCCGAATTGCCGATGAGGACAGGCGATACAATTTACTGGAACTTGCTGCTGGAGGCCGTTTCCTTGCCATTAGACAGCAATGGTATGAGGGAAACACTTGGCAGCTGCTGGACCGAAAGACGGGCGTGTTGACCCAGATTTCCGGTTATCCTCTTTTCTCTCCCAGCATGACAAGATTTGTCGCGGCATCAGAGGATTTGGACGCCCAATATTCGGCCACCGTCCTGGATGTCTATGGCATTGATGCAAACGGCGTGAAGCTGGAGTTTCAAGGAATAACCGGTGAGCACCCGGCTTGGGCGCCGAGAAAAGTGAAGTGGCGCTCCGAAACGATCGTGGACTTTCATCAGGCCACACTTACCCAGGCGACTGGCGACTATCAGGAGCGGCCGGCCTCACTTCAGCTAACCGCGTCGGGTTGGCAAATCCGATCTTCGCGCTAAGGCTATAAGGTGTAAAATTCGTGTTTATGGTTCCATGAAAATCCCCACGCTTCCCTTCACCGTCACCGACTGGGCCAAGGTCGAGCCGACGCGGCATCCCGGCGAGACCGGTGAGGCGTTGTGGCGCACGCTCAATATTGGCGATCTGCGCGTGCGCATGGTCGAGTACTCGCCCGGCTACCTGGCCGACCACTGGTGCGACCGGGGGCATGTGCTCTATGTGCTGGAAGGCGAACTGGAATCCCAGCTCAAGGACGGGCGCAAGTTCATTCTCACGCCGGGCATGAGCTATCAGGTGTCCGATCACGGTGACGCGGCGCACCGGTCCTATACGGCCACCGGCGCGAAGCTGTTTATCGTCGACTGAATTTAGGTGGGCGCCGCGCGCCTTGTTCGTCCGAGAGCGCCTTCAGTTTGCCGACATTGCCCAGCATGACGTGCAGCAGCGCGATCAGGCGTTCGCGGTCGCGTTCCGGGATGCCGTCCAGCAGTAGGTCCTGGCGTTTCTCGGCGATGGCCAGCGCGCGGTCGTGCACCGCGTACCCGCGCGTTGAAAGTGTATAGAGCGGGCGGCGGCGGTCGCGCGGGAGGCGAGCGAGGACCAGGCCCTGTTCCTCCAGGGCCTTGAGGGTGCGGCTGACCGCGCCTTTGTCGAGGCCGATGACCTCGACGATGCGGCTGGCGGCGATCTCGGGTTCCGTCGCCAGCATCACCATCACCCGGAATTCCATCACGCCAATACCGAAGGCGCGCATATAGGCGGCCGTGCCGGTGCTGGACAGGCGGTTGGACAGGAAGATCAACAGCGCGGGGATGAACCGCTCAAGGTTCATCACGCGGGGGCGGGATTGCCGGGGCATTCCCAGAAGTTGACATAGCAACTTTTGATATGTCAACGTCCCAAGCGTATGAATACCGTGGGCAAATTGTTTCCTGATCTGGGAGGCCCGGCCACGCCGCCGCCGGGTGTGCCGACGCTCGACGCCGATCCGTTCTGCGAGGCGTTCTTCGCCGATCCTTACCCGGTGCATGCCCAGCTGCGGGACGCGGGCCCGTTCGTGTGGCTGAGCAAATATGGCGTCGGCGCGGTCGCGCGCTACGCCGAGGTCCGCCAGGTGCTGACGGACTGGGAAACCTTCTCCTCGGCGCGCGGCGTGGGCCTGGCCGACTTCGTGAAACACGGGCGGTTCCGGCTGCCGAGCATCATCTTGGAGGCGGACCCGCCGCAGCATACGCGTTCGCGCGCGGTGTTGAACAAGGCCCTGTCGCCGGCGGTGATGAAAGGCCTGCGCGACCGGTTCGCGGCCGAGGCCGACCGCATCATCGACGAATTGGTGGAGAAAGGCAGCTTCGACGCCTGCGCCGACCTGGCCCAGGCATTTCCCTTGCGCGTGTTCCCCGACGCCATCGGCATGAAACGGGAAGGGCGCGGCAACCTGCTGCCCTACGGCGACATGGTGTTCAACTCCTTCGGGCCGCCCAACAGCTTCTTCCAGGAGAGCGCGCCGCGCGCGAAGGAGGCCTTCCCCTGGGTCGAGACCCAGGCCTTGCGCGAGAACCTGGAGCCGGATGGCTTCGGCCAGATCTGCTACCAAGCCGCCGACCGGGGCGAGATCAGCCATGAAGAGGCGGGCATGCTGGTGCGCGCCATGCTCACGGCCGGGGTCGACACCACCGTCAACGGCCTGGGCGCCGCGGTCTATGCGTTCGCGCGGTTCCCTAGTGAGTGGCGCAAGCTGCGCGAGAACCGCGCCCTGGCGCGGCCCGCGTTCGAGGAAGCGGTGCGGTTCGAATCCCCGGTGCAGACCTTCTTCCGCACCACCACGCGGCCGGTGGAGCTGGGCGGATGCCGCCTGGGCGAGGGCGAGAAGGTGCTGATGTTCCTGGGCGCGGCCAACCGCGACCCGCGCAAATGGGAAAACCCCGACGTTTTCGACATCGGCCGCGCGACCGTGGGCCACGTCGGCTTCGGCGCGGGCATCCATATGTGCGTGGGGCAATTGCTCGCGCGGCTCGAGGGCGAGGTGGTGCTCGACGCCATGGCGCGCAAGATTTCGGCCATCGAGATCACCGGCACGCCGGTGCGGCGCCCCAACAACACCCTGCGCGGGCTGAGCAGCCTGCCTGTCACAGTGAAGGCGGCCTAACATGGTGGCGGTGATTGTCATTTCCCCCGAGGGCGCCGAAACCCGCATCGCGGCGGCGGAAGGCGTCAGCTTGATGCAGGCCGCCGTCGGCGCCGGGCTCGCCGGCATCGTCGGCGAATGCGGCGGCAACGCCATCTGTTGTACCTGCCACGTCTATGTGAATGACGCCTGGCTGGCGCGTCTGCCGCCGATGGACGAGAATGAGGACGAACTGCTGGAGGGCACCGCCAGCGACCGCACGCCCGCCAGCCGGCTCTCCTGCCAGATCAAACTTACCGCCGACCTGGACGGGCTTACCGTTACGCTGCCGCCACGGCAGTATTAGGCCGCCGCATAACCCTGGGACCGCCGATGTCACACCCCCCCGCGCCCGCCGACGTGAGGACCGCCATCGACGGCGGCGCCTGGAGCACATTCCAGAAAGCGATCCTGGCGGTGACCGCGCTGGCGGTCGTCATGGACGGCTTCGACAACCAGCTGATCGGTTTCGCGGTGCCCGCGATCATGGCCGATTGGGGTTTGCCCAAGGACCGGTTCGGCCCGGTGCTGGCCATCAGCCTGCTGTGCATGACCATCGGCACCTTCCTGGGCGGCCTGGCCGGCGACCGGTTCGGCCGGCGGCCGGCGTTGATCGGAAGCATGCTGGTCCTGACGTCCGGCACCGGGCTCGCATCGATTTCCCAGGATTTGACGCAACTCGCATTGCTGCGTTGGGCGGCGGCGCTCGGCCTGGGTGGGGCCATGCCCAACGCCACCGCGCTGCTCGCGGAATACACGCCCGTTGCTAAACGAAGTGTCGCGGTAAGCCTCGCGATCATCGGTGTGCCGATCGGCGGCGTCGTGGCGGGCTTGGTGGCCGCCGGCCTGCTGACATCCTCGGGATGGCGCGGGCTGTTCATGGCGGGCGGCCTGTTGTCGCTGGCGACCACGGCACTGATCGTGATCTGGCTGCCGGAATCCCCCAATCATCTGCTGCGGTTCCCCGAAAAGCACGAACGGCTGCGGCGGATCATGCAACGCTGCGGCATCGTGCTGCCGGCGGACGCGGTGGCGCCGGAGCAGCGGAAGGGCGCGCTGTTCGCGTTCCTGTCGCGCCCGTTCCTTGCCCGCAGCCTGGTTCTCTGGGGCGCGTTCTTCAGTTCATTGTTCGCGGTCTACCTGGTGTTCAGCTGGTTGCCCACCCTGTTCGCCGCGGCCGGCTTCGACCTGAAGGTCGCGAGCGGAGGCCTCGCATCCTTCAATTTCGGCAGTGTCGTGGGCGCGGTCGCGGGCGGGTGGAGCATGGACCGCACGCGGGATTCGCGCCCGCTGGTGGTGTGGGGCATTTGCGGCGCCATCATGGCTTTGGCAATGTGCCTGCTCGGCCTGGCGGGACAGGGCGCCACGATGGTCACGGTGGCGATGGGGGTGCTGGGGATTTTCGCCGGGGGATCGCAGGTGATGCTGTTTGCCGCCGCGGCGCATCTCTACCCGGCGGCGTTGCGCGCGGGCGGTGTCGGCGCGGCGCTGGCGTTCGGGCGCCTGGGCGGCGTGACCAGCTCGCTGGTGGGCCCGCACATCCTGAACGCGGGGCCCACCGCGTTCTTCGCGGTGATTCTGCTGTCGATGTTGAGCATGACCGCCTTCCTGATCGCCGGGCTGCGCTTGGCCCGCAAAGCCGCGACGGCGGTATGAGCAATGGCGTCGGTCTGAGCTTCACTGGCGCGGGCCCGCGGCGGGGGCTTCGCGCGGGGGTGGCCGCGGCATAACGGAATCCGGGAGACGGACGTCCGCGCGCGGCCCTCCGGACCACGCCCTTGTTCTTGATCGGGCGGGGTCTTTTTGGACCGCGCCGGTTTTTTATCTATGATAGGGCAGGGGGTGCGCCATGAAGAAACTTCTTGCGGTCCTGGCCGTCGCGTTTCCGATCGGGGCTCAAGCCGCCCTGGTCGACGACGTCAGGAATTGGCGCGCGGGCCACGAGGCGGAGATCGTCGCGCGGCTCTCGGAACTCACCCGCCTGCGCAGCGTCGCCGCCGATCCGGAAGGGCTCACCAATACCGCCAACCGTCTTCTGGCCCTGCTGAAGGAGCGCGGCTTCGCGGCGCAGCTGCTGCCGGCAGCGGGCGCGCCGCCGGTGGTGTTCGCGGAACTGAAGGCGCCGGGCGCCAAGCGCACCGTTACCTTCTACGCCCACTACGACGGCCAGCCGGTCACGCCCAGCGAATGGCATTCCGAACCGTTCACGCCGACGATGCGCCCAGGAAAGATGGAGTCTGGCAAAGGGGACGCGCGCGGGATCGATATGAAAACCGCCAAGCCGCCGTTCGATCCGGAATGGCGCCTTTTCGGACGCGCCGCCGGCGACGACAAATCATCGATCGCCGCGTTCCTGGCGGCGTTCGACGCCCTGAAGGCGGCGGGCCGCGCGCCCTCGGTGAACATCAAGGTGGTGTGGGAAGGCGAAGAGGAACGCGGTTCGGCGCACCTCGAGGCGGTGCTGCGCGGCAACCGGGCGCTGCTGGCCTCGGACCTGTGGCTGATCGGCGACGGGCCCATGCACCAGAGCCGCACGCCGACCCTGTACTTCGGCGCGCGCGGCAGCATGGGGCTGGAAGCCGTGATCTACGGCCCTTTGAGCGCGCTGCACGACGGCCACTACGGCAACTGGGTGCCCAACCCGGCCGCCATGGCGGCGGAGTTCATCACCGCCTTGCGTGACTCCGAAGGCGGCATCGCCATCCCGGGTTTTTCCTCCGACGTGCGGCCGCTTACTGCCGCCGAGACCCAGGCCATCGCGGAACTGCCGCCGGTGGAAGCCGCGCTCAAGCAGGAGTTCGGCATCGGCCGGTCCGAAGGCGCGGCCGGACTCACCGCCAGCACCATGCGTCCCGCGATCAACGTGCGTGGATTCCGGGCGGGGCAGGTGGGCGCGCAGGCCGCCAACGCCATCCCCACCGAAGCCGCGGTGTCGTTCGATTTCCGCCTGGTGCCCGGCCAGACCCCGGCCAATGTCAGGAAGAAGGTAGAGGATTACATCAAAGCCAAGGGCTGGACGGTGGTGACCGCCGACCCGGACGCGGCCATGCGCGCCGCCCATGGCCGCATCGTGAAGCTCGCCTGGGGCGGCGGCTATGCCGCCCTGCGCAGCGACATGGACTCGCCCGCGGCCAAGGCCGTGATCGCGAGCGCGGGCCGCGCGGCGGGCACGAAGCTCGCTCTCTTGCCGATGATGGGCGGCAGCGTGCCGATCAACATGTTCGAGGACGTGTTCCACGTACCGATCATCGGCCTGCCCATCGCCAACCACGACAACAACCAGCATGCGGCCGACGAGAACCTGCGCCTCGCCAACCTGTGGGCCGGAATTGAGGTCTACGCCGGGTTGATGGCCGACTTGAACTGGTAATAAATACATATATATATCAATAGTTTATAAAATTTGCGCGAGGTCAATGCGCATCGGCCGCTCTGTGGTAACCAGCCGGTTCAGGGTGGGCTAGAGTGCCGCCCTCAATATGATTCTGGAGTAGGATGTGACGGGAGCGCGAGTGTTGGTGGCGGACGATGACGAGGTGCTGCGGCGCCTGGTCACCCATGTGCTGAACCGCGAGGGCTATCAGGTGGTGATCGCCGGCAGCGGCGAGGAAGTGCTGGCCGAGGTCAGGTCGCGCCGGCCCGACGCCATCATCCTCGACGCCATGATGCCCGGCATCGACGGCCTCGAGGTGCTGCACATGCTGCGCCAGGGCGAGACCACCAAGGACATTCCGGTGATCATGCTGTCGGCCCGCTCGCAGGAACGCGACGTGGTGCGCGGCTTCGATTTCGGCGCCAACGATTACCTCGGCAAGCCGTTCAAGCCGCTGGAGCTGCTGGTGCGGCTGAAGCGCCTGTTGGCCGCGCAACCCGGTGTCGTTTGATGCGTTTTGCAACCGTCATCGCCGCGGCGCTTCTGGCCGCGTCTCCGGCTTATGCGCAGGACGCGGCGCAAGGCTTCATCGATAGCGCGCAGGCGGCGCGGCGCGCGCAGGACTTCGCCGGCGCCGAACGCGCCTACCAGCAGGCGTTGGGCGCGCGGCCCGGCGACGCCGAACTCCTGACGCAACTCGCCCTGGTGCAAGGATTCCAGGCGCACTACGAGATGGCGCTCGCCACCATCGTGCAGGCCGAAGCCGCCGCGCCGGCCGATCTCGACATCCGGTTGGCCAAGGCGCGCATCCTCGGCTGGATGGCGCGTTACGGTGAGGCGTCAATCGCGCTCGACCAGGTGCTGGCGGCGCGGCCCAGGGACGCCGACGCGCTGGCGCTGCAAGGGCGCCTCGCGCTGTATCAGAACATGCCGGCCAAGGCGCGCGACGCCTTCACCCGTGCGCTGGCGCTGGACGCCCGGAACCTCGACGCCGTCATCGGCCTGGGCGACGCCGCCCGCGCCGCCGGCAACGAACAAGACGCGCGTGGCTATTATCTCCAGGCCCAGGCCCTCGACCCCGGGTCCAGGGATGTGGCCGAGCGCCTCGCCGGCAAGGCCGATGAGTCGACACCCAAATGGACCGTGAGCGCCGCCGCCGGCCACAGTTGGCTGACGCGCTCGACCCTGAAGGATTGGTCGGAAGAATCCTTGCATGTCGAACGCCTGCTGGATGGCGGCAGTGTGTGGGCGGGGGTGGTGCACGCGCAACGCTTCGGCTTGCGCGACACCGAAATTGCCGCCGGGGCGTCGTTCCGCCTGGGGCAGAGGGTTTCCGGCACGGCCGAAGCCGCCACCACGCCCAACGATGACTTCCTGCCGTCCTGGCGCATGGCGGCGGGCCTCACCGGGCGGCTCACCAGCACCACCTTCGCGCTGCTGGACGGATCGGTCCGCCACTATGCCACCGGCACGGTCAAAGGCGTCAGCGCCGGGATCGAGCAGTATCTGTTCGACGGCAAGCTCGACCTCGCCGGACGCTTCGTGAACAGCTTCGATCCCACCGGCCGGCATCTCACCGGTTACGCGGTTGCCGCCACCGTCATCCCCATCGACCGCCTGCGCCTGCGCGCCGGCTACGCCGACGCGCCCGAGGCCGACGCCGGCGTGGTGGCGGGAACCCGCAGCCTGAGCGGCGGCGTGGCCTTCGATTTGACGACGCGCCTGACGGTACGCGTCGACTATCTGCGCGAGGACCGGAGCGGCTCCTACCTGCGCCAGGAGCTGATCGCGGGCCTCGCCTACAAGTTCTGAGCGCCATGGAAGGCGCGGAACTCTTCACCTTCATCATCGACGCCTCGGTGGCGCTGGCGCTGACCAGCATCGCCGCGCTGCTGATGCTGTTCGTGCGGCGCGTCATCATCATGCGCATCGACCGGGCCAACGCCCAGCGCCGCCGCGAATTGCAGGACATGGTCTATGGCGCGCTGGACGATCCCGGGAAACTCTCGCCCCGCCCGCTCAGCGCCCGCGACCAGCGCCTGCTGCTGGCGGTGGTGTCGGAGATGCTGCGCGCCGTGGACGGCGAGATGCGCGATCAATTGAAGGACATCCTCGCCCGCCATATCCGGCTCGACCGGCTGCTGTACGGGCTCAAGCATGGTTTGCCGGTGGACCGCGCCAAGATCGCGGCCCGGCTGTTCTGGTCGGCGGCGCCCGAAGTCCACGATGCCTTGCGCGCCGCGCTCGACGACCCGGAGCCCGAAGTGGTGCTGGCGGCGGCCGGCGCCCTGATGGCGGCCGGGCAGCGCATCGACCTCCAGACCCTGACGCCCAAGCTGGAAGCCCGGCGCATGCTGGGCAACCGCGCGGTGCGCGACCTGTTCCGCAAATTGGCGCCCGACAATGGCGCGGCGCTGTTCGCGTTCCTCGACGACCCCAACCCGGCGGTGGTGGTGCTGGCCATCGACGCGCTGGCGCGCGCACGCAGCGCCGCCGCCCTGAAGCGCCTGCGCGCCGCCGCACAGACTCATCCGTCGGTCGATGTGCGCGCCGCCGCCGTGCGCTCGCTCGGCAATGCTCAGGACCATAATGCGGTGGGCGTGGTGACGGCGGCGTTGAGCGACGCCGCCTGGGAAGTGCGCGCGCAAGCCGCGATCGCCGCCGGCCGCATCGGCGATGCCGCCGCGCTCACGCAACTCGCTAAGCTGGTGCACGATGCGAACTGGTGGGTGCGCCTGCGCGCCGCCCAGGCCCTGACCCGGTTGGGGCCGGACGGAATCGCGGCGCTCCAGGCGGTGTCGGGCGACGGCGAGGCCGGGCGGCTGGTGGAGTTCGTGCTGTCGGAGCGCGGCGCATGAACTGGGACATGCTGTCCGACATGGCCTTCGACATCGGCCTGATCGCCGCCATCACCGTGGGTTGGCTGATTTTCATCAACGGCGTGCTGCTCAACGCGCTCTATTCCATCCAGCTGGTGATGGCCTGGCGCGCGCTGCGCCGCCGCCGCGCCGCGCGCACACCGCTCTCCGCGTGGTGGCGGTTTTCGGAGCAGACCGTGCCGATTTCGCTGCTCGCGCCGGCCTATAACGAGGAAGCCACCATCGTCGACAGCGTCAGGTCGATGCTCGCGCTCAACTATCCGTTCTTCGAAGTGGTGGTGATCAACGACGGTTCGAAGGACGGCACGCTGAAGGCCGTGATCGACGGGTTCGGCCTCACGCCGGTCAAGCGCGCCTTCCATGAACAGCTTCCCCATAAGCCGGTGCGCGAGGTTTACGGCTCTGCCCGGTTCCCGCGCCTGATCGTCATCGACAAGCCCAATGGCGGCAAGGCCGACGCCCTCAACGCTGGTATCGACGTGGCGGGTTCGCCCCTGATCTGCGCCATGGACGCGGACTCGCTGCTGGAATCGGACTCGCTCTTGCGCGCCGTGCAGCCGTTCATCGAGGACTTCGACAACGTCGTCGCCTGCGGCGGCTCGATTCGCGTGGTCAACGGTTCGGACGTGCGCCACGGCCGGGTGACGCGCATCGGCATGCCCACCGACCTCATCAGTTTATTTCAAATCGTCGAATACCTGCGCGCCTTCCTGATCGGGCGCCTGGCGTGGAGCGAGATGGGCGCGATGATGCTGATCTCGGGCGCCTTCGGCATCTTCAAGCGCCAGGTGATGCTCGACGTCGGCGGCTATTCCCTGAACACCGTCGGCGAGGACATGGAGGTGATCGTCAAGATCCACCGCCATCTCGCCGAGACCGGCCGCCATGGTGAAATGCGCTTCGTGCCCGAGCCGGTGTGCTGGACCGAAGCGCCGCGTACGCTCAAGGGCCTCGCCGGCCAGCGGCGGCGCTGGCAGCGCGGCGCGCTCGAAACCTTCTTCCGCCACCGCGCCATCATGGGGCGTGGGGAGTATGGATTGCCCGGCACCGTCGGCTACATCCACGTGCTGATCACGGATGTGATCGGCCCGCCGCTGGAGGCGCTTGGCTATTTCTTCATGCCGCTGCTCTATTCGGTGGGCATCCTCAATTTCGATTTCTTCATGGCGTATCTGGCGCTGACCTTCGTGTTCGGCGTCGGAATCAGCGTCGGCTCGCTGGCCCTGGAGGAGATCGAAATGCGGCGTTATCCCAAGCCGTCGTATCTGTTGATCCTGATGCTGGCGGCGATCGTCGAGAACTTCGGCTACCGGCAGATCAACACCATCTGGCGCATCCAGGGCTGGTGGCAGTATGTGCGCGGCCGCACCGATTGGGCCTCGCCCGCGCGCGTCGGCTTTGGGCCGAAGAAGGCCTGAGACGGTGTTGTCCCGCCTCCGCCAGTGGGCGCGCGGCCTCAAGCGGGATGTCCATGCGGTCTGCCCGTGCGCGCGCGATCCGCGCATGCCGTGGTGCGCCAAGACCCGGTTTATCGCCGCCAGCCGGGGGAGATTCCACGTTCGCGGTGGCTTCCGCCACCACCAAGGCGCCGATGGTGGCGGATGACACGGTCGCCTATACGGTCCCCGTCGGAACCAGCAGCACCGTGCAGATCAACCGCGCCGAGGTCATCGACAACCTGCCATCCGCGTCCAACACGCTGACCTTCAATTACCGCCTGAAGACCAGCTTCGGCACGCCGAACACCGCAAAAATTGCGGTCAACGTGACGAAATTGCAGTAATGCGCCGCGCCGAACCGTGCTGGCAATACTGCCGCGGCGGTATACCATCGCCCGGATGGACACCTCAGAACTACTCCAGCGCTTCGGCATCGCCGTGGCCCTCGGCCTTCTGATCGGCATCGAACGCGGCTGGAAAGAGCGCGCGCGCGCCGCCGGCGCCCGCGTCGCCGGCATCAGAACCTATACGCTGATCGCCCTGCTCGGGGCGATGTGGGCCGCCTTGAGCCCGGACGTGGGTGCGGGCCCGCTGGTCGTGGGGGCGCTGGTGGTGGGCGGCGGGCTGACCTGGTTCCACTGGCGGTCGCAGGAAGCCCAGGGGAAAGTCTCGGTCACCGGCGTGGTGGTCGGGCTGATCGCCTATGCGCTCGGCGCCTATACCTTGCTGGGCGACCGCCTCGCGGCCATCGCCATCGGGGTCGCGGTGGTGGTGCTGTTGGTGAGCCGCGAATACCTGCATGGCCTCCTGAGGAAGATCACCTGGCCGGAGATGCGCTCGGCTGTGATCCTGCTGGCGATGACCTTCCTGGCGCTGCCGGTGCTGCCGGACAAGACCGTCGATCCTTGGGGCGCGCTCAATCCCCACGACGTCTGGCTGATGACCGTGCTGATGGCGGCGATCTCCTACGCCGGCTACATCGTGGTGCGGTTGGAGACGGGGAGCTCCGCGCTGATCCACGGCGCCATGGCGGGATCGCTGGTATCCTCGACCATGGTGACGCTGGTGAACGCGCGCCTCGCCGCCAAGGCCAGGACCAACAACACGGCCGCCGCGACCGCAGTTGCCCTGGGCTGGGCGGTAAGCCTCGCGCGCATGACGGTGGTGGTAGCGGTGGTGAACCTGGCGCTCTTGCCCAAACTGGCGGCGCCCATGGCGGCGGCCGTGGCGGTGCTGGCACTCGCCGCCTATCTTCTGCACCGCGCAGGGGGGGCGGGTGCGGCGGCCAAGGTGGAGTTCGGCAATCCCTTCGACCTGCCGCCCTTGCTCGGCGCCGGCGCGCTGCTCGCGGCGATCATGATGGCGGTGAAACTGCTCAATGACGCGTTCGGCCAAAGCGGGGTGTTGCCGCTGGCGGCGATCTCCGGCTTCACCGACGTCGATCCGATCACGATTTCCGTCGCCCGCATGACCGCCCTGGACGCCAAGGTTGCGGTGCAGGCGATCCTGCTCGCGGCCGGGGCCAATATGATCACCAAGATCGGCATCAGCTTCGTGATCGGCGGTATGCGCTTTGGTCTGCCGCTGGCGGGCGCCGGCGCCGGCGCGATCCTGGCGGCGGGGGGCGTCGCTTTGGCGCTTTAGGCCAAGCGTATGCTCCCAAAGCAAAACGGGATTTGCCTGCTAACTTTTCGCTGTTTGTGCGGTGCGTTATGACTTGTTTCTGTCGCGCATCCGGCACGGATGCCTACAGCCTGGCCCTGTCCGAACGCCGCGCCCGCGCGTGCAGGCGGAACTGGCCGAGCAGGGCTTCACCGCCAACCAGATCACCATCTCGGACAAAGGCGAGTCCGAGAACCTGGTGCCGACCGGTGACGGGGTGCGCGAGCCCCAGAACCGCTGTGTGGAAATCGTGATGGACCCATAGGCTTAGCTTTCCTTAGCGAGCTCGCGAGCTTGGGAAAGCTTGCCCCCTACCGAAGTCCGATGGGGGATGCCGGGGACGACTGTTTCAATTGTATTCGATAAAGCCCGTAAACTGGCGGCTATCGAGGTCTCGGTGCCGTTCGACTAGTCGATTTCAATTCACCGTCAGCACGAACGTCCCGGCATTGTCCGCCAGGATGTAGGTCGAGACCTGGATCACATAGGTCGCCGTGGTCGTGGGCGTGAAGGTGATCCGCGCGTCGTTGCCGGTGCCGCCACTGCCGCCTTGGGCGAGCGCGCTCTGGCCGCCGACCGTGTAGACGAAGATATAGGGTTCGGCGAGGGTGCCGTTGCCGCTTGAGGCGCCTTTCACATCGATGGTGTAGGTGCGCCCAGCGGTGAGCGCCACGTCGTAGTTCTGCCAGGAGGTGGCCTGCTTGAGCTGGCCCGAGGTCGAACTGCCGACGGTGGCGGTGCAGCGCGGTGTGATGCCGGGTGCGCAGTCGGTGAAGCTGACGGCCTTGGTAGGCAACTGGCAGACCGTGGTCATGTCGGTGATCACGGCGGCGGTCTGGTTGTTGACAAGGTGCTGGAGGAAGCCGGTGCCGGACTCCAGCTTGATGACATAGTGGAACATGTCCGCCGCGGGTGTCAGATTTATGGCGCGCTCGATGGCCGCGACCGCCAACAATTGCTGGCCGTTGGCGGGGATCGAGGTGGTGGTGTACGTGCCGAGGCGCGTGCCGGTGCGGGCGTCGAATACGCCAAGGGTGAGGGTCTGGGCGGACGATCCGGTATTGCTGACCGCCACCGTGCTGGGATAGCCGCTGTCGAGGCGCGAGGAATGCACGCTGGCGATCAGGCCGGCATTCGAGGATACGCCGGCGTCGCAGGTGGACAGGTTGGTGAGCGTGCCGTCCGAGGGTTTCCACAGCACATGGGCAACCGAGCCGGTGATCTGGGTCTCGATCATGGCGGTGTAGTACTGCGGCTTCGGCGAGACCGGGAGGGTGTTTTCAATGTCCGAGATCGCGTACTGCGGCGCGGCGCCGGGCGGGATCGCGGGGCTGATCCATTGGCCGTAGCGCGTGCCGGTGGCGGAATTGCGCAAGGTGACGGCCACGCTGCCCGCGGTGGTGCCGGTATTGGTGAAACGCAGGAACGACTGGGACGCGGTCTGGGCGGTGGAGTAGAGCGGGCCCGGCGCACGGATCGCGATGGTCTGGAGCGGCGTGGCGCCCAGGCCGAAGCCGCAGACCGTGGACATGTCGGTGATCACGCCGACCTTCTGGTTGTTCACCAGGTGCTGCAGGAAGCCGGTGAAGGAGCCTTCGGGTTTGATGATGTAGTGGAACATGTCCGAGGCTGGGCGGATATTGGCCGCGCTTTCGATCGCGGCCACGCCCACCACCAGCTTGGAGTTGGCGGGGATGGTGCCAGCCGGGTAAGTGCCGAGCTTGGTGCCGTTGCGCGCGTCGTAGATGCCGAGCGTCACGCCGGTGGCGGAACTGGCGCTGGTGTTGTTGATGGCGATGGAGCTGGGGTAACCCGGGCTGTCGAGGATCGAACTGTGCACGCTGGCCATCTGGCCGGTGCCCGCCGAAATGCCGGTGTCGCAGGTGGACAGGTTGGTGAGCGTGCCGTCCGAGGGTTTCCACAGCACGTGTTGCGTGGTGCCGGTCATGGCGGTCTGCACCGCCACCGCGTAGTACTGGGGCTTGGTTCCGGTCACCGCGCTTTCGATGGTCGAGATGGCGTACTGGGGCGCGGTGCCGGCGGGGATCGAGGGGCTGGTCCAGGTGCCGGCCAGCGCGCCGGTGGTGTAGTCCCACAGCTTGACCGTGACGGTAGCCGCCGACGATCCGGTGTTGGCGAGGCGGATGAACGACTGCGAGGCCGCTTGCGCCGAGGAGAAGACCGGCCCGAACCTGAGCGTCGGGATGAAGGTGGCGGTGACGCTCTTGCTCGCGGTCATGGAGACCGTGCAGGCGCCTGACCCGGAGCAGGCGCCGCCCCAGGAGGCGAAACTCCAGCCGGTGGGGGCGTTGGCGGCGAGGGTGACCGACTGGCCCGAGGTGGTGGAGACGGCGCAGGTGGCGCCGCAATCGATCCCGCCACCGGAGACGGTGCCGGAGCCGCTCACCAGCACCGCGAGCATCGGCTGCGCCGGCGCGGACAGGAGGCCGTGGAACTGCGCCACATACGGCGCGATCTCGCGGATGCGGCGCGACGCGTCGGCGGCGGCCGGCAGGTTGTCGGCCACGCCCAGCGGCCGCGTGTTGTAGGTGAGGTCCGGGTTGGAGAAATACTGCAGGCGCGGGCAGTCGACTTTGTTGGCTTCGCACTGGTCGTCGTAGGCCATGGTGTCGCGGAAGCGGCCGGTCAGGTCGACATAGCCGGCGGCGTAGAACTGCGGGCCCGGCAGCGGGTTGGTGAGCACGTAGCGGTCGTGATCGGCGCCGAGGTTGTGGCCGATCTCGTGAGTGAAGGATAGCGTCATGATGCTTTGACAGCCGGGATTGACGCTGACTACGTTGAGGCCGTTGCTGGTGTAGGGGCGCAGCTGGCTGACGGTGTCGAGATAGTCGTTGAGGGAGCCGCGGCCGCAGGACGTGGCGTCGGAGTAACCGGTCAGCACCGAGACGATGTCGGCGCCGGTGGCGGCGCGTAAGGATTGGATGCGCGCGAAGTCGCCGGTGTTGGCTTCGGCGGTGTCGATCAGCGTCTGGCTGGTGAGGCCCGTGGGCTCGGTGTAGTTCACCTGCTCGATGCCGGTGAGCACGGCTTCCACCGGGATATTGGAATTGGTGAGGGTGGTGTTGAGGTCGTCCATCATCAGCGCGACGGTCGAGCGCAGCACCGCCAGCGACGGCAGGTAAGACAGCGCCTTGGGCGTATAGGCCACCAGGATGCGGATCTGTGTGGTGGCGGCGGGCTTTTCGACCGAGGGTTTCTCCACGGGCGCCCGGCGGGGGGCGGCATCCTCCGGGCGCAGCGTGGGGCGGAAGGTATCGTCGATTTGCGCGGCCTTGGCGAATTCCGCGATGCGGTGCGTGCCGCCGGACAGGGGCTGCACGGTGATGCTGTGGCCGCCGGTGGAGATCTGCGCCGTGACGGTGCCGTCGATGATGGCGAAGGTGGCGGTGCCGCCGTCCGACATTTGGCCGTGCAGCATCTGGTGGCCCAGGGGGCCGGGCGTGACCGTGAGGGCGGTCAGGTCCACCGACAGGTCGTCGAACAGGTTGAGGGTGGCATGGCCCTGCGTGCTCATCAGCGCGGCCAGGGCCGTGGGATTGAGGACGACGCCGCGGCTGCGGATCGCGTCGGCGGCGGCCGGGGTTTCGGAGACCGGCGCCGGAAGGGGGGTGAACAGCCTGTTCTGGGCCGCGGCGGGAACGGCCCACAGCAACAGGGTAGCGAATAGCCAGCGGTACATGTCGGAAAGCCCCCAAAAGATCCAACCGAATTTTATGGGAGAATAGTGCGGTTGGGGTATGGTTTATTCCGCAATCACAAAAAAAATCCGGACACCGGCGTATGGCGTACCCTGACCCCTAACCCTCTCCGCAAGGGAGAGGGGGATTCGAAAGAACGTCCCGCCGATGGCAGCGAAAACCAAGGCTCTCTTTACCCGCGCCGCCAAGGCTCATGAAAGCGGCCAATGGGCGGTGGCGGAGCGCCTTTATAAGGAGACGCTGAAGGCCGATCCCCAGCATGCCGATGCGCTGCACATGCTGGGCTACCTCGCCTACCAGAACGGCCGCAACGACATCGCCGCCGACCTGGCGAACCGCGCCATCGCGCTCGCGCCGCGCGTGGTGTCCTACCACAACACCCTGGGCGGGGCGCTGCTGGCCCAGGGGAAGGTGGACGAGGCGATCGCGGTCTATCGCCGCGCTTTTGTCCTGGCGCCGGGGTCGATCCCGGTGGCCAACAACCTCGCCAACGCGCTGCAGGTGAAGGGCCTGCTGGACGACGCCGGGCAGATCTACGCCGCGGTCGCCGCCGCCGCGCCGGGCAACGGCGATGTGCTCTACAATGTCGGCTACAACTACCTGCTGCAAGGCAACGCCGAACAGGCGATCAGGTGGCTGGAGAAAGCGGCGGCGGCGAAGCCGGGCGACGCCCTGATCTGGAACACCCTGGGCGGCGTATTCCACAATCTGCGGCGCGGCGACGAAGCGGTCGCGGCCTACAACAAGGCCGTGGTGCTGGCGCCCGAGAGCGCGGCGCTGCACAAGAACCTGGCCATCGTCCATCACGCCGCCGAGCGCTGGGCCGACGCGCGCGACCATTATGAGAAGGCGCTGGCCCTCGAGCCCAACGACCCTTATGCCCACAACGCCTTCGGCGTGGCGCTGGAGCGCATGGGCGTCGGCCATCACGCCGCGCGCGCCTACTCCGCCGCCCTGGCGTTGAAGCCCGACTACGCCGAGGCGCGCAACAACCTCGCCAACCTGAAGAAAGAGGCGGGCGATTTCGCCGGCGCACTGGAGCTTTACGGCCAGGCCATCGCCGACGATCCGTTCTATACCCAGAGCTATTTGAACCGCGCCGAACTGATGACAGCCGTGCCGGGCGATGTCGCCATCGAAAACCTGAAGGATATGGCCGCGTTGATCGCGGCGGGCGATCCGCGCCTGCCGCCGGCGAAGGCGGTGTATATCCATTTCGCGCTCGCCAAGGCCCTGGCCGACACCGGCGACCATGCCGGGGCGTTCGCGCAGCTGGAGAAGGGCAACGCCCTCAAGCGCGCCGGCATTATCTACAACCGCGAGGCCATGAGCGCTTATATGCGCGGAGTGGCGGAGTTGTTCGGCAAGGACATGCTGGCGGCGCCCGCTTCCTCCAAACAGATTTCGGCGATCAAGGCCGCGCCGATCTTCATTGTCGGCATGCCGCGCTCGGGGACGACCTTGATCGAACAGATCCTGGCCAGCCATCCCGACGTGCGCGCGATCGGCGAGAGCACCGCGTTCGACGCGGCGGCACGCATGGTCCTGGGGGCGATCACCGTGCCCCTGAACTACGCCGCTCATGCGGGCGACCTGGCCAAGGCGGCGGAGAAGATCGGCGCCGATTACCTGGACCGCATCGCGCCCTTGCTGGAAGGACGCACCCGCAGCGCCGACAAACTGCCGGGGAATTTCCTGAACATCGGGCTGATCCGCATGGCGTTCCCGAACGCCCGCATCGTGCATGCGGTGCGCGACCCGATGGACACCTGCGTCTCGTGCTATTCCAAGCTGTTCCGCGAATGGC
>JAIBCD010000123.1 GCA_019694335.1 Rhodospirillaceae bacterium | reverse complement strand
CGCCGCTTCGGCGATCAGGCCGGACAGCGCCATCGCAACCGCGCGTCTCGCCCTCCGCATGCCGCCTATTCCCCCGCCGCGGCGATCGGCCCTCGGCTGCCGGGGCCTTGGCCGGCGCGCGGCGACCACCTGGACACCGCGTAGAAGGTCTCGAAATCCTCGGCTGGGATCGGTTTGCTGATGAAATAGCCCTGGCCGGTCCCGCAGCCGTAAACCGAAAGAATTTTGAGCGATTCCTCGTCCTCGATGCCTTCGGCGGTGACCTTCAGGCCCAGGGCGTGGCCGAGCTCGATGGTGGATTTGACCAGGATCGCGTCGCCGCGGTTGCTCGCGAGATTGAGCACGAACGATTTGTCGATCTTGATCTCATGCACCGGCAGCCGTTTCAGATAGGCCATGGAGGAATAGCCGGTGCCGTAGTCGTCGATCGACAAGGTCAGGCCCATGCGGTGGAGTTGAGCCAGCACCTCGAGCGCGTGGGTCGGATCCTGCATCACCGCGCTTTCGGTGATCTCCAGGATCAGCGCGGAGGGCGCCACGCCATGGGCGTCGAGCAGGTTGCCGATGTCGCCGGGTAGCTCACGGTTGCTGAGGTCGCGGGCCGACAGGTTGCAGGCGATCTTCACGTCGATGCCCTTGTCGGCCCAGGCGCGCGCCTGGCGCACGGCGGCGCCGAGCACCCAATCGGTGAGCTTGCGGATATTGCCGGTCTGTTCGGCCAGCGGGATGAAGCTGTCCGGGGGCATGAATCCATGCTTGGGATGCATCCAGCGGATCAAGGCCTCGACCGCGGTGATGGCGCCGCGCGCGATGTCGATCTTGGGCTGGTAGTAGAGGCGGAACTGGCCCTCATCGAGCCCCTGGCGCAACTCGCCCATCACCGACAGGCGCTCCGGCTTGTGGGGATCGAGCTCCGGGTTGTACAGGGCGCAGTTCGCGCCCCGGCGCTTGGCTTCGAAGATCGCGGTGTCGGCGTGCTGTATCAGCGCCCGCGCGGTCGTGCCGTGCTCGGGGTGGCGGGCCTCGCCGACCACGGCGGTGATATCGATGGCGAGTCCGGCGAGCGTGAACGGCTTATCGAACAGGTCGAGGATGCGCGTCACCGCGGCCTGCACTTCCCGGCCGTCGGAGATGTCGAGCACCAGGGCGAACATATTGTTGGAGTGGCGGGCGACCGCGTTGGTCTGGGGGACCAGCCGCTGCAGGTTCTTGGCCACCTTGCGGATGAGCTGCTCGCCGGTGTCGTGGCCGAGCGTGTTGTTGAGCTCAGAGAAGCGCCCGATCTGCACCAGGATCACGCTGAACACCTGGCCGGCGGCCGCGGGCATTTTCTGGCGGGCGGCGATCATGTCCGCGACATGGCCTTCGAACGAGATGCGGTTCGGCAAACCCGACGACGCGTCGTGCCGCGCCTGGAAGGCGATGCGCTCCTCGCGTTCGGCGATCCCTTCCATCATCCGGTTGAAGGTCTCCGACAGGCGTCCGATCTCGTCGTTCTGGTGGACGGTGACCTTCTCGTCGTAGCGCCCGGCATAGATGCGTTGGGCGGCGAGGTCGAGGGTGCGGATCGGGCCGGCGATGCGCCGGGCGATCAGGACCGATCCGAGCAACGACAGCGCGAGCGCGGCGCCGGCCACCAGGAGGAGGAAGATGTTCAGGCGCCGGTAGGGCGCATAGGCGTCATCCAGCGAATACTGCAGGATCGCATGGACCTGGGATGTGCCGGACGGACCGGCCAGAGCGGCGGTCAGGGTGACGTAGTCGGCGTCGTGGAGCCTGACGGTGTAGGGCGCCGGCTGCGGTTCGATTTTCTCGGGCAGGCTCGTCAGGAAGTCGGCCGCGGTCTCCGCGGGCAGCGTGGTGGCGGTGGTTTTCCAGGCGCCGTTCTCGCGGATCGCCTCGGTGATCTCGACCGGCACCGTCGAGCTGTGCTGCAGGTCGCTGGCGAACAGGTTGCCGCGTTCCATCGCGACCACGATCCAGGCGATCGGGTCCGGCGCCAGGATCGGCACCACCACCAGCTGATAGATCCGGTTGTCGAGTGTGGTGGTCGCGGCGGCGCGGCCGTCGGCTTCGGCGTTCTCGATCATCTCTGGATAGGCGAATGGCGCCCCCGGCTTGCCCACGGTGACGAAGTTCCCGGACTCCACGGCGTCGGCCATGGTGCCGGTATCCACCAGCACCTTGTTTTCGAGCGAGACCAGAAGCATGCGGTCGGCGCGGTAGCGGGCGCCAAGGTTGTGCAGGGCCGAGCGGATGGTCGGCCGGTCGTCGCTGGCGACCGCCTGGCGGAAGCCGAAATCGCGCGCGAGGATCGCGGAGCCCTCGGCGAGCGTAT
This sequence comes from Rhodospirillaceae bacterium, assembly GCA_019694335.1. Taxonomy (GTDB): domain Bacteria; phylum Pseudomonadota; class Alphaproteobacteria; order Rhodospirillales; family Rhodospirillaceae; genus SHVO01. The sequence continues at coordinate 6,692 of JAIBCD010000123.1, read as the reverse complement.
CGACGGTCGAAGTGATGCGGCTGTCGACCACGCGCTTGGTGACCACCAGCTCGTTGCGGGCCTGCTCGAGGATGTTGGTGCGGATGACGTTCTGCACCAGCGTGAAGGTGACCACCTCGACGCCGACGAACAGCAGCCACGAGAACAGGATCAGCTTGGTCTGGAAGCTGCGGAACACGAGCGGTCTTGCCTTTTGCCTTTGCCGGCTTGCCGGCGAGGGGGATCAGTATTCTTTCTCGTCGACCGCGCCGGGTTTGCGCTGACGCCGTTCGCGTTTCATCTCGATTTTGAGTTCGATATTGGCGGTGTCGTTGGCGGCCAGGGTCACGTCCTTGGTGATCACCTCACCGGTCTTCTGGCTCGGGTGCCACACTTTCACGGTATAGGTGCCGGCGGGGATCTGCCCGACCGAAGCAGCACCGTCCTTCGCGGTCATGGCGAAGTAGGGCGTGCCGACGACGTAGATATACGCGAGCATGTTGTCGTGGATGTTGCAGCCCAGGGCGACCACGCCTTCCTTGTCGAAGGTGACGCTGTTGACCTCGTTATTGCCGTAGAGCTTGAGCTCGAACGGCTTGGCCGCGGAGAAGGAATAGACCTGGTGGCGGAACGGGTCGCGGTTGGGGAATTCCACGGTGGTGCCGAGTTGCACCGGCAGCACGAACGGCACGAACTGGCGGTCCTGCTGGAGCATGACCGCGCGGGTGCCGGCTTTGGCGGGTGTCATGGCCTGACCGCTGCGCGACACGGTCACTACCGCGCCCTCGGTCGCGCCTTTGTCGGAGGTCACATGCGCGACCACGGTCGCGGCCGCCGCAGGCGCACCCAACCCGCCGCACGCCGCGAGAGCCGCGCCAAAAAAGCCGTGCCGCCAAAGGCTTCTACCCACTGCCATCCCCGTTCCCACACTCTGGGATTATCGCGCGCAGGCCCGGCGAACGCCAGAGCCCGTGGGGTGCAAGCGAATGGGTCTTAACGCTTGTCACCGTTGAGAAATCCGCCTTTCCGGCACGAAAGCCGCCGCGCCCGCCAAGCACACATCACAAGCACACATAATATGTAGGCGGCACCTATCCGAGGTGCTTCAGAGAAACTATGCGCTGGAATTTCAATTTTTGAGCGAGTGGGGGCGGTCAGGAACCCGGTTGGGCGCCAATCTGACGATATTCCAAGGGGCCGGGCGGCTTCATCTTGGGAGTCCATTCGACCCTCAAAACCCGGCGTTCGATTTCGGTGCCTTTGAGCATTTTCGGCCCCAGGTCCGTGAAACGCAGGTTGCTTCCCCCGGTCCGCGCCGCGATTTCCTCGCTGCAGGTGACCTGCCCGGCTTCGCCCGCGGCGCAGATCCCGTCCAGGAGCAGCACCGCTTCGCCGTGGTACTCGCCGTCGTCGGCCGCCGCCTCGCCGATGTGCAAGCCGACGCGCAAGGACAACGGCGCCTCGGGATTGTCGGCGGCGTAAGTGTGAGCGTCCTGCTGGATGGCGATGGCGGCGCGGCACGCGGTGACCGCGTCGGGGAAAGTCAGCAGCATCCCGTCGCCGGTGTGCTTGATCTCGCGGCCTTTGAACTCCTTGACCGCGGCGCGCGCGACCGTGTTGTGGGCGCGCACCACGCGCTGCGCCGCCGAATTGCCCAGTTTCGCGGTGAGCGCGGTGGACCCGACGATGTCGGTGAGCAGGAAGATCAACGCTTCCGATTTGGCGCCGCGCGCGGCGGGATCCGACCATTCCCGGAGCAGGGTGTCGAGTTTTTCGTGCTTGGGCTTGCCGTCCTCGCCGGGCGGCGCGGCGACGGCCTCGGCGCCCGCGTCGGCCAGCGCTTTGTAGCGTGGACGGCCAAGCGACGGCTCCAGGCGTTCGACAAACGATTGCACGGTGGCGGCGTTGGTGCCGGCGCGCTCAAGCGTCTGCGCCAGCAATTCGCGCCGGATTTCCTGCGGCAGCGAAACGCCCGAAGCGGCGGTCGGGTCGCAGGCCCTGATCGCGGCGCCGCCGAGATAGAGGTTGAGGCCGAAACGCTCGAACGCCTGCATCTCGGGCCGCGACAGCGCGAGCAATTCCAACGCAGCGTCGGTGAAGATGAACAGGGTGTTGCGCGTGGCTTCGCGCGCCGCCTCGATTTCCGGTGGCCATGCCGGCGCCGGCGGCGTGGCGTCGGCGGCTGGAGCGGTGGGGTCGCGCTGGAGTTCCGCGATCTGGAACGAGGTTTGCGGCTGGCCGGAATCCGCGGCCGGCTCGGGTGATTCTGGCGGCGCGGGCGGTTGTTCGTGAAACGCGGGGCGCATGGGGCGCGATGGGGAATCGGCGCGCGCGCTGCCATGCAGCAGCGCCTCGATGCTGCGTTTGCGCCCCTCCGGGGTCTTGCCGCGCCACAGGATCAACTCCATCGGCACGTAGATCTTGAACAGCAGCAGGGCGCCGGTCAGCAGCGATGCCGCGAAAATGAAGAACAGCAGCATATTGTAGGCGCCCGGCTCGGAATTGGCCGACTTGAGCGGTTGCAGCGCGATCATCGCGATCACCGTGATGATCGCGCCGATGCCGATGGCGTTGATCACCACCATGACGATGCGCGACACGACATCGGGGTTTTCCGGCGGGCCTTTGACATCGGGGTCGGCCTTGCCGAAACGCTTGACCACCCGCAAGCTGATCTCGCCGGTCTCCGGATCCTGGTTCTCTTCGATCACCTGCACCGGAAGACCGGAGTTCGCTTCCAGTTCGCGGCCGGCTTCGACGGCCTCGTCCTGCTCGCGCGCCGTTAGGCGCTGGCGCAGCGCCCAGCGGTCGAACCTGACCTGGTACACCTCGTAGGTGGTGATCGGCTTCATGTCGCCCGGCAGTCTACGGGCGGCGCGGGCGAAAGGGAATTGGCCGCGATTCTAGAACGCGACGGAAGACTTATAGAGGCGAAGCTTGGCCCTGGGCGAGCATGGCGTTGCGGGTGATCAGCAGTTCCCAGTTGTTCATGGACTGCAGATGGAAATAAATCCCGTACATGTAGCCCTTCTTGAACCAGTCCAGCACGGTCGCGTCGGGCAGCGCGCGGAACTTGTCCTCGGACACCCGCTTGAACGAGCCGAGCGTGGTTTTCTGACCACCCGGACCGGCTTCGATCTCCAGCGTGCGTTCCTCGATGATGTCCGCGGCGAGCAGGGCCTGGGAGAAATCGCGCGTGAACATGAAGGCCTGGTGGAACTGTTCGCACAGCTCGACCGCCTGCTTGGTGGCGGCTGTCTGCTCGCCTTTCTCGAACAATGCGCGCGCGCCGGGCTTGCTCGACCCCGCGACGCCGTCGATGCCGAGGTGCAGCAGATCGCTGCCTTCGGCGCCGAGCAGGATGAATGGATAGCGGCGGATATAGGCCGGCACATACTGGCCCACGGCCCATTCGCCCTTGTCATTGACGAATAGGTTGTGCTGCGGATTGAAACCCAGGGCCGCGGTCGGCACCAGCTCGGGGCCCAGGAACATGATCGGGTAGTGGCGCGCGACCATCATGAACTCGGGCAGCGTCACCGGCACGGTGTTGACGTGCGCGGCGAACGAGAAATCCATTTCCGGACGGATGCTGATCCCGGCGTGGCTTTCCGCGCGCACCGGTTCCGGACGCGTATAGAACATCGGCGGCGGTGCGTCTTGCGGGCTGGAAGAAGGCGCGGTCTGGCCGTTGGTGGTCTTGGTGTTCACGAGAGCTCGTCCTTGAAAGCGGGGCCGGCGGCCTCAAGATCCCCCAAAAGGTCCGCCAAGCTTGAAAAGAGGCCGGGAGAATAGGCCCCGGGGGGCAAAAGGCAAAGCCGTTTTTACCCCAGCAATTCCAGTAGTTTAGGGCCTAAACCAAGCTACTTGGCGGGAGCCTGGAGCCCGACCGTGCGCCCCGCGAAGCCGGCCGCGTCGAAATAGAGCTGCGGCCCCACCTTTTGATAGTTGAGGATGGTGACCTGGCCGTTCGCCGCGGGTGCGGAGGTCATGGTCTGGTGCTCGAACCTCACCGGCTGGCCGTCCTTGAGCGCCTCGGTCACGACCCGGCCCGCGAGCGTGCCGGCGCTCTTGGGCATGATCCCCAGGAGATGGGCGATGGTGCGGCCCATGTCGGCGTTGCTGGTGGGCGCGGGATTGCGGAAGCCTGCCTGGAAGCTCGGCCCGATCGCGGCCTGGAAATTGTGGCTGTCGGCGCGGTTGAAACTGCCGTGCTGGCCCTGGCCTTGGGTGTTGGTCGTGTCCGCGACCGTCGCCGCGCACAAGACCGGCGTGCGTCCGCAGTCGGTGGCGAACGAGCGGAAGCCGACGAAGATCGCCGGCTGGCCGGTGATCGCCGATCCCTTCCAGTTGATGGCGCTCATGGGCAGGGCGCCCGGGATTTTTCCAAGGGTATCGTCCACGAACACGCCGCTGGTGTAGTCCTGGGTGGTGAGGAACGCGACGATGCGCTTGGCGAGGTCGGCGCGGTTGGTGCCCGGCAGGTAGATCAGGTCCGACCCGCCGCTCGCCAGGACCACCGCCCGCGGCTTCGCGGGGTCGCCCAGGATGACATGGCCGTGCGAGGAGAACTGGCCTTTGGCCGGTTCGATCGCCTTGCCGGTATCGGGATCGCTCGCCGGCAGGTTCAGGAATTTCGCGAGATCGTTGCCGAGGAAGCCGGGCGCCACGCCGCTCACGCCCGAACAGTCGTACTGCACCGAGGTGGTCTTGCTCTCCTTGGCGATGGTGGAGAAGCCGTGGTCGGCGGAAATGATGATGTCGGTGGTGGCGTCGAGGCCGAGCTGGCGCAGCGCCCGGCGGATCTGGCGCAAGGAGTCGTCGGCGTTGCCGATCGCGCGCAGCGAGGTCTCGCCGTTGATGCCTGGGATCAGCTTGCCGAAGCTGTCGCCGTTGTTGTGCTGGGTGCCGTCCGGGTCGCGCGACCAGAACACCAGGAAGAACGGTTTGCCCGCTTCCTTGAACTTGGGAAGGATCACCCGGGTGGTGACGTCGGTGAACCAGCGCCCCTGGACCTCGTTGGCGGCGCGCGCGCCGGCGTGGGTGCAGTCGCCGGCGCCGTTGGCGACACGCGGCGGTGCCGCGGCCGGGCCGACCTTGAGCGCCACGTCCGGCGCGATCTCGGCGGGCATCTGGATGACCGTGCCGGTCGAGTCATCGATGACGATCGAGGCCTTGCCTTCGAGGCCCGGGATGTCCATCAGGCCGACCGGCCCGAGTTTGCCGATGGCCGCGGTTGAGAGGCCGGCGGCGCGCGCCGCCGCAAGCAAGGTTTCCGGCTCAAGCAAGCCGCGCGGGTAATCCGGCGCCTGCATGGCCTTGAGCGCGATGTCGTTCTCGAAGAACGGCGTGACGCTGTCCTCGGCGTGGTTTCCGCTAATGGGGATTTTCCTGCCCATGTACAGGGCGTTGCCGAACATGCCGGTGTCGCCGATGTAGTGTCCGGTCGACAAAGCCGAGGCATTGGGCAGGGTGAACGTGGGGAACATGGAGTGGGAGTTGGTGAAATCCACGCCTTTGTCGCGCACCTCGGCCATGGTCGGCGCGACCTCGGGCGTCACGATGGTGGCGCGCAGGCCGTCGGGCACGAACAGGATGACGTTGTGCGGCGCATCGGCGGCCCATGATGGGGAAGCGGGGGCGGCCGACAGCGCCATGACGCCGGCAAGCGCGGTGAAAGCAAGCAGGCGTTTGGTCATCGGTGTCCCCCTCAAGAAGAGCGCGAAGCGACATCCTGGGGAGCGCGCTGTTTCCGGTCAACGCCGCCCGGGCGGCAAGTCATAAAAACTTATTGTGAACCGGAGGCGAAAAAAGCCTGGCCGGTCTATAATTTGGCGTCGCGACGAGGCGCCGCAGGAAGGGGTATTCATGATCAATCTAGGATCGCGCCGTAGATTCCTGCGCAATGCCGCCCTGTGGGCTGGTGCGGCCCTGGCCGGGCTCAAGCCCAATACCCGCGTCATGGCGGCCGCGCCGGTGTTCCTCAACGACCCCTTCCAACTGGGCGTCGCCTGCGGCGATCCCTCGGCCGACGGTTTCGTGCTGTGGACTCGCCTCGCGCCGGACCCGTTCGACCCGATGGCCTTGCCGCAGGAAGCCATCCCGGTGGCCTGGGAGGTCGCCTCCGACCGCGCCATGAAGAAGATCGTCGCCCACGGCCAGGTGCTGGCGCACCCGGAGTTCGCCCACAGCGTCCACGTGGATGTGACCGGCTTGCCGCCGGGCCGGGAATACTTCTACCGGTTCCACGCCGGCGCGGCGATCAGCCGCACGGGACGCGCGCTGACCTGGCCGACGCCGCGCACGCCGGCGGACAAGGTGCGGTTCGCGGTCGCGTCGTGCCAGGCCTATGACGAAGGCTATTTCTCCGCCTACCGCGACATGGTCGCCCAGGATCCAGCGTTCATCCTGCACCTTGGCGACTACATCTACGAAACCACGCGCATTTCGCCGGTGCGCCGGATTCCGGTCGCCGACGCCTACACCCTCGAGGAATACCGGCTGCTGCACGCGGTCTATAAGACCGACCCGGATCTCCAGGCCGCCCATGCGCACTGCCCGTGGCTCTACATGTGGGACGACCACGAGGTCGCCGACGACGACGCCCGCGACCAGGCCGAGCGCACGCAGGATCCAGCGGTATTCCTGAAGCGCAGAATCGCCGCCTACCAGGCGGTCTACGAGCACATGCCGCTGCGCATTTCGGCGCGCGC
>JAIBCD010000122.1 GCA_019694335.1 Rhodospirillaceae bacterium | reverse complement strand
GGACGAGCCCGACTTGGTGCGCCGTTTCGTCGCCGCCAGCATCGAAGGCTGGCGCAGTTACCTCGACGGCGATCCCGCGCCGGCGGAGAAACTCATCAAGGCCGACAACCCCGATATGAGCGACGCCCTGCTCGCCTATGGCCGCAAGGCGATGAAGGACAACAAGATTGTCACCTCCGGCGACGGGGCGGCCGGCGCCATGGAAGATGCCCGCTGGAAAGCGTTCTTCGATGTGATGGCCGCCGACGGCCTCTACCCCAAGACCATGGACTACAAAGCCGCCTACACCGCCGCGTTTCTTCCCAAAGCGGGGAAATGACTTTGAGCGCGGTGTCCTTGCGCGGCGTCGCGAAGACGTTCTCTTCCGGCACCGAGGCCCTGGCCCCGACCGATCTGGACATCGCGGACGGCAGTTTCGTCGCCATCGTCGGCCCCTCGGGCTGCGGCAAGTCCACCCTGCTCCGCATGATCGCCGGCCTGGCCGAAGCCACGGCGGGCGAGGTTCAACGCGGCGATGGCGCCGTCGGCTTTGTGTTCCAAAGCCCGACCCTGATGCCGTGGGCGACCGCGCGCGAAAACTGCGCCCTGCCCCTGGCGCTGACCGGCAGCGGCTCCGACGCCGGAGACGCGTTGGCGCGGGTCGGGCTCGCGGGGTTCGAGGGCGCCTATCCGCACGAGCTTTCGGGCGGCATGCAGATGCGCGTCTCCATCGCCCGCGCCATGGTCACCCGCCCGCGCCTCCTGCTGATGGACGAGCCGTTCGCCGCGCTCGACGAGCTCACGCGCTTCAAGCTCAACGACGACCTGCTCACCCTGTGGAAGCAGAACCGCTGGACCGTGGTGTTCGTCACCCACTCCATCCGGGAGGCGGTGTTCCTGGCGGAACGGGTGGTGGTGTTGTCCCCGCGCCCGGGGCGGATCGTCGCGGACATCGCGGTGGCGCTGCCCGACCGCGCGCCGGGGGCGCGGCTGTCGCATGCCTTCACCGATCAGTGCGCGCGCGTCTCGGCGGCACTGGAAGGCGCCGCATGACGCGCTATCTGCCGCCCGCGGCCTTCGGCGTGTTCCTGCTGCTGGCATGGGAGGCGGCGGTGCGCGGCGCGGGCGTGCCGGCCTATATCATGCCGGGGCCGGTGGCGGTCCTCGCGGCGCTGGTGAACAACGCGCCCGACCTGCTGGCCGGATTGGCGGTGACCCTGGAAGTGACCTTCGCGGCATTGGCGCTCGCGGTCGCGACCGGCGTGCTGATCGCCGTGGCGCTCGCCGCATCGCCCGTGGCCGAGCGCACGTTCTTCCCCTACGCGGTGTTCCTGCAGGTCACGCCCATCGTCACGGTCGCGCCGTTCATCATCATCTGGGTGAGCAACATCTTCGCCGTGCTCCTGATCCTGGCGTGGATGGCGGCGGTGTTCCCGATCATCTCCAACACGCTGCTCGGCCTCAAAAGCGTCGACCGCAACCTGAAGGATCTGTTCCGCCTCTACGGCGCCAGCCGGGCCCAGACCTTGTGGAAGCTGTCCCTGCCCTCGTGCCTGCCCTATTTCCTCGGCGGATTGCGGATCAGCGGCGGCCTCGCCCTGATCGGCACCGTGGTCGCGGAAATGGTCGCGGGCACATCCGGTACGCGCTCAGGGTTGGCGGGCCGTCTCCTGGAAGCCAGCTACCGGCTGGAACTCGCGACGGCGTTCGCTTGTTTCGCGCTGCTCAGCGCCAGCGGCCTGGGGATTTACGCGCTGCTGCAATGGCTATCGCGCCGTCTCTTGCGGCACTGGCACGAAAGCGCCAGGGACGAACAAAGCTGAGGAACAGGCCTAGAGCTTCGCGCCCTGCAGCACGGCGTGCGTGGACAGGATGCGGCGCACGCCTTCGGTGATATGCACCGACGACAAGGTGGTGCCCGAGATCTTCTCGATCCCTTCCTTGCCGTTGTCGAGGGTGTCGCCGCGCTTCTTGCCGGTGAATTGGGCGCGCCACAAGGGATGGCGCACCTGGTCGTAGTGCTCCCAGCATTCCAGGATCTCGATGCCGGTGACCTGGCCTTTGCTGTTGACGCCGACCGCGTAGGTCACGTCGCTGTTCAGGCCGATCACCTGGTCGATATAGAAGGATTCCCCCGACGACACCTTCCACAGACGGACCTTGCGGTCGGTGACCGAAACGTCGCTGTCGGTCTGGATGGCTTTGATCTGATCGTCGGTGAGGATGTGGAAGTCCTCTTCGAACGACGCCTTCGGGAACAGCAATTGCTGGGCCTGCTCGATATTGAGATAGAAGGCGCCGCCGTAAGCCGGTCCACCTGCCACAGTGCCCGCGCAGATCGCGGCGGGAATTAAAAGAAACCGTGAACGCATCGCACTTCACCCAATTCCGTTGCGCGCCCTGGGCGCGCGGCTCCCACACCGCGGGCAGTATATCGGACCGTTTGTGGCCTTTCTATGTGGCTCTAGGGCCGCTTCGGCAAGGCTTTTGAAAGCCAGTGGCAAAAGAACACGGCCAGGGCGATAAGCCCCAGGATCCAATGAACATAGGAAGTTCCCGCGCGCCACTGGGTGTTGTCGACGTAGTAGAGCATGTAACCGGTGATCGCGAGGATGAAGGTGAAGGCCACCAGCCAGCCGCCGGACCAGCGCTGCCAGCGGGCGTTCCAGCCGCGCAGCACATGCACGCTCCACAACAGGCCGAAAATCCACAGCGTCCAGAATGAGAACAGGCCGTGGGCCTTGAGCCACCAGGCTTCCAGCGGATCGCGTACCTGGCCGAATTTGCCTTCGGTGCGCAGGAAGTAGCGGTAGATCAGCCATACCGCGCCGGTCAGCCAGACGCCGAAAGAAACAAAAAACACCGTCCAGAGCCGGTACCTTGGCATCTTCAAAGGGCCGCGTTCGGGTCTCTCATGCGGTGGCAGATCAAACTCACTCATCGCGCGTCCGTTCCCCAATTTTCATAACTTGGTGACATCGCCTTCGCCGAAAACCGGTTCCCACTCTTCGGAACGATGCTCCAAAATCCGCCAGCCGCCCGACTCATACAGATACGCCGCCGCCCCGTACCGGCGGAGCACCGGTTCCGCGTCCACACCTGCCGCCATGACGACCTTGGTGAGCGCATCGGCGGTCATGCATTCCGCCGCCGTGACCGAGACAAACCGCGTGGTGCTGGCCGTTCCTCCGCTGACCCCGCCCCTGCTGGCACCGTTTAGGTGGGGTCCGACGGTCAGGCCCTGGTGCACGCGGGCGTGTTCCGACCCGCTGGAGCTGGCAAGGCTGCCGCCGGCAATCTCGATAGCAGGAATGGCTTCCTTAGCCAATGTTTCACCAGGCACCCTGAGGGCAATTCGTTCAGGCCGGGGGCCGGTTACACGCAGATCGCCGCCGGCGTTGATGACGCATTGCACGTCAGCGGGCAGCGCCATGGCTTTCACGGCCCGGTCCACCGCGTAACCCTTGGCGATGCCGCCCAGGTCGATCCACAGCGGCCGCGCGAAGCGGACCCGGTTGCCGCTTTCCAGGACGATGTCGCGCCAGGTCGCGGCCGGGTCCGGCGCGGGCGCGTCTGGTGCTGGCAGATACCCCCAGGCCACCAGGTGTCCGCCGATGGAGATGTCGAACACACCGCCGGATACCGCGGCGAGATCCTGGGCGAAGGCGATCACGGCATGGGTGCGCGCATCGATGGTTATCGCTTCCGCGGCGGCGATGCGGTTGAGGCGGCTGACGTCGCTGCCCGGCTCGTGAAAGCTCATCAGCCGATGAACCTCCGCGATCTCGGCGAAGGCGGCGTCGATGGCGGCGTTGGCTTCGGACTCCGGTAGCCCTTCGACGCTGATGTCGACCCGGGTTCCGAGCAGCGGCCGTGCGCGCAAGACGCTCATGGTTATGCCGGCCGTGTGCCGCCGAAGGTCATTCCGCCGCCGCCAGCATCTCGGGGAACAGCGACCTGAGGCCGGCACGCGAGGCCGCGCAGACGCCACGCTCCGTGATCAGGCCCGTCACCAGGCGCGCCGGCGTTACGTCGAAGGCGGGGTTCAAGGCGGGGCTGCCCTCGGGCACGATCCGCACGGTCTCGAGAGTCCCCTGCTCCGTGCGCCCCGACATATGCGTGAGTTCGCGCGCATCGCGTTCCTCGATCGGGATCAGGCTGCCGGCCTGCATCTCGAAGTCGATGGTCGAGGACGGCAGCGCCACGTAGAACGGCACGCCGTTGTCGTGCGCCGCGAGAGCCTTCAGGTAGGTGCCGACCTTGTTGCAGACGTCGCCATTGGCCACCGTGCGGTCGCTGCCGACGATCGCCATGTCGACCTCGCCACGCTGCATCAACAGGCCGCCGGTGTTGTCGGCGATCACCGTATGCGGCACGCCGTGCGCGCCAAGCTCATAGGCGGTGAGCGATGCGCCCTGGTTGCGCGGCCGTGTTTCGTCCACCCACACATGTACCGGCACGCCGGCGTCGAACGCCATGTAGATCGGCGCCAGCGCCGTGCCCCAGTCGACGCAAGCCAGCCACCCGGCATTGCAGTGCGTGAGAATGTTGAGGGGTTTGCCGCTTTTCCCGGCTTTGGCGGCCAGCGCCTTGATGATGCCGAGGCCGTGCTGGCCGATGGCGCGGCACTGCTCCACATCGGCATCGGCGATGGCGGCGGCTTCGGCCCAGGCCGCCGCGGCCCGGTCGTCCACCGGCAAAGTTGCAACTTTTGCGCTCACGCGGTCGACGGCCCAGGCCAGGTTGACCGCGGTCGGCCGCGCGGCCTTGAGCGTCGCGGCCGCTGCCGCAAGACCGGCGTCGGACGCATCCGCGCGCAGGCCCAGCGCCAGACCATAGGCAGCGGTCGCCCCGATCAGCGGCGCGCCGCGCACGATCATGGCGCGGATGGCATGGGCCGCGTCATTCATGGAAAACAGATCGGCGGTGATGAAGGTGAACGGCAGGCGGGTTTGGTCGATCACGCGAACGCCCGAGGACAGGTGTGCGTCTGCAGCACCCGACGCCGGCCAAATGGTGCGGTAGTGCGAGCCTTGGATTTTCATGCGGGGTTTTTCATCTCGGTCTTGAATGCGCGAATTCTAGAGTTTCGTTTGTAAGATACACGCCACGCGGGTCCATGCGGCACAAGGTGTGGCGTGAAACGCGGCGCCGGGATCATGCAGAGTTCTGTTCATGCATTTCCGTGTGTGTTGCATCCTCGGTATTGGCTTGCTCGCAAGAGCACAAGACACTACGCCCCCGCACCGGTTCCCGCGCGGGTCATCTGCGGCTGCTTCTTTTGCGCAGCATACACGTACATGAATAGTTTGCGAGATTGTTTGACTTTCAAGCGCTGGCATCGAAAGTGGCCGGCGCCTCTTAATAGCCAGGAGGCGGTCGCTAAAATCGACCACCACGCAGCAAAGAAAGAATGTCTGAGAAGGTGATGACAGCTAGCGTCGTCAAGTCCGCTGGCCGCGTTTTTGAAGTGCTCGAACTGTTCGATGTCGAACGTCAGGCAATGACCGCTACGGCCATCGCCAGAGCCCTGAAATATCCGGCTTCCTCCACAGTCGCCCTGCTGAAAAGCATGGTGAGTCTCGGCTATCTGTCCCACGACCCTGGCGAGAGAACTTACTTCCCCACCATCCAGCTGGCTGCTGTCAGCCGCTGGCTCGAGGATTCATTCTTCGTCGAGGGCCATCTCCTGGAGCTGATGGACGACCTCGCCGCCGCCACCAACGAGCAGGTGCTGCTGTGCTGGCAGAATGAGCTGGCGATGCAGTTTATCCGCACGAATTCGCCCGACAAGGCCGCCGCACGCCTGCTGGCCGCCCCCGGCGCGCGCCTGCCGCTGTTTGAGTCCGTGGTCGGTCTTACGGCTTTGACTCTCAAACGGGATGTCGAGATTGCCCAGCTCGCCGAGCGGTGTCAGGCGCAGGACGCCAAGGTCGACCTGCCCGCGGCCATGGAGCAGATCCGCACTTTCCGGTCCCTGGGGTATGGCATCGGCGTCGATGTGCACACCGCCGGCGCAAATCCGGGCGCGGCAACTCCCGGCACCAGCACGGTAGCCTGGCCGCTGCGGCACCGCCGCAGCTCGCGTTGCATCGTGGTTTCGGTGTGCGGCCCAACCGAACGCATCAAGGGCGAGACCCGCAACATCGTCCAAGCCGGCAGATCGGCTCTGAAGCGCTACATCGGCGCTTAAGTCATCCTACAATCACAATTGTTAATTGAATGCGTTTGCATTCATGCGGCCTATCGGCGCCTGAATCTGTATCGGATCGAATACAGACCGGCGTGTAATTCAAAATAAGGTATTTATTCGCGCAGTGGTGCGCCGCATGCCGATGCGGTTGAACGCGGCAGTGGCGATCGGGACCGCAAACGGCGCCGCCCACCGCGGCCGATACCCTGGAAAGCCTCGTCTGGACTAACGGATCAGACGGCGGGAACCACGCGCGAGCAGATCGGTGCGAGTTTCCTGACCACCGCCGGGTCGCGCGCGGCGGCGCTGGTGATGATGGCGTTGTCGAGGGCGTGGTGGCAGCCCTTGGGGCAAGCCGATGTCCGCCGGCTCAACTCCGGCGTCACCGCCTGCACCAGGCTCTTGGCTTTCCCGGCGTTGGCGAGCAGCACATGGATCACCTGCTCGACCGTGACCGCGCCGTGGTCCTCGTGCCAGCAGTCGTAGTCCGTGACCATGCCGACTGTGGCGTAGCAAAGCTCTGCCTCACGGGCGAGCTTGGCCTCGGGCATATTTGTCATACCAATGATGGCGGCGCCCCAACTGCGGTAGAGGTTGGATTCCGCCAAGGTCGAGAACTGCGGGCCTTCCATGGCGATATAGGTTCCGCCCAGGACATGCGGGATGTTGAGACTGCGCGCCGCCGCGGCCAGGGCCTTCGAAAGCCGCCCGCAGGTGGGATGCGCCATGGAGACATGGGCGACCAAGCCGGGCTCGAAGAAGCTCTTCGCGCGCGCGAAGGTGCGGTCGATGAACTGGTCGGCGATGACGAAGGTGCCCGGCGCCAGTTCCTCGCGCAGCGATCCGCAAGCCGACAGCGACAGGATCTCGGTCGCGCCCGCCATCTTCATGGCGCAGATATTGGCGCGGTAGTTGAGATCGGTGGGCGAGCGCTTGTGGCCGCGTCCGTGGCGCGGCAGGAACACCAGCTCCTGGCCGTTCAGGTCGCCGAACAGGAGTTCGTCCGAAGGCGCGCCGAACGGCGTTGCGATCGTCCGCCAGCGGGTATTCTTGAGCCCCTCGATTTCATAGATACCCGAGCCCCCAATAATGCCGATGACAGGGGCCGAGGGCGCGGGTGCGGACATGAGAGGGGCTCCACGAGAATGGTTTTGGGTGTTTTACACGGCCACCCAACCCGCCTCCACCCCCCTCTTGTCGTTGCCCCGCCTGGCGGCGGAAGGCCGCCATTGGATTCTTAGCGGCGGAAGGCCGCCATCAGAGTAATGAGCGCCTTCCGCGCGCCCGGGGCAATCCATGCCTCGGCGCGCGCCGAAACAGAATTGAACCCGGGTGCCCGCCATCTGCTATAAGCGCCCCTCACCAGGAAGGGTGGCCGAGCGGTTGAAGGCACCGGTCTTGAAAACCGGCAGGTCCGTAAGGATCTCGTGGGTTCGAATCCCACCCCTTCCGCCAGCGCACCGGCGGTGTTTTAGCGCTCTGTCTCTGAAGTCGGAGCCTCGAGCCCACTCTCTTCTGTTTGGTGCGCTTCGCGCACGGGTTCGAATCCTACTCCAGCGCGTAATTAGGCGGCCGGCGCGGCCGGTGCCGCAGGCGCTGCCGCCGGTTTCGCCTTCGCCGCCTTCGCCAGTTCAAACGCCTTGGTGAGCTTCTGGATGGTGCCGAGCTGGATGCTGGTCGGGTTCTCGTAGTGCTCGGCCATCTCCTCGACCTGGCGCGCCATCTGGCCGCAGATCTGCGCGAGATCTTTCTCGCCCAGGCTGACGGCGGTGCGGCTGGCGTCCTCGAGCACGGTCACCAAAATCAGAATCCGCTCCCCGAGCTGCGCATCGATGCGCTTTTCCTCGTAGGCCTTGAGGATATGCGCGCATACCCAGCCGAGCTTCAGGCCGTGGCTGTCGAGGCGCGCGGCCATCACGTCCTTCATGCAGCCTTCGACCGCGCGGTTGAGTTCGGCGCTGGTCATGCGCTTGCCTTCCACGGCGTTCTTCAGCGTATTGACCACGTCGAGCTGCTTGATCTGCGACGGGCGCTGATCGTCCGCGCGCCGGCGCTCCGGACCGAGGTAATCGTTGGTGACGATGAACGGCACGCGGTTCGAGGTGATATGCGCGAGACGGTCCATCATCTTGCCGGGCGATACCGGCTTGATCATCACGTCGTCGGCGCCCGCGAGCAGCGCGCGCTTGACCGCGCCCTCGACGTCGCCGCGCACCAGAAGTCCAATCATCAGGAACGGGTTGCGCCCAATCTTGAAATGACGGATGTCGCGGATCGCGTCGAACATGCCCGGGTCCAGATCGTCCGAGGCGATCAGCAGCGCCGGAGTCTCTTCCTTGACCGCGTTCAGCAGGTCGACCATGCGGGCGAAGGTGCGCGCGCGGCGGAATCCGCAGTCGCGCAGGATCGACCGCATGCCCTCGCGGACCTGGTCATTGGGCTCGCCGAGATAGCACTCGACATCGGCCATCCGTTCCTTGGGGAAGCCTTTGGCGCTCAAGGTTTCGCCCGTTCGTAGCGCGCCTGCAGGGCGGTGGCCTCGTCCAGCGCCGCGCGGTGCTCGGCGGTCTCGCGCGCCAGGATCTTCAGCGCGGTGGCCATGCGTACAGCTACTACGCGAACAAACTTATGCCTTGGGGGACGCTTGGGTTTTGATTTCGTGGGCATTGAGGGGCCTTCGAGACGTTACATTCGGCTATTTTGAGTAGATTTGCGGCAAGGGGGAAGGCCAAGAATCCATCGAGCCGATCAAGAAGCAATAAAAATACTTCTTGGCGGGCGCCCGCCTTCACTGCCTCCAGGCCCCCGCCCGGCCATGCCGTGGAGCCCTGAAGCCCTGAAGCCCTGAAGCCCTGAAGCCCTGAAGCCCTGAAGCTGGCGTCCCACCCCCTGCCCGCTATACTTGCCCGACATTTCCGGGGAGATCCACGCCATGAAAACCACCG
>JAIBCD010000001.1 GCA_019694335.1 Rhodospirillaceae bacterium | reverse complement strand
CTTAGGTACCCGCTCCTAACCGCAAAGACGCCCGCCCCGGCATGTTCGCCGCCGCCCCCGCCGAGGCCGCCACCACCGCCCAGCGCGCCTTCGGCGCCCTGGACCTGGCGTTCGCGCGCGCACCGGAAGGCCGCACCGGCCCGCGCAAGCTGCGGCAGGAGGGCGCCCTCAAAGTGAGGCTTCCCGCCGTCCATGAAGGCCCTCCCCAGGCCATCGTCCTGAACACCGCCGGCGGCCTTACCGGCGGCGACCGCCTCGAGATGACGGTAACCCTTGAGCCCGGTGCGGCGTTGTGCGTGAGCGGACAGGCCTGCGAAAAGCTCTATAAGGCGGCCGGTGGCGAAGCGACGGTGGCCACGCACCTGTCCGTGGCGGCGGGGGCGTCGCTGGAATGGCTGATGCAGCCGGCGATCCTGTTCGACGGCTCCGCGCTCAACAGGTCGCTGACGGTGGATATGGCCGGAGACGCTTCCTTGCTCGCGGTCGAAGCCCTGGTGTTCGGGCGCACGGCCATGGCGGAACAAGTGCGGTCCGGGCGGGTCAGCGAAAACTGGCGCATCCGCCGCGATGGCAAACTGATCTACGCCGACGCCCTGCGCCTGGATGGCGACATCCAAAGCGCCCTGGACCGGCCCTTCGTTCTGGGAGGTCAGGCGGCGACGGCCTCTATACTATATGCCGGAAACGACGCCGCAGTCCGCCGCGACGGCTTGCGCGAGGCCCTGGACATTCTCGACGGCTGCACCGGCGGCGCCAGCGCCTGGAACGGCCTGCTGGCGGTACGCCTGGTGGCACCCGACGGCTATACCCTCACCCGCGCGCTGGTGGACGTTCTCACCTGTTTCCGCGACGCGCCGCTTCCAAGGCCCTGGATGATATGAACCTGACTCCTCGCGAAAAAGACAAACTGCTGATTTCCGTGGCCGCCATGGTCAGCCGCCAGCGCCTCGCGCGCGGCGTGAAACTGAATTATCCGGAGGCGGTAGCGCTGATCTCGGACTTCATCGTCGAAGGCGCGCGCGACGGCCGCAGCGTCGCGGACCTGATGGAGGCCGGCGCTCATGTCGTGTCCAGGGCCCAGGTGATGGACGGCGTCGCCGACATGATCCACGACGTGCAGGTGGAGGCCACCTTCCCCGACGGCACCAAACTGGTAACCGTGCATCATCCGATTAGAGACTGAGCCATGAAACCAGGTGAAATCATTCCCGCCGCCGGAGACATCGAACTGAACGCCGGCCTGACCGCGGTCACGCTGAAAGTCGCCAATACCGGCGACCGGCCGATCCAGGTCGGCTCGCACTATCACTTCTTCGAAGTGAACGCCGCGCTGGAATTCGACCGCGTCAAGGCGCGCGGCATGCGCCTCGACATCGCCTCGGGCACCGCCGTGCGCTTCGAACCTGGCCAGGCGCGCGACGTGTCCCTGGTGCCGTACCGCGGCAAGCGCGCGGTGTTCGGGTTCAACCAGAAGATCATGGGGCAACTCTGATGCCCGTGAAGATCTCCCGCGCCGCCTATGCGGATATGTTCGGTCCCACCACCGGAGACAAAGTCCGCCTGGCCGATACCAACCTGATCGTCGCGGTCGAGAAGGATTTCACCATCTACGGCGAGGAAGTGAAATTCGGCGGCGGCAAGGCGATCCGCGACGGCATGAGCCAAGCCCAGACCACCCGCGCGGCCGGCGCGGTCGATACCGTCATCACCAACGCGCTGATCATCGACCACTGGGGGATCGTCAAAGCCGACGTCGGCCTCAAGGACGGCAAGATCGCTGCTATCGGCAAAGCGGGAAATCCGGACATCCAACCCGGCGTCGACATCATCGTCGGGCCGGGCACCGAAGCCATCGCGGGCGAAGGCAAGATCCTCACCGCCGGCGGCATCGACACACATATCCACTTCATCTGTCCGCAACAGATCGAGGAAGCGCTGATGTCCGGCGTCACCACGATGCTGGGCGGCGGCACCGGCCCCGCGACCGGCACCAACGCCACCACCTGCACGCCCGGGCCCTGGCACCTCGCCCGCATGATCCAGGCCGCCGACGGTTTCCCCATGAACCTGGGCTTCGCGGGCAAGGGAAATGCCTCCACACCCGACGCATTGATTGAACAGGTGCTCGGCGGCGCTTGCGCATTGAAGCTGCACGAGGACTGGGGCACCACGCCGGCCGCCATCGATTGCTGCCTGGGTGTCGCCGATGCGCACGACGTGCAGGTGATGATCCACAGCGACACCCTCAACGAAAGCGGCTTCGTCGAGGACACCATCGCCGCCTTCAAGGGCCGCACAATCCACGCCTATCACACCGAAGGCGCCGGCGGCGGCCACGCCCCCGACATCATCAAGGTGTGCGGCTTCGCGAACGTGCTGCCGTCCTCCACCAACCCGACCCGCCCTTACACGGTAAATACCATCGACGAACATCTCGACATGCTGATGGTGTGTCATCACCTGGATCCCTCGATCCCCGAGGACGTGGCCTTCGCCGAAAGCCGCATCCGCAGGGAAACCATCGCCGCCGAGGACATCCTGCACGACATGGGCGCGTTCTCGATCATCTCCTCCGACAGCCAGGCCATGGGCCGGGTGGGTGAAGTGCTGATCCGCACCTGGCAGACCGCCGACAAGATGAAAGCCCAGCGCGGCGCGCTGCCCGAGGACAAATCCGGCAACGACAACTTCCGGGTGAAGCGCTACGTCGCCAAGTACACCATCAACCCGGCCCTCGCTCATGGCCTGGCCGCGCATGTCGGCTCGATCGAAGTGGGCAAGCGCGCCGATCTGGTATTGTGGTCGCCCGCGTTCTTCGCGGTGAAACCCGACCTGGTGCTGCTGGGCGGCACCATTGTTGCCGCGCCCATGGGCGATCCCAACGCCTCGATCCCCACGCCGCAACCCGTGCACTACCGCCCGATGTTCGGCGCCTATGGGCGCGCGGTGACCGCTTCGGCCGTGACCTTCGTATCCAAGGCCGCCGCCGACAACGGGCTTCGCGACCGGCTAGGTGTCGCGCGCGACCTGCTGCCGGTCGCCGGCACCCGCACCGTGTCCAAGAAAGACCTGGTACACAACGCCTTCACACCCCATGTCACCGTCGACCCGGAAACCTACGAGGTCCGGGTCAACGGCGAAATCATCACCTGCGCACCCGCCAAGATCCTGCCCATGGCGCAACGCTATTTCCTGTATTGAGAGGTTCACATGCTCCGCGTCACCCGCATCACCACCAGCGCCGATTGGCTGACCGACCCCGAGGACCGGGTTGTGCTGACTTACGAGTACCGGCACCGCCGGCGCATCACGCTTATCAGCGAGAAGGGTGTCGAGTTCCTGCTGAACCTGGCCGCGGTGCCGGACCTGAAGGACGGCGACGGGTTTCTGCTTTCCAACGGCAAGACCATCCTGATCGCTGCCGCGCCAGAAGAGCTGATGGAAATCACTTGCGCGGATTCCTTGCAATTCGCGCGCGTGGCCTATCATCTGGGCAACCGCCACCTGCCGGTGGAAATCGCCCCCGGTGTTCTGCGCATCCACGCGGATCATGTTGTGGGCGATATGGCGAAAGGCCTGGGCGCGAAAGTGATCCTGGTGCAGGCGCCGTTCAACCCCGAGGGCGGAGCTTACGCCGACACCGGCGGCCACGCCGATCATCATGACCACGATCACGGGCATGTTCATGGCCCGGGTTGCGGTCACGATCATCATGACCATCACGGGCATGATCATCATGGGCACGATCACCACGGACACGACCACCATGACCACGGCCATGGGCACGGACAGGACCATCACCACGACCATCACCACGACCATGGCCACGTCCATGGCCCCGGCTGCAAGCATGACTGACCCGGCGCTCTATCGTCTCATGGCCTGGCTGTCGCCCGCCTATCCGGTGGGCGCCTTCAGCTATTCCCATGGACTGGAGTGGCTGGTGGAAAGCGGCGCGGTGCGGAACGCCGCCACCCTGGCGGCCTGGCTTGAGGATGTGCTGGCGTTCGGCGCCGGCCGCAACGATGCGATTTTTTTCTGTGCGGCTTATCGCGCGGCGGGCGATTCCACCAAGCTGCGCGACATCGCCGAACTCGCCGCGGCCTTCGCGCCGGCGGCGGAGCGGCGCCTGGAAACCTGCGCGCAGGGGTCGGCCTTCAGTGCCGTCACCCGCAAGACCTGGCGCAGCCCGGCGCTGGAGCAACTCGATGCGGGGGATGAATCCCTGCCATACCCCGTGGCCGTCGCCACTGCGGCAGCCGATCACGGCATCGACTTGACGACCGCCCTGCATGCCTATCTGCAAGCCTTCGGCGCCAACCTCGTCTCCGCCGGCGTGCGGCTGATTCCGCTCGGCCATACCGATGGCCAGATCGTGCTTACCCGTCTGGAAGGCCCGGTGGCGCGGGCCGCCGAAGCCGCCCTTCCTCATACGCTCGATGACCTGGGTGGCGCGGCGGTGCTGACCGATATCGCCGCCATGAAACACGAAACCCAATACACAAGGCTGTTCCGCTCATGACAACCGATGATCATGGCCCCCTGCGCGTCGGCATCTGCGGCCCGGTTGGTTCCGGCAAGACCGCGCTGATGGAAGCACTGTGCACGGTGTTCCGCGACCGCTACGACATCTGCGCCATCACCAACGACATCTACACCAAGGAGGACGCCCTGATCCTGATGCGCGCGGGCGCCTTGCCCGAGGAGCGCATCATGGGCGTCGAGACCGGCGGCTGCCCGCACACCGCCATCCGCGAGGACGCCTCCATCAACATGGCGGCCGTGCGCGAGATGCGCCGGAAATTCCCCACCCTCGACCTGATCCTGATCGAGTCCGGCGGCGATAACCTGGCCGCCACCTTCAGCCCGGAACTGGCCGACATGACCATCTATGTGATCGACGTCTCCGGCGGCGAGAAAATCCCCCGCAAGGGCGGTCCGGGCATCACGCGCTCGGACCTTCTGGTGATCAACAAAACCGACCTCGCGCCCCATGTCGGCGCGTCGCTCGAGGTCATGGACCGGGACGCGAAGAAGCAGCGCGGCAGCCGCCCGTTCGTGTTCTCGAACCTCAAGGCCAAGGAAGGCGTGCGCGAGATCGCGGATTTCATCGTCCGGACGGGTGGTCTCGCCGCGTAACCTTGATCTTCCCGATTTTTACCGCAGATTACCGAGCGCCTGATTGGTGACGCGCGCGGTTATCTCGAGCTGACCGGACCGTTCGAAAGTCAGCGTCAAGGGCACGCTCATTCCCGGCCGCATCCGTTGCGCCTGTGGCGTCAGAATGACGAAGATCCGGCCGGGGCGCAGCCTCACCACGTCGTTCGCCGGCACCTCAATGCTTTCCAACGGCTCGATCTTTGGGACAATACCCCGGGTATGGACCTCGCCGAAAGTTGCGCGGCCGAACGGGGCCGAATAGACCTCCACCAAACGGTCGTCGCTTTGGCCGCGGTTGACCAACTGAAAATAGGCGGTGACGCCCAAATTTCCACGCGCCAACGCCCTTACCCAAGCGTCCGTGACGGTGATCGAGCCCACCGTTTGGCCCAGAGCGGAGCCAGCCGCCAACAGTGCGAAGACAACCGGAATCGCGAACCGTAGAGCGTGCATGTGAAAGACCTTGCGAATCTAATGCGCCGTAGAAAACTTTAAGGCGCCGGAATCACGCGTCAAGCGTGCCGCAAATCGATTGTGGACAAGTTGATCCCAATCAACCCTGCACTACCCGTTTGGAGAGCAGCCGAGTCAGCCCTACGTCATGCGTCACGCGGCCGCGTCGGTTTTGCAACCTTCCGGCGTAGGGAACCAATGCGTTTGTTGCGTCATTTAAACCGTGGCCCCAATTACCCGAGGAGGCAGAGTCCATGGACGACAGCAACGGCGGTCCGTATTTCTATCGTCGGCGCTCCGGTGGCGATGATTGGCATCGGCATGTACCTGTTCAGCGGCAGCCCATTTGGCCGCGGCGGAAGCGGCCCCGCCACCAAGGCCGAGAAGCCGGCGACCGTGAGTCCCGGCGGCGATGCCCCCCGGCCGGCACCCCGCGAAAAGCCCCCCTTAACCGCCACTGAAAGCTTCGGCGACCCGAACCCCGTGCCCCCAAGCGCGAGGTTCGGGCGTTTCGCCCCCTCGCCTTAATTCCCGTTTCGCGGCATAACATTCGGCCCAGCCCACCTCGCGCGCGTGCCCCCGATGTCCGCATCAGCAGAGACCACTCCGGCCGCCGATAAGAAGGTGGGCGGGTTCACCGGCTACCAGAAATTCGTGGTGGCGATCCTCGCCTTCCTGCAATTCACGATCATCCTCGACTTCATGATCATTTCGCCCTTGGGCGCCATGGTCATGCCGGCACTGTCGATCACCACCCAGCAGTTCGGCTGGATCGTGTCGGTCTACGCCTTCAGCGCCGGGGTTTCGGGTATCGCCGCCGCCGGCTTCGCCGACCGCTTCGACCGCAAGAAGCTGCTCCTGTTCTTCTACGTGGGCTTCATCCTGGGCACGCTTCTGTGCGGCGTCGCCAGCACATTCCACCTTTTGCTCGCCGCCCGGATCGTCACCGGCGTGTTCGCGGGCGTGATCGGGTCGGTGGTGCTGGCCATCGCCACCGACCTGTTCCCTCTCGAGATGCGCGGACGGGTCATGGGCCTGATGCAGTCCGCCTTCGCCGCCAGCCAGATCATGGGCCTGCCGGCGGGGCTATTCTTCTCGAACCTGTGGGATTGGCACGCGCCCTTCGTGATGATCGTGGTGATCGGTACCGTGGTTGGCATCATCATCGCCCTGAAGCTGAAGCCGGTGGATGCCCACCTGCACCTGAAGCAGGAACGCAGCCCAATCGGCCACCTGATCGCCACCTTGACCGAGCCGAGGCACACGCTGGCGTTCTGCACCACCGCGCTGCTGGCGACCGGCGGCTACATGCTGATGCCGTTCGGCAGCGCCTTCACCGTCAACAACCTCAAGATCAGCCTGGACCACCTGCCGACGATCTATCTGATCACCGGCATCTGCACCATGTTCATCGGCCCGGTGGTCGGCCGCCTCTCGGACAAAGTCGGTAAGTTCCAGACCTTCCTGTTCGGCACCACGCTGTCGGTCGTCATGGTGCTCTACTACACCCGCCTGGGCGCGACGCCGCTGTGGGGCGTGATCCTGATCAACGTGCTGCTGTTCGTGGGTATCTTCTCGCGCATGATCCCGTCCCAGGCGCTGATGACCGCGATCCCGGAAATCACCAAGCGCGGCGCCTTCAATGCCATCAGTTCGTCGATCCAGCAGGTGTCGGGCGGGTTCGCCTCGGTGCTCGCGGGCGCGCTGGT
Organism: Rhodospirillaceae bacterium; assembly: GCA_019694335.1. GTDB lineage: Bacteria > Pseudomonadota > Alphaproteobacteria > Rhodospirillales > Rhodospirillaceae > SHVO01. The sequence continues at coordinate 132,561 of JAIBCD010000001.1, read as the reverse complement.
GCTGCAGAGCCTGGATGGCCACCTCGAACACTTCGAGCGCCTGGGCTACGTGGTGGTGGGCGCGTCGCTGGTGTCGCTGTTCTTCATGTCCCGCATCCACAGGGCGGTGCCGGAAAGGACCGCTTAACCGGCGGTAGTCCTCCCCTCCCGTTCACAACGCTGCATCCGTAGGGTTTCCCTTATTCCAGCGCAGCGCGCCGGGAGTTAGACAGCAAAAACTGTCATGTAAAGGGAGAACCAAATGAGCAGTGCCAACGGAATCGTCCGCTTCTGCCTATTCGCGGCGGTGATTGGACTGATCGGGGTCGGGGTTTACGCCAACAGCCTCAACACAAAACTGGCTCAACGCGACGCCACGGTAACCGCGCTCACCACCGATCGCGATGCCTGGAAAGCCAAGTTCGAGGCGGACGAGAAGAAGGTGGCGGAATCGGCTACCGCGCTTCAGCAGGAACAGGCCAAGGTCCATGATTTGGAAGCCCAGTTGGAGGCCGCCAAGAAACCATCCACGCGCAAACGCTGATGCCGGCGGCGGATCGCCACCAGACACGGCGATCCGCGACATCGAGCGCGCGATGCATACGGTGCGAATAAGGCCATCTGGCGCCCCCGAGAGGCGTCCATGAGAGGCGCCCCTGAGGCCGGTCGCAACCGCGCTTAGCGCCGGGAACGGTGAAGGAAGGACGGGCCGATGGCCCGTCCTTTTCTATTTCCGCTTCATCGCCGCCGCGAACGCCGCACCCAACGCGCTTTCCATGGGAGCCTGACGCGGCAGGTCGCGGGAGCGCGGCTTGGTGTCCCTCGGGCCGTCGCTATGCGCGGACTTCGGCGCGGCGGTGCCGTCCTTCTTCATCGTCAAGCTGATGCGCTTCCGGGGAATGTCCACCTCCAGCACCCGCACCTTCACAACGTCGCCGGCCTTCACCACCTCGTGAGCATCCTTCACGAACCGGTCGGCCAGCTGCGAAACGTGCACCAAGCCATCCTGGTGCACGCCGATATCCACGAACGCGCCGAAGGCGGCGACATTGGTGACCGTGCCTTCCAGCAGCATGCCGGGGATCAAGTCCTTCAATTCCTCGACTCCTTCGGCGAAGGTCGCGGTCTTGAAGGCGGGCCGGGGGTCGCGGCCGGGTTTGTCGAGCTCGGCGATGATGTCCTTCACGGTCGGCAATCCGAAACGCTCGTCGACGAACTGCTTGGGATCGAGCGCCTTCAGGGCAGCGCTGTTGCCCATCAGCTCGCGGATATCGCGGCCGCAGGCCGCCACGATCTTGCGCGCCACGTCATAGGCTTCCGGATGCACCGCCGATGCATCCAATGGCTCCGTGCCGTTGGAGATGCGCAGGAAACCCGCGCATTGTTCGAAGGTGCGCTGGCCCAGGCGGCTGACCTTGAGCAGATCCTTGCGGCTGGCGAACGGCCCCGTGGTATCGCGGTGCGCGACAATGGCGTCGGCCAATGATTCGCCAAGGCCCGACACCCGCGCCAGCAGCGGCGCCGAAGCGGTGTTCAAGTCCACGCCCACAGCGTTCACGGCGTCCTCGACCACGCCGTCGAGGGATTTGCCCAGGCGGTGCTGGTCCACGTCGTGCTGGTACTGGCCGACACCGATAGACTTGGGCTCGATCTTGACCAGCTCCGCGAGCGGGTCTTGCAGGCGACGGGCGATCGACACCGCCCCGCGCAAGGAGACGTCGAGCTGCGGGAATTCCTTCGCCGCGCGCTCCGAGGCGGAATAGACCGAAGCCCCGGCCTCGCTGACGATAACCTTGGTCGGTTTCGGCGCTGGCATGGCCGCGATCATGTCGGCCACCAGTTTCTCGGTCTCGCGGCTGCCGGTGCCGTTGCCGATGGCGATCAGCTCCACGCCGTGCTTGCGGATCAGGCCCGCCAGTTCGGCCTGCGTGCCGCGCACATCGTTCTTGGGCGGGAAGGGGTAGACGGTGGTGGTCGCGACCAATTTACCGGTACCATCGATCACCGCCACCTTCACGCCGGTGCGAATACCGGGATCGAGCCCCATGGTCGGGCGCGAACCCGCCGGCGACGCCAGCAGCAGATCCTTGAGGTTGCGGGCGAACACCGTGATGGCCTCCTGCCCCGCCCGTTCGCGCAGCTCGGTCATCAGCTCCAGCGACAAGTGCAGCGAGATCTTCACCCGCCACGCCCAGCCGGCCACGGTCGCCAGCCACTGGTCACCGGGCTTGGTCTTGCCGATGGCGTAAGCGTCCATAACCATCTGCTCGGCAGGCTTCACCGCGCCCGTGTAGTCGGCATCGAGCTCCAGTTCCAGGAACAGAATCTCTTCATTACGCCCGCGCAGCATGGCGAGCGCCCGGTGGCTGGGGGTCGTGGCCCAGCGTTCGGAATGGTCGAAGTAGTCCGAGAATTTGGCGCCTTCGGCCTGCTTGCCCTCGCTGACCTTGGACCGCAGGAAGGCTTTCTCTTTCATGTAGGCGCGCAAACGGCCGATCAGGTCCGCGTTCTCGGCCATCTGCTCGGCGATGATGTCGCGCGCGCCTTCCAGGGCGGCTTTCACATCGGCGACCTTTTCATTGAGGTACCCGGTAGCAAGTTCCGCCGGAACCAGCGAACGGTCGGCGAGAATGGCTTCCGCCAGGGGCCCGAGGCCGTTCTCGCGGGCGATCTCGGCCTTGGTGCGGCGCTTGGGCTTGAACGGCAGGTAGATGTCTTCCAACTCGGCCTTGGTGCCGGCGGCGCCCAGTTTGGCTTCCAACTCGGGGGTCAGTTTCCCTTGCTCGCGGATGGAGGCGACGATCGCGTCGCGGCGCGATTCCAGCTCGCGCAGATAGCCCAGCCGCTCCTCCAGCTGGCGCAACTGGGTGTCGTCGAGGCCGCCGGTGACTTCCTTGCGGTAGCGGGCGATGAACGGAACGGTCGCGCCTTCATCCAGAAGGCCGATGGCGGCGGCGGCCTGCGCCGGCTTGGCGTTGATCTCGAAAGCGATGACGGTGGCGAGACGTTGGATGTCGGCAGCCATAACGGACCCTGAACCATGGAAAAGGGCCGCGAAGGTAAAATCAGGCTGCCAGGATTTCCACCGTCATCGCGGATTTATCCACAAGATAAAAGGCTTTGCGCTTCAGGGCATAATCGGGCTGTAACTCACGCTCTGGATTCGCGCCGGCTTATCCCCCGACAGCAATAGGTCGCCCTTCACCCGCCCGTTGGCGCAGCGCCAGCGGAAGGTACCGGAGAGTGCGCCGGTGGGCGTGATGGGCGCGCTGGTATCGCACTCCCCGACATTGGCCTTGAGCGCCGCCAGATCCTTGGCCCAGTTCTCGGCGGTGCGGTCCATCAGGAAGTTGAGCGCCAGGATATCGCCGCCGGCCTTGACGTCGCCGGTTTTGTAGATCGCGGCGATGGCCTGATAGCGCGACGCGAGCGTATCGCTGACAGCCATGGTTGCCGCGGTCCCCATCTGCCCGTCCTTGAGCAGCGCCACGGCCGCATTCCAGATCGGCGGCACCGGGCCGGCGTAAGTGCGGTTGGCGAAAGCGAAGATGCCGACACCCCGGTCCACGAACAGCACCACATGCGAGCCGTAACCGGGATAACCGCCGCCGTGATAGAGCGCGAGGCCAAGATCGCAATCGATCGCAACGCGGAACGCCTTGCCGTAATAGACCGGCTGCTTGCAGGCATCCGGCCCGCCACCCGGGCGGCCCTGGACAGAGGCGAAGCCGACCCCCTGGCTTAACTCACGCACGGTCGCGCGCTTGGCTGGGCCGGTGTCCGCGCCGTCGCGCGGCGGCCAGGCCTGGAGCAGGAACGCCACCCATTTGGCGTAATCGTTGGCGCTGGTCTGCACGCCGCCCATGGCGCCAAGTGCCCCGTGGGCCAGGAACGGCTCGATCTTCCAGGTCTGGTCCTCCCAGCGGTAGCCCAGCGCGCGGCGCTCCAGCGGCGCCCGGTCGGCATAGTAACCGGTGGAGTCCATGCCCAGCGGCTTCATCACCTGTTGCGTGATGAGACCGGCATAGGGCGTCTTGGAGACATTGGTGATGATGCGCCCGAGGATACCGTAGCCCATGTTGGAATACTCATAGGCCATCTCGGGCGCGCGGGTGAGCGGCACGCCTTCCTTGAGAATGCGCGTGAACTCGTCTTCCGGCATCGGCGTCTGACGGTCGCCGAGGGGATTGTCGGTGACGAATCCCCCCGCGTGGCTCAGCAGGTCGCGCACCGTGATCTTCGGGCTGTCGGAGGTGGGATAGATCCAGCCCTTCATCTCCGGCACATAGTCCTCGGCCGGGGCATCGAGGCGCAGCTTGCCTTCGTCCCTGAGCTTGAGGATGGTGAGCGCCGTGAACGCCTTGCTCATGGAGGCGATGCGAAACAAGGAGTCCGCCGTCACCGGGCGCCTGTTATCGGTGTCCTGGATGCCGAAGCCCTTCACATGCACCAGCTTGCCGTCCATGACGATGCCGTAGACCAGGCCGGGGATATGGGCATCCAGCCGGTACTCGTCGAAGATCCTGTCGGTCTTGTCGAAGGCAGCCCGATTGAAGTCAGACTGGGCATGAGCGGTGCCGATGCAAGCCGCCATGCAGGCGGCGGCGAACCAGGTGCGCATAATCATTCCCCCTCCACAAACACTCTCTCGCACAAACACTCTCTCGCACAAACACTTGGGGCGCAGGTTGTTCTCCTGCGCCCCGGGGTCTTGCTTATTTCTTCTCGGCAACCGCCGTCTTGTAGGCGGTCGGCGGCACGCGCTTATGGGACGCCTGCTCATAGGCATATCCGTAAGCGAGCAGCTTGTCCTCGGTCCAGGCGGTGCCGATGAACGACAGGCCGACGGGCAAGCCATCCACCTGCCCCATGGGCACGGTCAGGTGCGGGTACTGCGCCACTGCGGCATAAAGGGTGGCCGAGGGCGGCACGGCGCCCTTCTCGTGGGTGGAACCGGCGCCGAGGGTCTTGGTGCCATCGGGCTGGATCACCGCCGCCGGGCCGCCGGTGAGGTTCACCAGCGCTTCGACGTTGTTGTCCTTGAGCAGCTTGTCGATACCTTCGTCGCGGGTCTTGCGGCGGATCTCGGCGAGCAGGTTCTTGTACTCGTCGGCCTCGAATCCGGTGGTGGCGTCGGATTGCACCCACACCTCGTTGCCGTGGCCCTTCTCGCGTTCGTCGGTGGTGTTGAAGGCGATGGCTTCGGTCAGGGTCCGCGACTTCACCTTGGCGGGATCGGTACCGGCGAGATAGGCGTTCAGATCCTGCTTGAAATCATAGGATAGGATGATGCGTTGCTCGTTCGACAGGTCTTCCCAATGCGGGTCGCCGATCTCCACCAGCTCCGCGCCCTGCGCCTTCAGCACCTCCAGCGCCGCGTTGTAGACCGGCTCGGTCTTTTCATCGTAGCCGCGCAGACCGCGCACCACGCCGAGACGCACGCCCTTGAGCGCGTCGGGCTTCAGCGCGGCGGTATAGTCCACCTTATGCGCGTCGGCGTCCTTGGAGTCCGGGTCCGGGGTCTGCGGATCGGTGTCCGTGCCGGCCACGGCGTTCAGCAGGATCGCCGCATCCATGACGCTGCGCGCCATCGGACCCGACGTGTCCTGGGTATGGCCGATGGGCACGATGCCCCTGCGCGATATCAACGCGATGGTCGGCTTCAAGCCGACGATGCCGTTGATGGTCGAGGGGCCGGTGATCGAACCCGAGGTTTCGGTGCCGATGGTGGCGGCGGCGAAACTGGTGGCGGTCGCGATGCCCGAACCGGACGAAGAACCGGCAGGCGTGCGGGTCAGGTCATAGGGGTTATGCGGCCCCTTGCCGACCGTCGAACCGTTGAAGGAGTTGATGTCGCGCCAGCCCGCCCATTGCGACAGGTTGGTCTTGCCGAGGATCACCGCGCCCGCGAGGCGCAGGCGCCGCGCCACTTCGGAATCCTTGGCCGGCAGGTTGTGTTCCAGCACGTAGGAGCCGGCGGTGGTGGGCATGCCGGTGGCGTCGATATTGTCCTTGATCAAGATCGGCACACCGTCCAGGGGCCCGAGCGCCTTGCCCTCGGCGCGGCGCTTGTCGGCGGCTGCCGCCTGTTGTTCCGCGTCCGGCGCGATCAGGATCACGGAATTCAGCGGCGCGTCGTACTGCTTGATGCGCGCGATATAAGCCTTGGTCACCGCCACCGAAGTGGTCTTCTTGGCGGCCAGGTCCGCCGATACCTGGGCCAGCGGCACTTCCTCGACGTTATAGGCCACGTCCTTCTTGGAGCAGGCGGCGAGCGGCAGGGTCAGAGCGATGGCCACGCAGGCCAGGCGGCGGGTCATAGGCAGCATATGTTGTGTCCCCTTCATGTGTTTCGTTACTGCGCCGGCGCCGGGGCGGCCGGCACCTTCGGCGCCACACGCGCGTGTGACGCCTGTTCGTAGGCATAACCGTAAGCGAGCAGTTTGGCCTCGGTCCACGCCGTGCCGATGAACGAGACGCCCACCGGCATCCCTTCCACCAGGCCCGCCGGCACCGACAGATGCGGATAGCCGGCGATGGCGGCGTAGGAGGTCATGGACGGCGGCGTCGAGCCCTTGGGCCGGTCGGCGACCGGACCGCCGGTGGCGGTGCCGTCGGGCACGATGGTGTTGGCGGGACCGCCGGTGAGGTTCACCAACACGTCGACATTGTTGTCCTTGAGCAACTTGTCGATGCCGTTCACACCGGCCTTGGCCTTCACCGAGGCCAAGGTGTCCTTGTACTCCTGCTCCTCGAAGCCCTTGGTCTGGTCGGAGAGCTCGAAATTCTCCTGGGTGTGGAGCTTCTCGTGCTCCTCGGTGGCGTTGAAGGCGATCAGGTCGGTGAGGTTCCGGGTCTTGACCTGCTCCGGCGAAGTGCCGGCAAGATAAGCGTTCAGATCCTGCTTGAAGTCATAGAGCAGGATGGTGCGCATCTCGGGCGTGAGGTCTTCCAGCGGGCTGACATCGATATCGACGGTCTCGGCCCCCTGCGCTTTCATCACGTCGACGGCGGCCTGGAACACCGGGTTGGTCTTCTCGTTCTGCGCGCGAAGCCCGCGCAGCACGCCCACCCGCACGCCCTTCAGGGCATCGGGCTTCAGCGCCGCCACATAGTCGGTCTTATGCGCATCGGCTTCCGCCGAGGCCGGGTCGCCGGGATCGGAGCCGGCCATGGCATTCAGCAACATGGCCGCGTCCTTGACGCTGCGCGCCATGGGGCCTGCCGTGTCCTGATTGTGGCTGATCGGCACGATGCCGCGACGCGACACCAGCGCGATGGTCGGCTTGATCCCGACCACGCCGTTGACGTTGGAAGGACCGGTGATCGAGCCCGAGGTTTCCGTGCCGACCGTGGCTGCGGCGAAGCTCGCGGCGGCGGCCACGCCCGAACCGGACGACGAGCCCGCCGCGCTCTTGGTGATGTCATAGGGGTTATGCACCCCGCCACCGACGGTGGAACCGTTGAAGGCGGTGGTGGCGCGCCAGGCGGCCCACTGCGAGAGGTTGGCTTTGCCGAGGATCACCACACCCGCGGCCTTGAGGCGCTTGGCGACCTCGGAATCCTGCGCCGGCCTGTTGGCGGCGAGCGCGTAAGATCCGGCGGTGGTCGCCATACCGGTCGCGTCGATATTGTCCTTGAGCAGCACCGGCACGCCATCGAGCGGCCCCAGCGCCTTGCCCGCCTTGCGGTGCGCGTCGGATGCCGCAGCCTGCTGTTCGGCGTCCGGCGCCACCAGGATCACGGCATGCAGCGGCGCATCGAACGCCTTGATGCGTTCGATATAGGCCTTGGTCGCCGCGACCGATGTGGTCTTTCCTGCCTTCAGGTCGGCGGACACCTGTTCCAGCGACACCTCCGCCACCGCATAAGGCGCGGACGCCTCCTTCCTGGAACATGCCGCCAGCGGCAGCGCGAGGATCAGGGCAACGGCAATCGGGCGGCGCAACAACATGGGAACCTCCAAGACTATTTCTTCGCGGCGACCTTACTAAGCGAACCTCATTTTTTCGCGGCCTTGTAGGCCGTGGGCGGCACGCGGGCGTGCGATGCCTGTTCGTAGGCATAGCCATAGGACAGCAAGGTCGCCTCGGACCACGCTGGGCCGATGAAGGTCAGGCCCACCGGCATGCCGTTCACCAAACCCATGGGCACCGTAAGGTTCGGGTAGCCCGCGATCGACGCATAGGTGGTGGCATGCGGCGGTTTGTCGCCCTTGTCTTCCCGTTTCGTGATGCCATGCGGCGGGACGAACCCGTCGGGATTGACCTTGCCGCCCGGCGCGTTGGTGAGCGCCAGAACCGCGGTGATGTTGTTTTCCCGCAACCACTTGTCGATGCCTTCGGTACGCGCCTTCTGCAAGCCGAGCGCGCGTGCGTCCTTGTATTCCGGGGCGTCGAAATCGGTGGTGGCCTCGGAGAATTCGAACACCTCCTGGCCGTGGACCTTCTCGTGCTCGTCGGTCTTGTTGAACGCCATCAGGTCGGCCAGCGTGCGCACCTTCACCTTCTCGGGCGAGGTGGTGGCGAGATAGGCCGCGAGATCCTGCTTGAAATCGTAGTAGAGCACCGTGAGCTGTTCCTGGCTCAGATCCTCGAGCTGCTCGCGCGGGATCTCGACCAGTTCGGCGCCTTGCGCCCTCAGCACTTCCAGCGCCGCGTTGTAGACCGGCTCGGTCGCCTCCGAGGTGCCTTGTGTCCCGCGCAGCACACCCAAACGGGCGCCCTTCAGCGACTGGGCATCGAGCGCCTTCACATAGTCGGCCTTGTGGGCATCGGATTCGGCGGACTGTGCATCGCCGGGATCGCTGCCCGCCATCACGGTGAGCAGCATCGCCGCGTCGGTGACGCTGCGCGCCATCGGACCGGTGGAATCCTGGGTATGGCTGATGGGCACCACGCCGCGCCGCGACACCAGCGCGATCGTGGGTTTGATCCCGACCAGGCCGTTGGTGGACGACGGGCACACCACCGAGCCATCGGTCTCGGTGCCTATGGCCGCGGCGGCAAAGCTGGCCGCCGACGCGACGCCCGAGCCCGAACTGGAACCGCACGTGGAGTTCTCGGTGTTATAGGGATTGAAGGCGCCGCCGCCGACCGTCGAACTGTTAAAAGCCGAAGTCGTGCGGAACCCGGCGAACTGCGAGAGGTTGTTCTTGCCCAACACCACCACGCCCGCTTCGCGCAGACGCCGCGCCACTTCGGCATCCTTGGCCGGCAGGTTGTCGATCAGGGCGTAGGAGCCCGCCGTCGTCGGCATGCCGACGGTGTCGATATTGTCCTTGAACAGGAGCGGCACGCCATCGAGGGGGCCGAGCGCCTTGCCGGCCTTGCGGCGGGCGTCGGAGGCTGCCGCCTGATCGAGCGCGTCCGGCGCGATTCGGATCACCGAATGCAACGGGCCGTCGTATTGCCTGATGCGCGCGATATAGGCCTTGGTGACCGCGACCGATGTGGTCTTTCCGGCGGCGAGGTCGGCCGAGACTTGCGCCAGCGGCACTTCCTCGACCGCGTAAGGGGCTTCTGTCTTGGAGCAGGCCACCAGCGGCAACGCCGCAATGACCGCAACGCAAACGCTCTGCCTGATCCGCATGGAATATCCCCCGGTGATGTCCTGCGAGGGGAAAAGCCTATTGCATCGCAGTGCAAAAGCAAACCGGTCTCAGGCCGATTCAAGTACCTGAAATGCCGAAATAAATTGACCGCCGGAAAGGGCACGCAGTCCCTTTACAAGCCGGCGTTGCCAACCGAACGAAACAAACCCTTCGGGCGATACCGCCGCACGGCGCTTGATCCCGCGCGGGAAGCGTTCTGATATGTTTTGAAAAGTCATCATATCGATATGAAAAAGCGTGCGAGACTTATGGCATGCCACTGAAACTCAAGGGGCCTGAGGCGAAGTCAAAAGGCCGCAAGGCCGAAGCAGCCGCCGCGAACTGCGAAACCTTGGTGCAAAAGGTCAGCGCCGCGGTCGTCCAATACATGCGCGAACGCCACCTGACCGCCGGAGACACCCTCCCCAGCGAAGCCGAAATCGCCGAGGAGCTCAAGGTCAGCCGGACCGTGGTGCGCGAGGCCTTCGGCGCACTGGCAGCCCTCAAGCTCATCGACGTGGGCAGCGGCCGCCGCGCACGCGTCGGCACTGTCGATCACCTGATCCTGGCCCTGCCCCTCGAACACGCGCTGCATACCGGCCAGATGACCGTGCAGCATATTTGGGATGCGCGCCGCGCCCTGGAAGTGCGCGCCGCCGAGCTCGCCGCCAACCGCAGGACCGACGAGGAAGCCCGCGCCATGGTGGCCCGCGCGAGCGCCATGCGCAAATCGATGGCCCACCGCGCCGAGATGACCCAGCACGACATCGCGCTTCACACTTTAATCGCCCAGGCCACCCGCAACGGCGTCTTCCATACCATCATCGCGTCTTTCGGCGCCGCGACGCAGGGGGCGATCGCGGCGGTCGACCAGCCGAACCGCGAGAACACCGAGCTCATCGTGTCGCTGCATGAGCGTCTGGCGCAAACCGTCGCCGACCGCGACGCGGCCGGCGCGGCCGCGGCCATGAACGAACACTTTTACACGTCCCTGCGCGTGCTCGTGGAAGCCGGTTTCTACTGAGGCGGTGTTTTGCGCTTGGAGCGCAGCGTATGCGCCCCGTCCCTGCCGACCTTCTGGGCCGCGGATTGCAAGGCCTTGCGGAACTCGTCGCGCTTCTCGTGGATCGAGGCGATCGCGAGACCGGTAGCGATTCCCAGGCCCACCAGCGTGGCCTCCGACAGCTGCAAACTGGCTTCGACGGTTTCCGGCACCGCGTCGCTGGCGCCGATTTCATACAGGTGCCGGGCGTGGCGCTCGTCCCGCGCCCGCGCGACGATCAGCACGTCGGGGCGTAGCGCGCGCACGCTGCGCACCACCTCGTCGACGGTGGCGTGGGCGTCGATCGTGATGATCACGCCCTTGGCCGCCATCAGGCCGCAGGTCTTTAGGAACTCCGGGTCGCTGGCGTCGCCGTAATAGACGTTGCTGCCCTCTTTGCGCTCACGGCTCACGGTCGGCGTGTGGCTGTCGGCGGCGATGAACGGCACCTGATGTTCCTTGAGCAGCGCGCACACCACTTTCCCGACCCGGCCATGGCCGACAACGATCGCGTGCCCCTCGTGGCGATCCGGCGCCGCGGAGAGTTCGGGGTCGACCGGGGCCGGACCGGCGAGGCGTTGCGCGATGCGCTCCCCGGCGATCGCCAGCAGCGGCGTCGCCGCCATGGTCAGCGCCACCACCGCCAGCGCGAAACCCGAAACGTCCTTGGCGACCAGCCCCAGGCTGGCGGCCAATCCGATCCCGACGAAGGCGAATTCCCCGCCCGGCCCCAGCAGCAATCCGGTTTCCACCGCCGCGCCCCACGGCAGGCGGAACGCCCTGCCCGCCACCGCCAGCAGCACCGCCTTGAGGGCGATCAGCCCGACGACACCACCCGCGATCCACAACGGCTCCCGCAGGATCTCGCGCACGTCGATGTTCATGCCGACGGTGAAGAAGAACAGCCCCAACAGCAGGCTCTTGAACGGCGCCACCGCGGTTTCGATCGCCTTGTCGAATTCGGTTTCGGCCAGCAGCAGGCCGGCGACGAAGGCGCCCAGCGCCATGGACAAGCCGGCCTGGTGCGCGAGCGCACCCGCGCCCACGATCACGAACAGCACCGCGGCGATGAACAGTTCGGTGGTCTTGCTGCCGGCCACCATGCGGAACAGCGGCTTGAGCAGGATGCGCCCCGCCACCACGATCACCACCAGAGCCGCGCCCGCCTGGATCAGCGCGGCCGCGAGGCTTTCCAGCACCGAGCCGCCGGCGTTGGCGCCCATGATGGAGATGAACATCAACACCGGGATCACGGCGATGTCCTGCGCCAGCAGCACCGAGAAGCTGGCACGGCCGGTGGTGCTGGCGAGGCGGCCCTGGTTCGAGAGCACCTCCAGCACGATGGCGGTCGAGGACAGCGACAGCGTCATGCCGACGATCAGGGCCACCGGCGGCGCGAGGCCGGCCAGCAGCGCCACCCCGACCACGGCGGCGGTGGAGACCAGCACTTGCAGGGTGCCCAGCCCCAGCACCAGCCGGCGCATGGCGACGAGGCGCTGGAACGACAGTTCGATCCCGATCAGGAAAAACAGGAAGACGATGCCGAGTTCGGCCACCCCCTCCAGGTTCTTGGCGTTGCCGACCGTGAACCAGTAGAGGCCGGGATATCCGGACACCAGCGAGCCCAGGCCCAGAGGCCCCAGCACCGCGCCCGCCCCCAGGTAGGCCAATACCGGGCTGATCCCCAGTTTGCGGAACAACGGCACGATCACGCCCGCGGTCCCGAGGACGACGAGCGCTTCGCTATATGCGCCGATGTCGATATTCGCGGCCAACAGGGCTCTCCGGCGGGGTTGGCATATTCCCTAGCCCATACGGGCGGTCCAGGAAAACCAAACTTCGCGCGAGCCGATTATTTCGCGGCAACTTCGTCGATCTTGGCCAGAACCTGGTCCACCGGCGGGCGGTCCTTGTAGCTCTCCTCATAGAGCTTGGCCTTGATGACCCCCTTGGGGTCGAGGATGAAGATGATCGGGCGCGGCACGCCATCGAACTTGGGCTTGCCGGCGTACTGGGGATCCCGCAGGCCGTAGCGGTCGATCACCTCCGACCTCGGGTCCGACAGAAGCGTGAATTTGATCTCGCGCTTTTCCGTGAACTTGGCGAGGATCTCGGGGCTGTCATAGGACAGCGCCGCCATCTTGAAGCCGCGCTTTTCGATATCGGCCAGTCCGGCGTTCAGGTCCATCAACTGACGCTGGCAGTAGGGGCACCAGTCGGCCGAGCGGAAGAACAGGAACACCGTGCCGTTCTTGCCGGCGAGGCTCGCGAGCGTCCGCGGCTTGCCCGTCTGGTCCAGCGGCGCACCGATATCGGGCACGGTCGTCCCGACCGCGGCGCCGCGATCCTCCAGCGCAACCGCGGGCAAAGCGCCCAAAAGGAGCACGCCGAAGCCCAAAGCCGCCGCGCGGCGTGAAATTTCGTTCGACCTCATCCGTGTTCACCCCTTCCCCGTACCCCTGAAACGAAAACGCCCGGATCCGAAGACCCAGGCGTTCCGCAATTTCGCGCGGCGGACCGTTAGGCCAGGATCTCGCCGATTTCCTTGGACGTGGTGTTGCTCTTGGTGCCCCATTGCGGAGTGTCGAGGCCCATGATGCGCATGGCGGAATAGCCGAGACGGGTGACCGCCGTGCCGCCGCCATCGATATGCAGGCCGCTCTTCACCTTGCCGCCCGCCTTGCCGAACGAGAACATCGCCATGCCGTCCAGCGAGTGGATGCGGGCGTAGCCGTGGTCGCTGTTGGCCATGATGAACACGTTGTCGAGCAGGCTGCCGTCGCCTTCCTTCTGGTCCGCGAACGCCTTGATGTAGGAGGCGAGCGATTCCATGCAGCGGCGGGTGAACCACGAGCAGTTCGGCTGGTAGCCGAGCTGCGGATCCACGGGCTCTTCGTGGGTGGTGGTGTGGTGCGGCTTTTCGTAGCCGAGCTTGGTGGTGTTCGAGCCGCGGCCGTTGTAGCTCATGTTGAACACGCGGGTCTGGTCGCAGGCGATCGCCATGACCATCAGCTGGGTCAGCATGTCGTGGCGGGCGGCCACGACGGTGGATTCATTGCCGACCTTGGCGTCTTCCTTGAACGGCTTGGGCGCGATGCAGGCCGCGATCGGCTCGGGCTTGGTGAGCTGCTGGTCGAACTGCTTTTCCAGGTGGCGCAGGCCGGAGAAATACTGGTCGATCCGCGCCTTGTCCTCGGCGCCGACCTTGGCGTTCAGATCCTTGATTTCATCGAGCACGCCCGACAGCACGCTCTTGCGCGCCATGACGGTCGGGTTCGGCGTGAAGGTCTTGGCGTTCGGATCCTGGAAATCCGGCCCGAACAGGCGGGTGTAAAACTGCATCGGCGAGACTTCCGGTGCGTTCGGCGTGGTCGGGGTTTCGTAGGAGAACGTGCCGCGCGCGTCGCCGCCGGCCGAGGCGTTCAACAGCTTGAAACGCGTGGTGCGGCTGATCTGGTTGGCGATGGTGACGTCGAGGGTCTCGCCGGGCACTTCCTGCTGCAGCATCGGCGCGATGCCGGTGCGCGAGATCACCCAGCCGGTGTGGTGGCACAGGTTCTCGGCGTTGTCGCGGAAGGCGGTGAAATTGGTGAGCACGTTGAAGTGCTTCTGCACGCCGCGCAGGGCTTCCATTTCCTCGGTGATCTCGTAGCCCGCGCCGGTCTTCTTCGGCACGAAGATCGCCTTGGTCATGCCCAGCGCCCAGTAGTAGGTGCCGAAGCGGATCGGCATCGGCTTGCCATCGGCGAGCGCGTTGCCATTGCCGTTGAGGAAGCAGTTCAAGAGCGGGAGCGCGACCGTCACGGCCCCACCGTTCAACATGCCGCGCAGTACACGACGTCTCTGAAGCATGATCTCTCTCCCACGAATGCTAATGGTTATGGCGGCCAATGCCGGCGCCCTCCCAGGCGGCCGGATGCGGCGGAAACGGGTAGTTCCGGAACGGCGAAAAATAGGCTTAGGACGGGTATATTAACAGGAATTCGCGCGCCCGCGAAGCGGCTTGCAAGACAGGTTAACGATAGGCTCAGGTCATTCTCAGGGTTTCAGGACATGCCAATGGCCATCGTTATTGAGGGCCGCGTCGCCACCCAGGAAGTTTTCGGCGACGTTGAAGTAGACCGGCTTGCCCTTGTAGACCCATTGCATGCGATCGAGTTCGCGGGGGATCAGGGTCCAGTCCTTGCCGATGGGCTTGGCGCCGGCCTCAGACAGCAAGGGGGCCCAGACCTCGATACACTTCCCCCAGCAGGTGGATTTCCCAGGCTCGTCCCGGTCGCTGGTATAGAAAGGTTTCCCCCGCTCGTTCTGAAAGAAGTAGGTCTTACCCTCCTTGTGCAGTTCGATCTCGACCGGGAAGGCTGCGTATTCCAGAGGATTGGGGGCCGCCAGAGCAAACGTGGGCGCCAGGACGGCGGCCATGAGGACCGGGAGCTTCATGTGATGACCCTTCAGGTAACTTCTAAATTAGATGAGAAAACTCTCTTAAGGCGTTGATTTTGGAGGAATTCTTTTCCGAGTAACCTGTTCGAATGCATATGCGATAGCGAACAGCCGGGGCTCGGTGCAAGCCAGCCCCAGGAAACTCACCCCGAACGGCCGGGTTTTGGCGTCGGCGGGGTCGCTGGCAGGCCCATTGGGGTTGCCGACCATGGCGTAGGGCACGGCAATGGCCGGATAACCTGCCTTGGTGCCGATATCGGTCGCTCCCGACCCGGGGAACATGAGCACATCGAGGTTGTTGGCCTTGATCGGGGCATCCATCCCCTCGTCCCGCGACAGGCGCAGGTCGCGGGCCCGGTCTTCCTCATAGCGCGCCTTATCCTTTTCGAGGTCTATGGCGTCGGCCAGGTCAAGCTGACGCTGGCCATAGCGGATCGCCCCCATGCTTCCATTGGTGGGCGCCGCGTGTTCGGAGTTCCAGGTGCGCAGCTCGGTGAGCGACTTTACCGGGGCGCCGGCCCCTAAAGTCTTCAGAAAAGCGTTGAAGTCTCGCTTCATCCCATAGCGTAAAACCGTCGAACAAACCCCCTCCTCGCCTGAAATAAATGCCGGCGCACCACAGATCTGGCGAACCAGGATATTGTTCTGGGGATCGGCCGAGGTGACCGAAGGCAGGTCGGCGGGATCGACCACGGTGGCCCCCTGGGCCTTCAGCACCTCAATGGCGCCTTTCATGGCCTCGGCCTCGTCGGGGCGCAAGCCGCGCGAGGGCGCCGGAGTGCCCGGCAGCTGCGAGGGCTCATAGTACGAGGTGCGCGGGATGCCGATCCGCGCCCCCTTCAGGGCATCGGCCTTTAGGTATTGGGTGTAATCCCGGCCCGGGGGCGGCGCGCAGGTCTTGGTGGCATCGTCGTGGGAGTCCGGGGTGGCCCCTTCCAGGGCCCCCATCATGATGGCCACATCCATGACGGTCTTGCCCATGGGCCCGGCGGAATCCTGATCCAGGGTGATGGGGATGATGCCCCAGCGGCTGATCCGGCCCGTGGTCGGGCGCAGGCCCACCTGCATGCTGGCGTTGGCGGGATTAACCACCGAGCCGCCGGTGTCGGTGCCGACATTGGCAGCCCAGAACTCGGCCGAGACCCCGATACCCGAACTGGAACCGCCCGTGGAGAGATAGGGCTCGCCGTTGTCCTTGGCCCTCGGGTCGTAGGGGTTATAGCTGTATCCGCGCACGGCGTTATAGCCGCCCTCCATGGGGGTCGGGGGCGCGGCCATCCAGTTGGCCAGCTCGGTGAGCGTGGACTTGGCCATGACGATCGCCCCGGCCTCCCGCAGGTTGGTCACCAGGGTAGCCTCGTAGGGCGGGATGTAATCCTTGAACGCCAGGGCGCCACCCGAGCTGGGCATGCTGGTGGTGAGGATGTTGTCCTTCACCGCCACCGGGATGCCGTGCAACGGTCCGCGCACTTTGCCTTCGCGGCGTTCGCGGTCCAGGGCATCGGCGGTGGCCAGCACGGCCGGGTCGACCGTCACCGCGCCATGCAGCTTATCGTTATAGATGGCGATGCGCGCCAGGTACTGCAGCACGATGTCACGGGACGTCGTGCGCCCGGCCTTCATGGCGGCCTGCATCTCCGGAATGGATGCGCCGATCACCGAGAACGGGGCCTGCGCCTGCTTTTGCTGGTCGCAGGACATCAACAGCAGCGGCAGAACCGCCAACATGACAGCGCGGTTTTTCAGCGGGTTGGTCATGGTTTTTCCCTTTAGATGCGGCGCGGCCAGGGGAGCATATCCCTTTGGCGGTGCAATATGAATGTGGCACTCTTCGC
Organism: Rhodospirillaceae bacterium; assembly: GCA_019694335.1. Taxonomy (GTDB): domain Bacteria; phylum Pseudomonadota; class Alphaproteobacteria; order Rhodospirillales; family Rhodospirillaceae; genus SHVO01. The sequence goes on along the minus strand of JAIBCD010000001.1, from coordinate 115,670 downwards.
CGTGCCCGTATGTGAATGGGGAAGCGCGATGAACTTCGGCGCCGATCGTAAATCGCAGGCGCCGAACACCTGATGTGCGGCCGCGCCTACCTCTCCGCGGCACCGGAGGACATCCGGACCCGCTTCGGGCTTTCCGATTTCTATCCGCCGCCCAATCTCCGGCCGTCGTGGAACATCGCGCCGACGCAGGAGATGGTGTGCATCGTCCTGGACAAAGAGGGCCGGCGCAAAGCCGTAAAGATGCATTGGGGCCTGATCCCCAAATGGGCCAGGTCGCCCCGAATGGAATACCCCACCTTCAACGCCAAATCCGAGACCGTGCGCGAGAAGCCGACCTTCCGCGATGCCTGGAATGCGGGGCGACGTTGCCTGATCGTTACGGATGGTTTCTATGAGTGGCGCAAGTCCGACAAGCAGCCCTTTGCCATCTCCGCGGTCGATAAGGATCTGACTGTTGTCGCCGGCCTGTGGGACGAATGGGTCAGCGCGGACGGCGAGGTGCTCCAGTCCTGCACCATCCTGACCTGTGCCGCCAACGAGCTGATTTCACCGCTGCACGACCGCATGCCGGTGATCCTTGCCGAAGCCGACTGGCCGGCCTGGCTGGGCGAAGCCCCGGCGACCGAGGCCGAGCTTCTGGCACTGCTACGCCCGTTCCCGGCCGACAGGATGAAACTCTGGCCGGTGGACAAACGGGTCGGCGATGTGCGCAATGACGATCCGGGCCTGCCGATGGAAACCCCGATCCCGCCGTCGAAGCCGGTGCAGACCGAACTGTTTTGAGGAGTGATTGCCGTGCAGCTGTTCATCGAGATCGCCGGCTGGTCCGGGGCGGTGATCATCCTGGTGGCCTATGGCCTGCTCTCGGCGGACAAGCTTTCGAGCAAGTCCGGCACCTATCAATGGATGAACGTGATCGGCGCCGCGGGGTTCGTGATCAACAGCGGCTCGAAGGGCGCTTACCCCTCGGCCGTGCTCAACATGATCTGGATCGGCATCGCCATCTTCGCCGTGGTCCGCAACCGGGCGGCGGCGGAAGGCCGCAATCAGGTAACGACGGAAAGCGCGCCGCGATGAGCGGCCTGGATGCCTTCGGACTGTTCGCGGTCACCTTCTGCCTGATCTGCTACGCGCTGGAGGACCGCAGCCCCTGGTACATCCTGGGCTTCGCTTTGGCCTGCGTGCTGGGGTCGGTCTACGGCTTCCTGCAGGGCGCTTGGCCGTTCGGGCTGGTCGAGGCGGTCTGGACCGTGGTCGCACTGAAGCGCTGGTGGACGACCCGTGCGGCCGCGCCGGCCTAGGGCCCAGGGCTTAGGGACCAGGGCTTAAGGATCAGCGCTTACGGATTGCCCAGGTAGTCGCGCTTGCCGATTTCCACGCCGTTGTGGCGCAGGATGGCGTAGGTCGTGGTGATGTGGAAATAGACGTTCGGAACAGCGTGGCCGAGCAGGTATTGCATCCCCTTATAGCGGGATTCCTTCTCGCCGCGCTTAATGACGATGTCCTTGTCCTCGGTGCCGTCGACCTGCGCGGCGGTGATGCCCTGAACGAAGGCGATCGCCTTGAGAACGCGTTCCTTGAGTTCCGGAAGCGTCTTTTCCGCGTTGTCGTAGGCCGGCACGTCAAGACCGGCGAGGCGCGCGACGCTGCCCGTGGCCGCGTCGCAAGCGATCTGCACCTGGCGGATCAGCGGGAACATGTCGGGAAACAGCCGGAACGTCGGCAGGGCCGCCGGATCGAGTTTCCGGGCCTCTGCATGACTTTGCGCCTTGTCGAGGATGCCCGCGAGATTACCAAGCATGTTGACGAAGCGCGGCACGCTCGCCTGATACATGGAAATCGTCATGGGATCCTCTGGCGCCGCTGCTAGCGGTTGGTGCGCTCGGAACGGGCGCGGCGGCGGCGCTGCTTGGCGCGGGCCTTCGCCTTGCGCTTGTTGGCGCGGGACTTCTGGGATGCGGTCTTGGCCATGGGATTTCTCAATGGTTAAGGAAACGGCGGCCGGACAATAGGGGCAAAGACCTCAAAAAGAAAGGGCTGTCGCGGTTTCCCCCGACAGCCCCGGTCTTCCTATGCCTTCAGGGGCATACCTGCCCCAGGGACTTACATGCCCCAGGGACTCACATGCCCTTGGCGGCGATGGCCTTCTTGATCTCGGCCACCGCGTTCTGGGTGCGGAACTCGATAATCTCCTTGGCCAGCTTTTCGTTCTTGGCCTTGTCGGCGATCGAGACGCCGTTGATCGAGGCCTTGCCGGCGGCCACGCGCTCTTTCCAGCGCACGGATTCCGGATCGGTGTTGAACATGTTCAGCGTGATGATGATGTCGTCATGCAAGCCTTCGTCGGCTTCGGGGCCCTTGATGTCGCCCTTGGCTTCGAAGTGCTTCTTGATCTCTTCGTAATTGTAGTACTTGCCGATATGGGCGACGACCGGGCTGCCCTTCCACTCGGCGTTCAGCTTCTTGGCTACTTCCTGCTGGCCCTTCTGGTTCCCGCCGCTGTCGCCGATGAAGATGATGTTCTCGAAGCCGCCGATCTTGAAGCTGGTGGCGATGTCGGTGAGCAGCGCCTCGAAAGTGGCTTCGGTCAGGCTGATGGTGCCGTTGGTGGTCATGTGGCCGGTGGGCGGGTTGAAGCCGCCTTCGGGCACGAACGGCACGATCGGCGCGCACAGCGCATTGCCGAGAGCCTTCGCGATGGCTTCGCAATTCGAACGCATCACGTAGACGTGCTTGCCGAGCGCGAGCCACGGGCCGTTCGGCTCCATGCCGGCGGTCGAGACGATGATGGTCTTCTTGCCGGCCTTCTGGGCGTCGCGCACGTCCATCCAGGTCATCTCTTCCAGCCACACGGTGTTGGTCTTGGGCAGAGGATTGACGGCATCCTTGCAATTATAGGCGTTCTTGGCGCAATCGCCGCCGCCCATGGAGCGCGGATCCGGCGCCTTGCGCGCCGGGCCTTCTGCGGCGATGGCGGCAGTGAAGATCGCGGCGGCGCCAAAGACCGCGGCAAGCAGTGCGGATTTTTTCATGGATGTCCTCCCCTGGTAAAACCAAGCCGGAGCACGTCCCCGGCCAGCGGCCGCGAGTATGAACCGGGAGGCGGAGGGCGATCAATCTCGCTTTCACGGGACTTGCACACGGAGGGTGCGCGGGATCAAAGGTAACGGGCCATGAGCGCCTGGAATAAGGCATAAAAAAAGAGAGGGGATCGCTCCCCTCTCTTTTCTCGTTGATTCGCCGCGATATTAGCGGGCGATATCGGTGGTCTTCGCCGGTGTGTCCTTGGCCAGCGTCTTGTTCGGCGCATCGCTGGACGCGACCGTCGCGTCGGGGTGCATGATGAAGGCCTGCGAGAAGCGCACTTCCCAGGCGCCCGAGATGGCCGTGTTGTGGCCGTCCTTGTCCGGGTAAGCGTCGGCGTTGCGGCGCAAGCTACGGTACTCGGACGCCATGGCTTCCATGCCGTAGCTGCGGTGGTGGGTCGACCAGTTCTGGCCGAGCGAATTGTAGAAGCGGTCGATATCGATATAGCCGCCCATCAGGCCGCTGGCGCCTTCTTCGCTGAGCTTCAGGCGCACGCGCCAATCGTGCACGTATTCCATCGGCACGCCGCGCGCCTGGGATTCGGGATAGGTCACGTCGGCCGGAGTGGTGGTGAGCACGCCGTCGACGATCTTGCCCTTGAGCTTGTAGATGAATTCCTTGCCCCAGCGCATGTCGACGCGCTGCGTGCCGCCGGAAGTGAAGGCGCCGGTGGCGTCGAGGGTGAGCGGATCCTTGCCGCGGTACAGCGTGACGGTCACGTCCGGATCGTTGGCGAGGCTATCGACGTCGGTAAGTTCGATCAGGGTGCGGTTGTAGTTGAACTTCTGCATGTACTCTTCGACGAAGTGCCGGTAGGAGCCGTCCGGACCACGATAGCTGTTGACGCAGCCGACCACCCGGTAGAGCTGGTTGTCGATGCCCTTCTCGCCGTCCGGGCTGGTGAAGTCCTTGGGGCCGACCTTGCCGTCGAGGTTCAGCCCGATGGCGGTATTCCCGGTGGCTTCATGGAACACGAGCTTGGGCGATTCCGGCTCGGTGGTCGGATTCCAGATCTGGCCTTCGCGCTCCAGCTGGGTGTCCACGAAGGTACGCTTGGTGCCATCATCGGGATACAGGGCCTTGAACTGCTCGCGCGGGCCGTCGCTGAGGCCGTTCGGGCATTCGGTCTTGCCGTCGGCCGACTGCCAGGTGGCGACGTTCTTGTTGGTCATGACATAGCCGATGGTGCGGTTCTTCAAGGCCCCTTCTTCGGCATGGGCAGAAGCGGCGCCGAACGCAATACCGGCCGCCGCGATAAGCAAAGCTGACTTGTAGGTCTTCATTTCCGTTTTCCCTTCTGCCTGATCAGCCGGCCGGTTTTCAGCCTGACTGCCTGCCGAAATCGTCACGCATCCAAAAGGCTTTGTAGCCGTTGCGGGCGCCGTTGAACTCGCCGTAAGTATCGCACTCGATATCGCCCGGCTTCTTGTCCTTGCCGCAATGATACACCGGGCGGCCACGGTAAGCCCAGACATAGAGCGCGCCCGGATCGCCCGCCTTGGCGTATTTTCCGGTCTTGGGGTCGATGTAAACCGCGCTCCAGGTATTCCCGATCGCGACCGCGTCTTTAGGCGCGATCACATAGGGGAAGTTCTTGAGGCACAGGTCGACGAGGCCGCGGCCGCAGATCGCCAGGCGGTAAGCCTGGGGCGCGTCCGGGTGATTGCACGACAACTGGTCCACCGCGTCGTCATTGCAGTTGTAGATATAGACCGTGCGGCCCTGCTCGTTGCCGAGCACCTGGCCGGTGCGATTGTCGCTGACGTACCAGCCCTTCGGCGCCGCCGGCGCCAGCTGGGTGTAGACATTGTGCCAGCCGGGGATGTCGCCGCCCTGCACGCTGAAGGTCTTGTCGTCCAACAGATGCGTGTAGACCGGCTTGCCGCGGAATACCCACTGTTTGGTGCCCGGCGAGTTCTGGATGATGGTCCAATCGCCCTGCGGCTGAACGCTTTCCGGCGCCAGCACCGGCTGCCATTCACGCTGGCAGGTGGTGTCGCAGTTGGACTTGGTCGCGGTGTCCTTGTCCCAGGTGTAGAGCGAACGGCCGGTATCCGCGGTGGCGATCAAGCGTCCCGTCGCCATGGTGCGGACCTTGAATTGCGCCGGCACATTCGGCGTCGGGCCGGCCGGTGTACGCACCGCGCCGTCTTCCGAGGTCTGCTCCTTGCGGGTGCCGCCACGCACATCGCCGAGGCGCTGGTCGAGCACCGAGGTGTAGAGCGCGTTATTATCGTAAGCCCACTGCTTCTTGCCGTCGCCACGGGTGATGATGGTCCACTTGCCGACCGGCTTTGCGTCGGGCGCCGCCAGCACGGCGGGCCACACCTGCGCGCAGGTCGGGCGGGTTTCGACTTCCGGCAGGATCAAGCCGCCCGGATACGGGCTCATCAGCCCGGCGTTGACCGTGTACTTAGTGTCGTCGCAGGACGACTTGTTCTTCTGGTCGCCGGCGTCACCGTTGCGCAGGCCGGTGACCGGCCAGTAGTAGAGCGTCTTGCCGTTGGCATCGGCGAACACCGTGCCTTCAAGATCGACGTTCACGACCTGGAAGCCCGGCGGCATCGGGTCTTTCACCCAATCTTCCAGCAGAACGCCCTTGCCCGGTTTCACTTGCGCCTGGGCAATAGCGCCAGCCCCCAAGAGGGCTACCGCGCACACGCCGGCAACTTTCCATGCCTGTCTCATAGTTCCTCCCAAGCGCAGCCGGATTAGACCAGCATCTCGCTGATTTCTTTGCTGGCCTGGTTGCTCTTGGTGCCCCAGGAGTTGATGTCGAGGCCCATGACCTTCATCGCGGTGTAGGACATGCGGGTGATCTGGCCGCCCTTGCCGTCGATGTGCAGGCCGGTCTTGACCTTGCCGCCGGCGCGGCCCGCCGTGAACGCGGGCATTTCTTCCAGCGAGTGGACGCGCGCGTTGGACACGTCGGTATTGGCCTGGATCAGCACGTTGTCGATCAGGGAGCCATCGCCTTCCTTCACCTTGGCGAAGGCGCCGATGAAGTAGGCCAAGCTCTCGAACGAGCGGCGCACGTACCACGAGGCGTTCGGCTGGTAGCCCAGGTTTTCGTCGCGCGGCTCTTCATGGGTGCAGGTGTGGTGCGGCTTGTCGTAGCCCGGCTTGGTGGTGTTCGACGAAGCGTTGGAGAACGCCATGTTGAACACGCGGGTCTGGTCGCAAGCCACGGCCATCACGAGCAGGTCGGTCATCATGTTGTGACGGATCTGCACCAGTTCGGCGAGGTTGCCGAGCTTGGCGTCTTCCTTCGGCGCCTTGGCCGGATGGCAGGCGGCAAGCGGTTCCGGCTTGGTGAGCTGCTGGTCGAACTGCTGCTCGAGGTGGCGCAGACCGGTGAAGTACTGATCGAGGCGGATCTTGTCTTCCGCGCCGACCTTCTTATTCAGTTCCTGGATCTGGTCGGAAACGGCCGACAGCGCGCTCTTGCGCACCATCACGCGCGGGCTCGGCGTGAAGGACGGCGCGTTCGGATCCTGGAAATCGGGTCCGAACAGGCGGGTGTAGAAGTTGAGCGGCGAGGCTTCCGACGGGTTCGGGGTGGTGGCGTTCTCGTAGGACACCACGCTGCGCACGTCGCCGGTGGCGGTCGCGGTCAGGCTCTTGAAGCGGGTGGAGCGGCCGATCTGGTTGGCGATGGTCACGTCCACGGTTTCGCCCGGGGCCTGGTTGTTCAGGACCGGCGAAGCGCCGGCGCGGGCAACGACCCAGCCGGTGTAGTGGCAGAAGAAAGCGCCGTCACGGTAGGCGATGAGGTTGGTGAGGACGTTGAAGTGCTTCTTCACGTCCCGGAGCGCTTCCATTTCCTCGGTGATCTCGTAGTTCGCGCCGGTGGTCTTGGGCACGAAGATCGACTTGCTCATCCCGAGGCCCCAGAACCAGGTGCCGAAGCGCACCGGCATGGGCTTGCCGTCGGCGAGCGCGTTGCCGTTCCCGTTCAGGAACACGTTGAGAAGCGGAAGACCGACAGTGACGGCGCCACCGTTAAGGACACCCCGGAGGACGCGGCGACGATTGAGCTCGAACATGGCGATCTTCTCCCTTATTTCGAAACAGTTGTGGTCGCTTCGCCTTCGGCGGTGTTGGTCACCGGAGCCGGCGGCGGCGTGACGAGCGAGAAAGCGTTTGAGAGCGCGATCGCGCGCATAAGTTCCGGCACCTTGTAGCCCGACTCTGCGAACTTCGCGTCGAAGTAGTCGAGGGTCGGCTTGTCGTCCGCCGAACCCGGGCCACCCGAGCCATAGGTGTAGGCGCGGCGCACGAGGCACTGCGGCAGAGACGGATGGTCATGCAGCACGCGGCCAAGCTCGGCGACGTTCTTGAACTGCTTGCCGTCGAGGGCACCGGAAGCGTCGATCTCCTCGCCCTTCTCGTTGGTGCGATAGCGGCCGATGCCGTCGAAGTTCTCGAGCGCGAGGCCCATCGGGTCCATGATCTTGTGGCAACCGGCACAGGCCGGGTTCTTCTGATGGAACGTCAGGCGGCCGCGCGCGGTCTTGAACGGGCTCTTGGGGTCTTCCACGGCGGAAAAGTCGACGTTGGGCGGCGGCGGCGGAACCCGCTGGCACAGCAGGATTTCGCGCAGGGCCTTGCCGCGCAGGGTCGGCGAGGTGCGGCCCGGATGCGAGTGCACGGTCAGGAAGCTGACCTGGGTCAGAATACCGGCGCGCGGCACGTCGGCCGGAAACTCGTAAGCCTGCCAGCCCGGACGCGCCGGCAGACCGTATAGTTGAGCCACAGCCGGCGAGATGAAGGTCGAGTGCGTGGTGAACAGATCGCGGTAGTCGCCTTTCTTGACCACCAGCTGATCGACCACGGTGCGCAGCGTCTCCTCGCGCGCATCAGCGGCCATCTGGCCGGTGAACTTCGGATAGGCCACAGAGTCCTTGGCCAGCGAGTTGAAGTCGTCGAAGCCGAACATGTCGTCGAAGAAGGCGCGCACGCCGGTTTCCAGGCGCTTGCTCGCCAGCATGGTGGCGACGACCTTGGCGCGGCCCTTCGGCGTCTGGATCTCGCCGCTCTCGGCGGCCTTGAGCACATCATCGTCCGGCGCGGCGTTCCACAAGAACAACGAAAGGCGCGTGGCGAGCGAGAAGGCATCCAGGCGCTCGCGGCCGGGATGCGTGGGATCGGGCTCGGAAGACTCGGTCACAAACACCGCGTTCGGGCTGACCAGCAGCGCTTCGAGCGCCACGCCCAAGCCGGCGTAGAAATCGTTCAGGCGGTCGGCGGCCTTGTTGGCCTCGGCGGTGATCTTGGAAAGCTCGTCCGCGGTCAGCGGCCGGCGATAGAGCAGACGCCCCTTCTCCTTGATGAAGGAAGCGGCGCAGGCGGGATCCGCCTTCTTCTCGTCGACCGGCTTGCACTTAATCAGGAAATTACGGTGGGCGGGATCGACCACCATGTTCGACACCGTCACCGCCGCCTTCTGATAGAGTTCGAGCGACGTGTTGGTGACGCCGGCCTTGCTCGATCCGAGCGCCAGCAGGCCATCGGTGCGCTGTGCCGGCGGGAAGTGCGGCTCGGGCCGCACGTCGGGGCCGAACACATAGCCGATGGTGTTGAGGTATTGGGCTTCGGTCAGGATGCGCAGGCGCTTGGTCGAGCCGGTGCCGGCGGGCTCCTGCACGGACGAAACCTTGGCCGTGGGCGCCTTGTCGGCGGATACGGAGTTGGTGGCGGACCCGGAACACGCGGCGAGCGCGGTCGCGGACAATAGGGCAACAGCCAGAGAAACCGGCCGGGCAGACCTCAGATTTCGCTTACCAAACGCACGCACCAGGGACGTCCTCCTCACCTCACCGGACCGCCGCCCACAGCAGGTAGAAGGGGCAGCGATTTGCGGCGGCCATAATAGCTACAAAACCAAAACTTTCTCTACCCGCATTATTTTTGTTTTATCAATATAGGTCAGAGTCTACCGTTCACAACACTTTGAGTGGCCGCAGACACATAAAATTACAATTATCTATCCAAACTTGCATTTCACGTAACGCTCTCCACCCCTCCTCTTCCCAAAAGAGGAACGGGGCAGCCCCACGAAGGGCCGCCCCGTTTTTAGCCGTGGCGAACGTTAATCCTACATCCTGAAGCGCACGCCCATGCGGAACGAGCGGCCGTAGACGTCGAACAGCGCGGCGTTCGTCTGCGGGCCATAGGCATTCCCGGTCTGGGCGATCGCCGGCGGATCGCGATCGAACAGGTTGTCGATGTTGAAGTAGAGCTCGGCGTTGCTCGTACCTTCCTTATAGAGCGAATAGCCGATCGACATATCGGTCTTGTAGTAGGCGTCGACGTGATTCTTCTCGATCGTCTGCACGCCGGCGGGAACCGGGGTCGGGCAGCTGCCGGCGGCGCACTCGATCATATCGCGGTACATCTTGCCGCCGCTGATGTACTGCTCGTTGAAGGTCACGCGGATCGGATCGTTGCTGTAGGTGATGTTCAACGAACCGTTCCACGGCGGCGCGTTGTCGTTGATGGAGCCCGTCGAGATGCTCAGAGCCTGGTCGAGCTGTTTGTAGGCCAGGTTGCGCGTCGCCACGAGGCGGACAGCAAGCGTGCCGTCCCAGGACTCGTTGATGGCGGAGAGCGACGTGCGGTAGCTGGCCTCGATGTCGAATCCACGCACCCACAGGGTGGCGGCGTTGACCGGCTTGGTGTCGATCTCGAGAAGAGTCCCCGACGCATCGCGGATGATGTAGGGGCAGTACAGCGCAACGCCGGCATAACACTGGGTCATGATGGTGGTCGCGTTCGGCGACGAAATCGCGCCCTTCAGGCGGATGTCGTAGTAGTCGAACGACGTGCTGAAGCCCGGGAACCAGCCCGGCTGATACACCACACCGAGCCCGGTGGTGTCGGCCTTTTCGGGCACCAGCGCGGTGTTGCCCAGAGAGGCGCTGTTGTAGGGCGCCGTGATGTTGCCCTTGAACGGGTCGGTGATGCTGCCGTGCCCGAGCACGCCCGGCGCGAACAGGTCATTCAGGTTCGGCGCGCGGATGTCACGCGACTGGGTGACACGGAAGCGCAGGTCGTCGATCGGGTTATAGGTCGCACCCGCCTTCCAGGTCACGACGGTGCCCGAGATGTTGTAATCGGTCAGACGCACGGCGCCATTGAAGTCCAGGGACTTCGCCCACGCCGTATCCTTCGCCAGCGGCACCACGGTCTCGAGGCTGCCTTCGGCGGCACTGAACGCCGCATAAGGCCAGGTGGTGTAGTTGGTCGAGAAGTACCCCTTCGCGAAGCCGACCGGGTCTGCGTTGCCGACGATGGACTTCCTGCGCCATTCGGCGCCGGCCGCCACGGACACCGGACCGGCCCACGACGAGAACGGCTCGCCGGAGATGTTGAACGCCGTCGAGGTCTCGCCGTACTGCTGGCTGTTGTGCGGATGCTGGCCGAGATAGGCGCCCGTGATGTAATCCTTCGCGGCCTGCGAATTGCTGTCCGTGCCGAACATATTATACGGCACGCAACCGGTATTCGCGGTGGTGAGGGCAATGCGGCAGACGATCGAGCCGTTCGGGGCCCGCACGGCGTCGGCGGCGTTGAGGACGAGTTGGAGCTGCGACTGATACGGAGAGTTGTTGTCGAGCTTCATCAGCCCGCGCTGCACGTAGAAATCCCACTTCCAGCGGGTGTCGAGGGCCTCGAAGCCGCCGTTGGCGCCCACCGTGTAGACGTAGCTGTTGCGGTTGTTCGCGCCCGCGAACTCGCCGATGTCGGCGAGCTGCTTGCCGATCGAGAACGAGGTCAGCTTCAACGCAGTGGCTTGCGCCGCCACCGAGGCCGGGATGAACGGGTTGTCGGTCTTGATGACGAAATTGCCGAGATAGTAGGTGTTGGCGACTTTGTTGGTGGAGCTGACGATGCCGTAGTTGTACTGGGCGAACACCTTGATGTCGTCGGTGATCTCGTAGCTCACGTTGGTGAACAGGTGCTTGTCGATCACGCCGGCCGACAGGCTGTTCTCGCCCTGCATGGTGGCCTGCCGCCAGCCGCCGCCGATGTTGTACGAACCGCTCGTCAAATCGCCGAAGTTATAGTTGTACGGCGTGCCGCCGGGCCCGAAGGCGATGCCCTTCAGCGGGCCGCTGGCGATGACGCCGCCGGCATTGGACGACCACAGGCCGACGTTCTTGCGAATGATCAGCTGCGGGTTGGTCAGGCTCTGGCCGGCGCCGCTGCCGTAGGCGGGATTGGAAAAGTAGAAGAAGCCCTGCTGGTTCCAGTCGCGCGCATTGCCATCCATGTCCTGCTGGTAACCGTAGTCGGCGGCGATCACGAAGTGCCCGCGGCCGCCGGCGAAGGTGGAGCCGCCTGCCACGCCGACCTTATACTGACGGTGATCGCCACGGCCGGTGACGCCGGTCATGACGTTGCCCTTCAGGCCGACGAAGTCGGTGTCGAGGATGAAGTTGACCACGCCCGCGACCGCGTCCGAGCCGTAAACGGCGGAGGCGCCGCCGGTCACCACGTCGACGCGGCTGACCAGCAGGTCGGGGAACAGCTTCGCATCCGTACCGCCGGTGGCGAAGGTGTCAGGGAAGCGACGGCCGTCCAGCAGCACCAGGGTGCGGTTGGGGCCCATGCGGCGCAGGTTGAGCGTGCTCTGACCGCCGGTGCCGACGGTGATGTTGACGTTGGACGACGTGATGTTGGTGTTGCCCGCGAACGCCGGCATGGTCGCGATGGCGTCGAACACGTTCGGCTTCGCCGCGGCTTCGATCTGCTCGGGGCCGACCACGGTCACCGGCGTCGGCGCCTCGTAGCCGTCGCGAATGATGCGCGAACCGGTGACGATCACTTCTTCCACGACCGGAGCCTGAGCGGTCTGCGGTGCCGCGGTCTGCGCCTGGGCTTGGACGAGGCCGGCCACCATGGCCAGGCCGCTCGCCGACGACAGCGCCAGCATCTTCGCGGATACGCGTGTGGCTTTAGCAACAAACGACATGTTTTGAGTCTCCCCAAGGCCGCCGGATATTTCCCGCGGGCATGAACAATACAAAAGCCCTTTTGTAGGGCCATCTTTAACTATTGATGTCCTCCCGGACACCACCCCTAGTAGTGGGCGGCGCGGGATAATAATGGAAAAACTTTTAGCGCGCTCGCGCATTTTTCAACAACACATCGTGAGTAAAACTGCCCAAGACAGCCCCCTTTTTCCATTCCTGATGTATTTAGGTCACATCGTGGACCGCGCGGGACGGGCCGGGTTGATGACAATTGCCCCCCACGTCCTGCCTCAAAATGCCTCGGCCTTAGGTTACGAGACGCATGCCGCGGACGATCAGGCCGCCGGAGGGCGGCTCCGCCACAATGTGCGCAGGTTCGGGGGATCCGCCTGCTGAACTTGAAGTTTTCCCTGCCGCGCGGCGCTCAGGAGTTCCTCGCCGAGGCCCAACCCGCCGGCGACGTCACGCAGCGCCTGCGCGCCGGACAGCGGCATCGTCCCCTCGATCCCTCCGCCCCATGCGGCCAGTTTGCGGATGCTATCCGCTATCACCGGCAAGGGCGAACGCCAGGTCACCGGCGCGGTCACGCCAAAATCGGGAGTCAGCGCCACCACGCCGTGCCACCACAACGGCGGAATATAGAGCGCGTCTCCTTCCTCCAAGGTCGTCTCGAACCAGGCATGGCCGGCATTGTCGAACTGATCGAACGCCCCCGGATCGGTGTAGTAGGCGCCGCTGACGAAAATGTTGCGGATCGCGTAGGGGCGCGGACTCAGCGTGTGCACGAATCCGACGCGCTTGCGGCCGATCAACTGGCACATCAGGGTTTCGTCAAAGGGATGATAGTGCCAAGTGGTTCCGGCGTTGCGGAACAGGAAGTAGCGGATGTCGTGATAGAAAAACGCCGGCTCCACCGGCGCGGATAAAAACCCGAAATCACCGACGTCCGGCAAAAGTTCGATGGGCATCGCCGTGCCGACAAAACCGCTGGCTGTCTCCGGCGCATGCAGGAAGTCGATGGCCTCCGCGAAGCTCAGCTCGCGCTTGCCGGCCTCATTCGTGGCCTTGGCATCAAGATATTCGTGAGGATAGGCAAACACCCGGTGACGCCCGGATTGCCTTTTCAGGTAGTCCTTGTCGCGCCATTTCGTTCGCGCCGGCCAATGCATCACCGCCCCCCGGATCACGACCGGGCAGCTGTTCGCGACATATTCGGAGAGGAACGTTTCCTCGCTCAACTCTGCGGCGTGGCGTTCCCTGACAGGGGAAGCCGTCTTCATGCCTGGCACGTGAGCGAAGGTCACATCAGGCATGGAGACTAACGCGCCCCTTCACCGTTCTCTTGAGCGCCGATCCGGTCGAGCCGGTTTTTGAAAAATAGCCGAGACCGGAGGCGCACTCAAGGCGCGCTCCGGTCTCGGGCTGTAGCTTACATCCTGAAGCGAACGCCCAGGCGGAACGAGCGGCCGTAAACGTCGTAGATCCCGGGTTCAGTCATCGGCGAGTAGGCAACCCCGGACACGGCCACCGGCGGCGGGTCGCGATCGAACACGTTGTCGACGTTCAGATAGACTTCGGCGCTGCGGGCGCCGTCCCTGAACAGAGCGTAAGCGATCGAGAAGTCGTTCAGGTAGTACTTGGGCACATACCCCGAGTCATAGGTCGTCAGACCGGCGGGAACGGTCGTCGGGCACGAACCCGCCGCGCAGACGATCGAGTCCGCGAACATCTTTCCGCTGCTGACGTAGTGGAGATTCCAGTTCATCCGGATCGGGTCGTTGCTGTAGCTGACGGTGAAATGTCCGTTCCAGTTGGGGGCCGGACGTCCCAAGGCGCCGCCGCCACCGATCGTACCCGTTGAATCGCTCAGGGTCAGACCCAGCGTCTTCAGCCGGATAACGTGCGTCGCCACGAGCCGCAGGGTCAAATCACCGTTCAACGATTCACTGATGTTGGACAGCGAGGTGCGATAGCTGGCCTCGACGTCCATCCCGCGCGCCCACAGGGTATTGGAGTTCACGGGGAACACGTTGATGGTCTGGAGAACGCCGGCGGCGTCACGATTGATCAACGGGCAATAAATCTGCACGCCCGCATAGCACTGCTGCAGGATGAACGACGTGTTCGGGTTCGTGACCGCACCGTTCAACTTGATGCTGTAGTAGTCCACCGACGCGCTGAAGCCGGGGAAGAATTGCGGCTGCACGACGATCCCGACCCCGGACGTGTCGGCCTTTTCGGGCTTCAGCGAGGTATTGCCGCCCTGAATGCTTCCGAACTCGAAGGTCTGGTTATTCTTGAACGGGTCGGCGATCGCCCCGTGCCCTTGCTGGCCCGGCGCGAACAGATCGTTGAGGTTCGGCGCCCGGATGTCGCGCGACTGGGTGAAGCGGATCCTGATGTCGTCGATCGGGTTATAGGTCAACCCGGCCTTCCAGGTCACCACCGAGCCCGACACCGAATAGTCGGTCAAACGCACGGCGCCATTGAAGTCGAGCGACTTTGCCCACACCGTATCCTTCGCCAGCGGGATGACGGTTTCCAGGTTGCCTTCGACGACGCTTTGCTCGACATGCGGCCAGGAAATGTAGTTGGTCGAGTACCACTCCTTGGCCGTGGCGATGGGGTCTGCCTTGCCGTCAATGGTCTCCTTGCGCCACTCGATGGCCGCCGCCAGCGAGATCGGACCGGCCCAATCCGAGAACGGCTCACCGGAGACGTTGGCCGCCGCCGAGGTCAGACCTTGGCGCTGGCTGTTGTGCGGGTGGTTGGGAAGCGCCGTGATGTAGTTGATCGCGGCGTCGCTGTTTCTGTCCGTGCCGATCAGATTGTACGGCACGCAGCCGTTGGTCGGATTGGTGAGGGTCGAGCGGCAGACGATCGTGCCGTTGGGCGCGCGAACCGCGTCGATCGCCAGCGCAAACCGGGGCGGCGACACCTGAATCGGAGAATTGAGGTCGAGCTTGATCAGTCCCTTTTGGAGGTAAGCATCGAACTTCCACTTGGTGTCGAAGGCTTCGAAATTGCCCTTGCCGCCGACGACGTAGACGAAACTGTTGCGCTGATTCCACGACGCATACTCCGGGACGTCATGCAGCGCCTTGCCGAAAGCCAGCCCCGTGAGCTTCAAGGCCTGCGCCTGCGCCACCACCGACTGCGGCAGATACGGGTTGTCCAGCTTCACGTTGATGTTGCTGCCGAGATAGTAGGTCCAGGCAACGCTGTTGGTATTGTTCACGGTGCCGTAGTTGTAGTCGGCGTAGATCGTGACGTTATCGTTCAGGTCGTAGCTGGCGTGGCTAAAAAGGTGCTTGTCGACGATGCCGGCCGACAGGCTGTTGGCGCCCTGTTCGGTGGCCTTATCCCAATCGCCGCCAACGGTGAACGAGCTGGTGGTAATGGAGCCGAAATTGAAGTTGTACGGCACGCCGCCGGCGCCGAACGTGATGCCCTTCAGCGGGCCGCTAAAGATCACGCCGCCGGGGCTCGCCGCCCACAACCCAGACTGGAACCGCAGCAAGGTCTGCGGATTCGTCAGGCTCTGGCCCGCGCCGGTGCCATAGGCGGGATTGGCGACCTGCATGTAGCCCGCCTGGTTCCAAGCGCGCGTATTGCCGTTCATATCGGCCTGATAACCGTAGTCGGCACTGAGAAGGAAGTGGCCGCGCCCGGCCGCGAACGGCGTTCCGGCCGCTGCCGCGACTTTATACTGGCGATGGTCGCCACGGCCGGTCACCCCGCCCATGACGTTGCCCTTCACGCCGGTGAATTCGTTGTCGAGAACGAAGTTGACGACACCCGAGACCGCGTCAGAACCGTAGACCGCGGACGCACCGCCGGTCACCACGTCGACACGAGAGATCAAAAGATCGGGGAAGAGCTTCGCGTCGGTGCCGCCGGAGACGAAGATGTTCGGGAAGCGCCGGCCATCGAGCAGCACCAGAGTGCGGTTGACGCCGAGGCCACGCAGGTTGAGCGTGCTCGCACCGCCGGTGCCCGTGGAGATGTTGGAGTTGCTGGTGTTCAGGTTGACGTTCCCCGAGAACGCCGGAAGGTACGAAATGGCATCGAACACGTTGGGCTTGGCGGCGCTTTCGAGCTGTTCCGAGCCAACGACCGTCACCGGGGTCGGGGCTTCGTAACCGTCGCGCACGATGCGCGAGCCGGTGATGACAACTTCTTCCAAGGCCGGTTCTTGGGCGGCCTGCGGCGCGGCGGTTTGCGCATGGGCCGGAACGAGGCTGACCGCCAGGGCCAAGCCGCTCACGGACGACAGCGCCAGAGCTCGCGCCGAGCGGCGCGCGGACAGACGGATAGCATTGCCGATAAAGGACATGTTCTGATTCTCCCCCTTCAGGCAGCCGTCGGGCGCTCCCGCAGCCGCGTATAAACACGAAAAAAGGCCCATCCCCTGGGCCTCGACGACCCGCATGTCCTTACGGACACCGCTGCCGGTATCCCGGCGCAGCGAGTGGATACTAAGAGAATTTTCGAAAGGAAATAGAAAAATGTTCGCGGGATGGTCGCATCTGCGCAGAATGCCGCCATGCGTGGCATGAATGCATCGCGGCCAAGTCGCGAGGACTGAACCGCTAGGGATTGTGTGTTGCGCCGCGGGAAAAGCCCGCACCGCAAACAAGCCTGGCGCTCGTACCGCCGCCACCGCCACCCTTTTACGCTGCGGGCAATGGCCACCCGCTATACTCCCACTGCAACCGGGGAGGGTTCCATGAAAGGCATCACAGCCGTCATCGCGGCCACGCTGGCAATAGGTCTCACCACCTATACTTATGCCCAAGACACGCCCGCGCCCGCCACATCGGGCGTAGATCCATATGCGAATAATGCGCAAGCGGGCACAACTCCGTTCCCCCTTGCCGCTCCGGCCGGCAAGGACAGCGGCGCGCTCAAGAAAGCGCCCGTGGGCGCCGTGAACACAGGCCCCATCGACCCCTCCACCTGGAAATACGGCCCGCGCGACGTGGTGCAGGGCGAACCCAGGATCTGGAATCCGGTGCGACTCAAAATGATTCAGGGCGGCAAGGTGACCGGCGGGACGCTGTTCACGTCCACCGACCCCACCGTCTACTGCGCCATGGCCGATGCCGGGTATGACTTCATCTGGACCGAGATGCAGCACGCCGCCCGCGACTGGGATGCGCTCGCGCGCATGTGGCGCACCTGCCCCCACGCCAAGGCGGTGCCGGGCGTGCGCGTCGCCTATACCGACGAGCGCGAGATCCAGCATGCGGCCGACGCGGGCGCCATGGTGATCGTGGTGCCGACGGTGGACACGGTCGCGGAAGCCATCGAAGCGCGCAACTGGGCGTACTTTCCACCTTTGGGCAAACGCAGCCAGGGCGGCGGCCAGGCCTTCGACCCTGCCGTGTGGGGCGGCGTACCCGGCGGCTACCGCGCGACCTACAACGACAACCTGGTGCTGATCCTGATGATCGAGACCATCGAAGGGGCCAAGAACGCGGCCGAGATCGCCAAGGTGCCGGGCGTGACCGCGATTTTCGCCGCGTCCGGCGACCTCGGAAATTTCTCGGGCTACGCCATGGGCTCGCCCGACTACGAGCGGCTGATCAACGTGGTGCACGACGCGGCGCTGGGCGCGGGCAAGCGCCTGTGCGGACCGCTGGCCTGGCGCGATCGCCCCGACTTCACCTGTTTCCAGGGCGGCAGCGAACTCCTGGCGATCGCCAAGGGTGCCGCGGCCGACCTCGGACCGCTCGCCAATACCCAGCCGAAAATGACTGTCGGGCCTTACGCCGCGAAGCCTTAGAGATTCACCGTCACGACCGCGTCGGCGATCTCGTCGCGATCGGCGGCGTCGTAGGGGAACACCGGCGCCGCGATGCGCGCGCAGGCACCGACGCCCGCGACCACGGCTTCGGTGACCTCGCCTTTGCGCAGGGACGCGACCATGGCGGCGACCACCGTGTCCCAGGCGCCGTCGCCGACCTTCGACGCGAAGCCCGCGTCCGGAACGACTTCCACATGGCGTTCCTTGAGGGCGACGAAGATTAAGATGCCGTTGGCCTTGGCCGTGCGGCCCGCGACGCGTTCGACGAATTCGAGATGGGCCAAGCCGCGCGCCGCGCGGTTCTTGGCCGCCGCCGGCACCGCCGCCAAACCCAGCGGCGTCAGCGACAGGATCAGCCAAACCGCCAAGCCCACACATCCGCCGGCGGCAAAGGCGAACCGCACATGGCTCTCGGGCCACAGCAGCGCTTCCGCGCCGATCGCCAGGACCGCCGTCACGGCCGCCCACAGGGCCGGATAGACCGCGTAATTCTCGCTGACATCGGTGACCGCGATCACGATCTCGGCGCTGGTTTCCTTCTCGGCCGCGGCGACCGCCGCCTGGGCCAGGGTGGTGTCGAGCGCGCCTACCATTTACCTGAAGCGCCCCCACCGCCGAAGGAACCGCCGCCGCCGCTGAATCCCCCGTCACCGCCGCCGCGCCAGATCGAGGGGCCGCCCAGCATGACGCCGGGCAGATACCCTCTGCGGCCGCCGCCGCGGGTGAGCAGCAGGAAGACAATGAATATGACGATCAGCGCCACGGGCGGAATTTCACCCGGATCCTCGCGGTGGTTGCCGCGCCGCTGAACGGGCTGCACCGGCGCTTCGCCGCGCAGCGTGCCGAGGATCGCGTCGGTCCCAGCGATGATACCGCCTTCCATGCGTCCGGCGCGGAACTCCGGGATGATGCGCTGCTCGATGATCGCGCGGCTGAGGGCGTCGGTGAGCGTGCCCTCGAGCCCGTAGCCCACCTCGATGCGCACCTCGCGCTCGGTGGGCGCCACCAGCAGAATCGCGCCGGTGTTCTTATCCTTCTCACCGATGCCCCACTTGCGGCCGAGCTGGTAGCCGTATTCGGCGATATCGTGTCCTTGCAGCGACGCGACCGTGGCGACGATGACTTGCTGATGCGTCGTCGCCTCATGGTCCGCGAGCTTCTGATCGAGAGAGCGCACCGCCCCCGCCGACAGGACATGGGCCTGGTCGACCACCCTGCCCGTCAGCGGCGGAAATGAAATCTCCGCGGCCTGAACCGTGAAGGCCCAGAACAGCGCAAACAGAAGCGCGAGCGGACGCATCAGAACTTGACGGCGGCAGCAGGCATTAAAATTTGACCGCTGGCGCGGTCTGGGCCGATTCAGCCGCGGTGAACGTTTCCTTCACCTTGGCGTCGGGATAGACCACCGCGGCGACCCAGCGGCCGGGAATGGTGCGCAACTGCGTGTTGTAGCGCTGCACCGCGTCGATGTAGTCCTTGCGGGCCACGGCGATGCGGTTCTCGGTGCCTTCCAGCTGCGACTGCAGCGACAGGAACGCCTGGTCCGATTTCAGGTTGGGGTACTGCTCCGCCACCACCATCAAGCGCCCGAGCGCACCCGTGAGCTGGCCCTGCGCCTGCTGGAACTGTTTGAAGGCCTCGGGGTTTTGGGTGATGTCGGCCGGCAGCTGCACCGAAGTCGCCTTCGCGCGCGCCTCGATCACCTGCGTCAGGGTTTCCCGCTCCTGGGTGGCGTAGCCTTTCACGGTCTCCACCAGGTTCGGCACCAGGTCGGCGCGGCGCTGGTACTGGTTCTGCACCTGGCTCCAGGCGGCCTTCACCTGTTCATCGAGCTTGGGCACCTCGTTGACGCCACAGCCCGCCAAGGCAACGGCCGTGACAAGAACGACAAAAAAGCGACGCATGGGAATCCCCCTTCCGAGCATTTTGGGCCGAAGTGGAAGCCGGTTCGGCCGGCCAAAATGCGGTCAAAAAAGAACCGGAGCATGACCCGTCGCGCTCCGGGTGGTTGGACCACGCTCAATAAGTAGGGTGCGCCGCGTCGCCGCTCAAGTGGCGTTAACTATTTGACCGCGATCTGCTGCGCGGCCTCGGCATAGGCATTGGCGAGTTCCGCCCTGAGCGTCCCCTCGGCGACCTGCTTGCCGGCGGCTTTCAGGTCGCCGCGCACCTTGGACAGCATGTCTTCATCGCCCGGCTTCTCGAAATTGGACGCCATCACCTCGGCCGCATAGGCGTCCGCATCGGCACGGCCCAGTTGCTTGGCCACCCACAGGCCGAACAGTTTGTCGCGGCGTGCCAATGCCCGAAACTTCTGCTCTTCGTCGAGCTGGAACTTGGATTCAAAGCCCCGTTCACGACTGCTGAAGGCGTCACTCATGGATAGACCTCTCTCAAATGCAACCGCCGCACCATAATATGGATGCTGCGGTTGCCTGGATAAAGAGACCGTGAACCTTATTGGACGGCGGGTCGCGGCGGTGCCACGCCAGTAGGACGGCGAACCGTCCTACTGGCATCGCGCCGGAGGCGCGTTACTACCGTCGCGCCGGAGGCGCGTTACTGCATCGCATACTGCTTGACGATGTCGTACATGAAATCGCGACCGTCATAGAGCGACTTGACGCGAACGCGTTCGTTCAGGCCGTGGACGCCATTGCCGTCGGGATCGCCAAAGATGCCGCTGACGCCGTAAGTGGGAATCCCCACCGCGCTCAGGAATGCGCCGTCGGTGGCGCCCGCCTGCAATACCGGAATAACCGGCACGCCCGGCCACAGCTTGGCGGCCGCCGTCTCGATCGGCTTCATGATCTCGGGCGTGAGCGGCGGCGGGCCTTTGGTGATCTCGCTGCGCGGCGACGCGGCGGTGATCTTGACCTTCGGATTGCCGATCACTTCAGCCAGCCTTTCGCGCACCTGCTGCACCGAGGTGCCCGGGAAAATGCGACAATTGATATTGGCGGTCGCGCGTTGCGGCAGCGCGTTGGTGGCGTGGCCGGCCTCCAGCATGGTCGCCACGCAGGTGGTGCGTAGCATGCCGTTGTAGCCGGGATCGCTGGTGACAATGGCCGCAGCCTTGGCGTCCTTGCCGTCTTTCGCCAGGGCCGCCATGGCCGCCCCCATCTCGCCGCCGACCAGAGGCGACATGCGGGTCAGGAACGTGCGCGACGCATCGGTGTATTCCAGCGGCCATTCAGTCTGGCCGATCTTGCCGAGCGCCGCAGCCAGTTCATAGATCGCGTTGTCCTTGGTGGGCCGCGAGGAATGGCCGCCGGGGTTGGTGACCTCCAGCTTGTAGTCCTGCGGGAATTTCTCGCCGGCCTGGATGTTCAGCGCGATCGGTTTACCTTTGTCGTCCAGCCGTCCGCCGGCGCCTTCATTGAGGGCGAAGGCCGCATCGATCAGGTCGCGCTTCTCCTTCGCCAGCCAGCCGGCGCCATTGAAGGCACTCGAGGTTTCTTCACCGCAGGTCAGCGCCAGCTTGATGTCGCGCTTGGGCTTGAAGCCTTCCTGCTTGAGGCGGATCAGCGTGTCCACCCACACCGATGCCTGCGCCTTATCGTCGCTGGCGCCACGGGCGTAGAAGTAACCGCCCTCCTCGACCAGGGTGAAGGGATCGCGCGTCCAGTCTTCACGTTTGGCTTCCACGACATCGAGATGCGCGAGCAGCAGCATGGGTTTGCTGCCGGAGCCGTCGCCCTTGAGGATTGCGAACAGTCCGCCTTCCTTTGGTTTTCCGGGCGCGGTGAATACCTGATACTCCTTGTCGGTATAGCCGGCCGCCTTCAAGCGCGCGGCCATCTTCTCGGCCGCCAGCGTGCAGCTGCCGGTGGACAGGGAGGTGTTGGTCTCGACCAACTCCTTGTAAAGCTCGCGGAACTTCAATTGGTCCGGCCGCGGCCCGTCGGCGGCAATCGCCGTCGTCGTTAACAGAGCGGCAGCACATCCGGCCGAAAAAATGCGCATCATCATGTTGACACCCATGTTCCGTGGAGAGGATAGCGTGCACCGATTCCGGCGACCGCGCCACGGCCATGTTTGCGCACGCAACCGTATGTTACGCGGAGAAATATGCATGATTTTCGGGGAACTTTGATATTGCGCGACATTCTTCATGTGCTGGCGATGGACGCGGCCGCGCCGGCCCTTGCGTCGTCAGCGGAACAGGGCGCCATGTTCCGCGCGGCGCCGAAAGAACGAGCGGGCGGGAAATTAAATCCCCGCCCGCGCGACTGCTCGAAACTGGCTTCTTAGAACCGGGCGCGCGCCTGGATGCCGAAGGTCCGGCCCTTGCCGCGGAAGGCGTAGTCGGAGTTGGCGCCGAACAGCGAGCCCGCCAGCGGGGTGTCGCCGCCGAACAGAAGGATGCGCTTGTCGGTCAGGTTGTGGCCGACCAGCGCGATCTGCCACATCTGGGATTCCGGGCCGAACCCCAGGCGCGCATTGAAGGTGGCATAGCCCGGCTGCACCAGATCGGGATCGAGGGTGGCCGAGGCGAAGTACTTGGACGTGAAGAACATGTCCACCGACCCGTCGACGCGATAGCCCGCGACGATCGGGTAGTTGGCTTCGGCGGCGATCGTGCCCTGACTCTTCGACACCATCTGATTGGTCTTGCCGCTGTAGTCGCAGAGGTCGAGCGTTCCGTTGCCGTCCAGGTCAACGTTGGCGGCCTGGCCGAAGTAGCACTGGCCGTTCCGGAAGCTGTTGAATTTGAAGTCGGTGATCGCGAGGTCGCCCGACAGGGCGAAGTAGCGCGACAGGCGCCAGCGCGCCGAGGCTTCGATACCCTCGGAGCGCGACGAGGCCGCGTTGCCGACGTTGAAACCCAGGGTGCCGTCGAACACCGAGATCTGCAGGTTGTCGAACTTGGTGTAGTAGGCGCCGATGTTGAACTCGGCCTTGCCGTCGGCGAACACGGTCTTGGCGCCGACTTCGTAATTCATCGCCTTCTCGTCTTTGAACTCGAAGGACGCGGCCATGGTCGGCGAAACGCCGCGGTTGTTGGCGCGGAAGTCGAAACCGCCGCTCTTATAGCCGCGCGACCAGCTGGCGTAGAGCATCAGGTCGTCGGCCGGCTTGTAGACCAGCTTCAAGTCCGGGGAAAACCGCGTCTCCTTCCGCGCCGCCGACACCGGCAGCGAGCCGAGCTGACCGATGAACGCAGCACCCGTGGGCCCCAAGGCCGAGAGGTTGGTCGAAGTGATGCGGAACACGTTGGCGTAAACCACCGCCGCCGCCGCCTGAGCGGCGGGCAGCGGGCCGCCGGCCGCCGTCTGGACGGACAGGGTGCGATTGCCGTCCTTGTCCTCCGAACTCAGGCGCCCGCCGGCCTGGATCTCGAACTGGCTCATGGGCCGGAAATTGATCTGGCCGAAGGCTGCGTACATCTTGTCGTTGACCAGGGCGACGCGCGCGGCCTGGGTGTTGGTCAGCAGCGTGCCGGCCCCGGCCTGGCGCAAGTTGATCAGCGTAATCAGCGGAGAGCCCGGCAGCACGGCGATGTAATCCGAGTAATCGTGCTTGGAGCTCTGGTAATAGGCCCCGGCCACGAAGTCGTAATACTCCGCGATCGGCGAGGTCAGGCGCAGCTCCTGGCTGAACTGGCGGTATTTCTCCGCGAGCCCCGCCGTGAACAGGTTGGCGCCGGTATAGTCGCAGTCGCACAGCTCCTTGTAGCGCAGGCCGGTGAAGGCCGAACTGGACTTCAGCTCATAGTCGCCCAGCTTCCAGGCAAGATTGAACAGATAGGTCTGCTGGTCGTTGTTGCTGAAGTCGCCGTTGGAGCTGCGCTGATCGTCGAGGGTGTTGTTGAGCACCGAGGTGCTGGCGCCCAGGCCAACCAGGATCTGGCTGTAGGTGCGGGTCGCGAACGGACCGGCGGCGACCGGGCGCTCGTTCAGGATCTCGATCTGGCGACCGACGGAATCGAACTTGTTGTATTCGATCTTGAGGCTGGCCATCAGGTTCTCGGTGACGTCCACTTCCACCGTGCCGCGGCCGGTGTAGTCGCGGTGCCGGGGTTCGTCGCGATTGAGGGTCAGATTGCGGACATAACCGTCGGAACCGCGATAGCGGCCCGCCACGCGCACGCGCACGCGGTCGCCCACCGGGCCGGACAAGGCGCCTTCGGCCACGTTCTCGTTCTCCTCGAATTCATGGCTGGCGTTGAGGTAACCCTCGAAGGTGTTGGTCGGGCGCGCGGTGACGATGCTGAGCGCGCCGGCCACCGAGTTCTTGCCGAACAGGATGATCTGCGGCCCGCGCAGCACCTCGATGCGGCCCACGTCCAGGAACGGCATGCGAGTCTGCTGGGCGCGCGGATAGCTGACGCCGTCGATGTAATAGCCGACCGACTGCTCGAAGGCCTGGTTGATGCCCGAGCCGATGCCGCGGATGAAGATATTGGTGCTGATGCCGGTCTCGGTCATGCTGAAGTTCGGCACCAGATACTGCAGATCCTCGGCCTTGCCGATATTGGCGTCCTGCAATTTATCGCCCGAGACCACTTCCAGCGAGATTGGGGTGTCGCGGCTGCTTTCCTCGCGCGACTGGGCGGTGACGACGATCTCCTCGATCTTGTCATCCGCGACAGCGGCGGCCTGCTGGCTTTGCGCCGCGGGCATCGCCCCCGGCTTTTGATTTTGCGCGGCGGCCGGCATGGCCACGGCGGCGGACAGCAACAGGGCTGCTTTGAATGTAATGGTTCTGTTCACGGCATCGCTCCTTCCCCAGAGATGCGGATGTATGGGCGTCGCAGCAGGCGGATTGCTTCCCCTCGTGCGCCTCCCCTGCTTCGACTAAAAACCGAAATCGTTACAGTGTCCATGCATCAGGTTGGCGAAAAGCCTCCCGGCCTAATCACGCCTGCGTTGATGGGGGCATTGTGCGCACGTTACGACGGCAACGCCACACGTCATTGACGGGTATCCGAGCGTTTGGTGCAGTGCACCCAAGCGATCCTACTTGCGCGTGCGGGCGAGCACGAGTTCCGAGAGTTTTTTGTAGTCGCGGTCGAAATGATGATCCCCCGGCAGGACCACCGCGTCGACGCCGAGTGTCGGGCACGGATCGTCGGTGTCCTCGCCGGCCTGCACGCAGAACACCTTGGTTCCCGTTACCAGCCTGACGGCGGGCGCGGTGGGCACGGACTCGCGCGCCGCAACCCCCACCCAGCCGCCGACGGTGATCTCGAACGAGGCTTCGGCGCTCAAGGCCAGCAACCCCATGTGGGAAACCTTGGCGCGCGCAGCCGTGGAAAGATTGGGCCACAGGAACGGCAGAATATCGGCGCCGAAGGAATAGCCGATCAGCACCACGCGGCCCCGGTGCCAGGCGGCGGTGTAGTGGGTGATGATCCGCTCCAGATCCGCGGCGGCCTCGATCGGTTCCTTTTTCCGCCAGAAGTACTTGAGGGAGTCGAGGCCCACCACGGCAACCCCGCGTTTGGCGAGTTCCTCGCCCAATTGCCGGTCGATGTCGGCCCAGCCGCCGTCACCCGAGACAATGATCGCAAGGCGGTCATCCTGCTTGGCGTCTTTTCCTTCCGCCGGCAATTCCACAAGCGGCAGATCCAGTTCGCCGCCCTCCGCGCTGTCCGCCACGTTGCCCATCACCTGGCTCATCACCACCAACACCAGATCGATGGTGCCACCCACCGGAGCGATGGCGCGGGCATCGGCATAGCCGCCCAAGGTCTTGTCCACGTCGGCCGCCGCGCAGCGGCTGGTATCGGGAATGGCGATGACCGGCACGGTGGTTGGGGTGCCCGAAGTGGCGCCGGACAAGGCGCAGGCCGGACGCGGCGGCGACGCCATGGGGCAATAGTTGAGGGCGATCACCGCGCGGGGCGCCGTATCGCCGGGATCGGCCGCCACGGTCATGGCGCTGTTGCCGTCGATCCCCACCAGCACCGGTGCGGTGGGCGCCGGCCTATGGGCGCGAACGGCAAAGTCCCGGGCGGCTTTTTCCGCCTGCGATACCAAGGCGGTGCAGGATTCGCCGGGGGTTTCCGGCGCCACCATCACCAGCCGGTCGGGCCAGGCCAGCGCCTTGGCCATACTTGCCGCCCCGCCTTGGCCATCATTGCCGGTGATGATGATCAGGTCGGTGGCGGCGCGGTCATACCAGAACAGCTCGCCGGATGTTGATGTGCCTACGGGAACGGCGGCATGTTTGATGTCCGGATCACCGCACCCGGACAGGAGCGCGGCCGGCAGGACGAGGACAGCGATGGCGCAACCCAAACGCATCATCGACGGTTCCAGATTGGCAGGATCGCTACTATAAGCGTCCGGCAAAAAATAGACCATGAGCGACATCCCTCTCAAAACCCCGGGCCTCAGCTCCCCCGCCCCGTTCTCCGCCCTCAAGCGCATGCTGCCGCTTGTGGGCGTTGCGGTATTCGCGGCCGCGATCTGGCTCCTGGACCGGGAACTGGGTGGCCAGCATCTCACCGAGGCTGTCGCCTATGCGCGGAAACTCCCTCCGTCGGCGCTGCTGCTGGCGGCGGTCTATACCCTGCTGTCCTACGTGGCGCTCACCGGCTACGACTTCCTGGCGGTGCGCTACGCCGGCGCGGTCCTGCCAGCCCCCACCGTCCTCAAGACCGCGTTCACCGCCAGCGCGGTCGGCCATAGCTTAGGATTCGCCGCCCTCACCGGCGGCTCGATCCGCTACCGCTTCTACACCGCCGCGGGACTCTCCGGTTTCCAGATCACCACCGCCGTCACGTTCCTGGCGCTAAGCTTCCCTCTCAGCATCACCTTCCTGGGCGGCTTCGCGCTGCTGGCGCAGCCGGAGATCGTGGCGCAATACCTCATGGCGCCGGAAATTCTCGCGCGCCTGATTGGCGTGGCGCTCGCGCTTCCGATGTCCGTCCTGCTGGCCGCGAGCGCGCTGGGCTTCCGCCAGCTGCCGGTGGGACGCTGGCGTGTCCGCCTGCCGACCTTCGCCAATGCCGCCGGACAAGCGGTCGCCGGATCGCTCGATTTACTCCTGGCCGCGGCCACGCTTTATATCCTGCTGCCGGCGGACAGCCTGCCGTTCGCGACCTTCCTGGGCCTTTACCTCGCCGCCCTGCTGGTGGCGTCGCTCAGTCAAGTCCCTGGCGGCCTCGGCGTGTTCGAGGGGCTGATCGTCTCGCTTACCGCGCCCTACGTCGAAGCGCAGGTGGTGCTGGGCGCGCTGCTCGCCTACCGCATGGTCTATTACGTGGGCCCGCTGCTGCTCGCGATCCTGTGGTTCGGCGCCGGCGAATTCAACGCGCGCCGGCACAACATTTCCGCCCTCGCGCAGTTCGCCGGACGGCAGTGGGCGGCGGTGGCGCCATTGCTGTCGGCGGCGGCGGTGTTCGTGGCCGGGGCGACGCTGGTGATCACCGGCGCCGCGCCCGAAGGCCGTACCGCCATCAGCTTGGTCAACGACTGGCTGCCGCTGGGCGTGATCGAGGGCTCGCACCTGATCGCTTCGGTGGTCGGCGTCGGCCTGACATTGCTGGCCTTCGCCCTGCTGCAGCGCGTGGACGCGGCCTATTTCGCGACCCTCGCGCTGCTCGGCGTCGGCGTGGTCACCTCGCTCACGCGCGGCTTCCATTACCAGGAAGCGCTGGCGCTGGCCGCGGTTGCCGCCGCGCTGTGGCCCGCGCGCTCGGCCTTCTACCGCCAGGCCGCGCTGACCGGTATCCATCTCTCCGGACAGTGGCTGATCGCGGTCGCGGTGGTGATCGCCGGCAGCATCTGGCTCGGCTTCTTCGCCCATCGTCACGTGGAATATTCCTCGGAGCTGTGGTGGCAGTTCGAACTCAACGGAAACGCGCCCCGGTTCCTGCGTGCGTCGTTGCTGGTGATCCTGCTGTTCACCGCGGTCAGCGCGCGCCAGCTCCTGATGCCGCGCGTCCGCATGCCTTCGCCGCCCACCAGCCAGGAGATCGAACGCGCGGCCGCGGCTGTTGCCTCCGCGCCGGATTCCTCGGCCAACCTCGCGCTCATGGGCGACAAGGCGCTGCTGTTCGACCAGGCGGGAGACGGCTTCATCATGTACCGCGTCCAGGGCGGAACCTGGGTGGCCATGGGCGACCCGGTGGCGCCGGCGCACCGGCAGGCGAGTTTACTCTGGCAGTTCCGCGAGATGATCGACGAATACGGTGGGCGCTGCGTGTTCTATCAGGTCAAGCCCGAGAACCTCTCGCTCTACGCCGACCTCGGTCTCGCGCTCTATAAAATGGGCGACGAAGCGCGGGTCGACCTTGCCGGCTTCTCGCTGGACTCGCCCGCGCGCCGCGACCTGCGCCAGACCCACCGCCGCGCCGCCCGCGAAGGCACCACCTTCCGCCTGCTCTCGCCCGCCGAGGTGCGGAACTGCATTCCCCGCCTGCGCCAGGTGTCGGACGCCTGGCTCGCCCACAAAGGCGGGCGCGAGAAAGGCTTCTCGCTCGGCTTCTTCGACGACGATTACATCGCACGCTTTCCCTGCGGCGTGGTGGAAGCCGGCGGCGAGATCATCGCCTTCGCCAATCTGTGGCCCGGCGCTGGCAAGACCGAACTCTCCATCGACCTGATGCGCCATGTGGACACCAAGCTCTACGGCGTCATGGATTTCCTGCTGGTGGAGATCATGCTGTGGGGCAAGGCGCAGGGGTATCAGTGGTTCAACCTGGGCATGGCGCCGCTCTCGGGCCTGGAAAGCCGGCGCCTCGGCCCCTTGTGGCACAAGGTCGGCGGCCTCGTGTACCGCATGGGCGACCAGTTCTACAGCTTCCGCGGCCTGCGCAGGTACAAGGAGAAATTCGGCCCGGTCTGGCGGCCCAAGTACCTGGCCTGCCCGGGCGGACTGGCCATCGGACGCGTGATCATCGATATCACCGCCGCCATCGCCGGCGCTCCAAAGTCGGTACGGATCGACAAGACAACCGCCTGACTTCCGGCGATAATCGCTCCCGGAATTGGGGGATTGCCATGCGCCGCATTCTTTGGGCCGCCAGCCTGTTCATGACCAGCACCGCCTTCGCCGCCGATGTCATCAGCGCGGCATACGACGGCGTTTATACCGCCCTGGCGGAGCGCAACCCGGCGCTCAGCAGCGGCAGTTGCGAGGCGATTGCCGTGGGCAAGGTCACCATCGCCCAGGGCAACCTGCGCTCCGCGCCCTCGTCCACCACCGCCTGGCTCACCGGCATCATCACCGAGGACGGCCATGTCAAAGGCTTCATGGCCCGCCCCGGCGGTCCCCGCCGCCCGTTGGAAGGCCGCCTCGCCGGCGACACCATCAGCGCGGGCTTTATCGAGCCCGATGCCCAGGCAAATACAATGTGCGCGTGGCAGGTCGAGCTGAAGCGCGCGCCTTAGCCGTTACCGCGATTGCTCCGGATGATGTCGGTCTCGGTGACGCCGCGGCGCCCATCGAACGCGCCGCGGACGGGGCCACGCCCTTTGCCTTTACGTCCTACTTCGCCGGAGCCGGTGGATATGTGATGCCGAGCTGCTCCAGATAGCTCGCGTATTTGGTGGCGTCGTAATAGTACTTCTCCATCTGCGGCCGCAGACGCGCCATCAGGTCGGCGTTGAGATGCGTGGCCGGCTTGTCGGTCGCCACCAACACCGGATC
Organism: Rhodospirillaceae bacterium; assembly: GCA_019694335.1. GTDB lineage: Bacteria > Pseudomonadota > Alphaproteobacteria > Rhodospirillales > Rhodospirillaceae > SHVO01. The sequence goes on along the minus strand of JAIBCD010000001.1, from coordinate 86,192 downwards.
GTACTTCTGGTCCTTGAGCTGGACATTGTTGAAGTAGTCCTTCGCGGCGGCCACCAGCGCGGGCGTGGTCGCGATATCCAGCACGGTCATCGCCACGGCTTTCGCGCCCGCCACCGCGCCCTTGTGCGCGATCGGCGTGGTCATGGCGATCGCCGCGGTCACATGGTGCGCGATGGTGTTCGGCACGTTCGAGGGATAGCGCACGGTGATGGTCGGCACCGTCCACATCACGTCGCCGATGTCGTCCGAGCTGGCGTTGACGCCGCCGCCGCGGTTCTCCGGCGTGGACAGCTTGCCCACCTCCTTGGCGAGCGGCTGAAGCTTGAAGCCGTTGGCTTCCTGCACCTGCCTGGCGAAGGCCTGGTCGGCGTCGGACCACTGCGGCATGCCCACCAGCTTGATGTTGGCGTAGGCGGCCTCCGCGAGCGGCTTATTTGCGTAGTTGGGCGCGGCGTAGCCCAGCACCTGGCGCGTCACCATGGTGCCGGTGGCCTTGGCCGCGGCTTCCGAGATCTCGTTGCCCGTTTCATAGAGCATCTTGATGTCCTGGAAATTCCGCTCGCGGAAGTAATACCAGACCGCCGCTTCGCCCGGGACCACGTTGGGCTGGCCGCCGCCGTTGGTGATGACGTAGTGCGAACGCTGGGTCACCGGCAGGTGCTCGCGCCGCATGTTCCAGGCGATATCCATCAGTTCCACGCCGTCGAGCGCGCTGCGGCCGAGCAGCGGCGCGGCGGCGGCGTGCGAGGTCTTGCCGTGGAACTTGTATTCCACCGACACCATGCCGGTGTTGCCCATGTCGCCGTAGCCGGTGCCGAAATCGCTGGAGACGTGCGCGAAGATCGAGGCGTCCACCCCCTTGAACACGCCGGCGCGCACGTAGAACGCCTTGGAGCCGAGCAGCTCCTCAGCGACACCCGGCCAGATGATCAGGCGGGCCTTGATGTTGTTCTTGACCATCACGTCCTTGGCCGCGAGCGCGGCCGCGACGATCAGCGGCATGCCGGAGTTGTGGCCTTCGCCGTGGCCAGGCGCGCCTTCGACCATCGGCTTGATCTGCGGGCTGCCGGGAACTTGCGACAGGCCCAACAGGCAATCGATATCGCTGCCCAGCGCGATCAGCGGGCCGCCCTCGCCCCAGGTGGCGGTCCAGGCGGTGGGAATGTCGGCGACGCCCTTGGTGATCTTGAATCCGTTCTGCTCGAGGATGCCGGTGATATAGGCCGAGGTGCGGAATTCCTGGAATCCGGGTTCGGCGAAACTGAACACCGTGTCGACCATCTGCTGCACCAGCTTGGCGCGGTTATCCACACCGGCGATGGCCTGCTCCTTCATGGCGCCGCTGGCGGCGGCGAAAGCTTGATTGCTCAAGAATGGCGCCGACAGTGCGGACGCCAGCAACAAGGCGGAGGCGAAGGCGGCGGAAGTCTTGGTCATGATATTCCCCACTGAAAGAACCCCTGGAAGCCTCCAGCCTGCCCTGTTCCTGGAACGCTTGTAAATTCAGGAAACGGGTTGGCGTCAGAAAGCTTCAAAACGATGCAATTACATTATTTCCCAGATATTTGACCGTTCCGCCAATTGTGACTTGAAAGCTCCACCCCACCAGCGTTGACTGCGGGCCTCTTGCGGGAGGATTTCGCGTGTTTTTGGCTTTGGCTTCCGGCCGCCGGGCGCTGCGCCTGGCGCTTTTTTTTGCACCTTTATATGCCGGCGTTGCGGCGGGAGCCGAGGACAGCGCCTCCACCACCCAGGTCTACGACCGCGCCTTCGTCGAGCGCGACGGCACCGTCACCGCCGAGGACATGGTGCGGCGCGTCCCCGGCACCGGCCCGATCCTGGACGGCCTCGACAGCCGCCAACAGCAGCGCGGCTTCGGCTCGGCCGGCGACCAGGTGCTCCTGGACGGCAAGCGGTTCGCCGGCAAGGGCCAGATCCTCTCGGCTCTGAAACGCATCCAGAGCGCCAATGTCGCGCGCATCGAATTGATTCGCGGCAACGACGCGGACGCGAGCGTCCAGAGCGAAGGCTTGATCATCAATATCGTGCTGATCGAGGGCGCCGCCACGTCGAGCGGTTCCGGTTCGTGGAACGTCGCCCTGAAACCAACCGACTACGGCGTGGTGGATGCCGACGCCGGCGTATCCTACAGCAACAGTGCCGGTGCGCTCGACTACATCGTGTCCGTCCAACGCGCTGCCTGGAACCGCGGCTATCCGTATTGGCGCGACCTCACCAAGACCGAACACTATTACTTCCCCGATGGCGCGTTGCGCGAGCTGCGCATCGACCATGCGCACTACTGGCAGAACCAATACGACATCGCCGCCAACCTCACCTACAACCTGGAAAGCGGCGACAGGCTTCGGCTCAACGCCACCCTCCAGCCGCGCTTCGGCCGCAACAGCAACGACGTCGCGGTGACGCGCTACACCACCGCCGGCGCCGTGGAAACCACGGGCACCGAAATCAAACGCGGGCGCAGCGGCTGGCAGAACCAGTGGGAAATCGGCGGCGACTACGAAGCGCGGATCGGCGCGGCCACCCGGCTCAACGTCCTGTTCATCCATTCCTACGAGCAGGATCCCGGCGCCGAGTTCCGGAGCTTCGTGAGCGGCGCGGCCGTCACGGAGCTCGGCCGCAACGCCCGGATCCCGACCAACGTCGAATCCATCGTGCGCGGGTCGCTCGCCTTCCCGCTCGCGCGCGGCCAGACGCTCGAGCTGGGCGGCGAGATCGCGCGCAACATGAGCAAGCAGCACCTGCGCCCGTTCTTCGACCTCGATGGCGACGGCCGGGTCGAGGAAGTGACCATCCCGACCGCCATGTCGCGCGTACAGGAAATCCGCGGCGAAACCTTCGCCACCCACACCTGGCAGATCGCACAGGGACTGTCGCTGAGCTCCGCCATGGTGGTGGAAGCCTCGCGCATCTCCAACAATTTCCCGGGGATGCCGCCGCACACCTATGTCTATCCCAAGCCCCGGGCCGACCTGCGCTATGACATCACCGCGCAGGACCAGCTGCGCCTCAAGATCGATCGCCGCGTCAGCCAGCTCGACTTCGGACTGTTCGTCCCCAAATTCGATATCGTGGACAACGAGATCGACGCCGGCAACCCGAACATCAGGCCCGAGCGCGAATGGCAATTCGAGGCCGGCTATCAGCGGCAATTGCCCGGCGACCAAGGCCTGATCGAGGCCCGCGCCTTCTACAACCGCATCGAGGACCATATCGACATGTTCCTGCTGCGGGTCGAGCAGCCCGGGAACATCCGCGTCTCGTCCATGGGCAATATCGGCGCCGCGCGCCACTATGGCGCCGAAATCAAAGCCAGCGTGCGCATGGGTGTGCTCGGCCTGCCCGACCTGACCCTCAATGGCCGGCTGCTGCGGCAGGGCTCCAAGGTGAAGGATCCCTTCACCGGCCGCGAACGCGGCGTGCCGTATAGCCAGGCGCACCAGGATCTGTTCCCCACCGAACTTCAGCTGGGCTTCCGGCACGACGTCACCAGCTGGGGCTTCACTTACGGCGCGAATTATCACGAACGGAGCGGCGAACGCCTGTTCAGCGATATCCGCGTGCAAAGGACCGTCGCCGCCGGCCAGCGGCTGGATGCCTTCGCCGAGAAAAAGCTCACCGGTGGCCTTACCTTGCGCCTGGAAGGCTACGGGTTGATGCCGCAACGCTATCGCGAATACCAACGCCGGGTGGTGTACGCCGACGACGTCATCGCCGGCACCGTGTCGCGGCGCGAGGATTTCACCGCGCGCTGGGACCGCATATTCGTGATCAGCCTGCGCGGCACCTTCTAAAGGCGGGGTACGTCCATTAGACTGCGCCCTCACCCTTGGGCGCATCATTTTGGCTTCGCTGAAACAAATTTATGCCGACGGTATGGCGGCCGCGCGCGATGGCCGCCTGGACGAAGCCGCGGCCTGTTTCGCGGACGTCCTGCCGTACGCGCCGCAAGACCTATCGCTCCTGACTGCTTTGATGTCGGTCGAACAGCGGCGCGGCCGGTCCGCCGACGCTTTGCGGCTCGCCGACCGCGCCCTCGGCGCGTTGAGCACCGTAACGCCCTTGTTGGCACTGATTCCATGCCAGGAAATCCTGCGCGCTGTCCAAGCTGGAGCGCCGGAACGGACCGCGTCGGCCTATGCCCGGGTCAAGGACATGGTTCATGCCGGCATCGCCGCCATCGCCACGCCGGAGAAGGCGCTGCGCCTGTCTCCCGTGGCATTCGCCATCGCCGAAACCGGCGGCGATGTCGCCCTGATGCGTGCCTATTTCGAAAAATGCTTGCCCGGGTTCACCGGCCATCAGTTGCCGATGGCGATGTCGCCCGCCGCGACCTTGCGGGAGCACTGCGGTTCGGCCTTGAAGGAATTGGAGCCGGCGCGCGACGTGCAGATCGCCCTCGGCGCCTATGCCCGCCGGTATGACTCGCCTGGCTTCGCGACCGGCGTATTGCCCGGCGGCCAGATGTTGTGTGGTTGGGATTTTGCCGTTACCGCCAAGGGCGAAGTGTTGTCCGACACAAGCTACTTCGGCGATCCGATCGTGGTGGGGAGGTGGTTCCCGCACCGATTCACCGGCGATTTGAGCCGATGCTTCCACCTCTGGCCGGAACATGTGAAGGAGATCGACGCCGACGCGGTATTCCTGTCGACGCCGGTGAATTTCGCGATCGGCCATTGGCTGTGCGATATCCTGCCGCGCCTGCGGGTTCGCAATCTGCCCGGGCTCGCGCATGTCAAAGTGGCGATCCCCGCCACCCTGCCCCGCAAGCACCGCGATCTCCTGGCCTTGTGCGGTATCACGGCGGAAGACATCATCGAATGTGAATTGGGCGGGCGATACCGGTTCCGCAACCTGGCGGTCGCCCTGGCCGGCGGCACCACCACCGCACCGCCGCCGGGAAATGTCAGCTTTCTCGCGTCCCATCTGCGCGCGCCGGACGCCAAGGCAAAAGCCGGATCGCGCATTTTCCTGGTGCGGTCGGAAAAGACCCGCAAGATCGTCAACCAGGGGGAACTCGACGTGCGCCTGCGGGCCCTCGGCTTCGACTTCATGGATCTCGCCAAGACCCCCATCGCCGAACAGCGCGCGCGCCTGGCCGAGGCCGAATGCGCGATCGCGGTCTACGGCTCGGACCTGCTGTCCTGCCTGTTCATGCCGGCGGGATCGCGGTTCATCTCGCTCGATTACCGGGCCGAAGTGGACCCGTTCACCGGCGCGCTCGATTCCGCCGCCGCCGGCATTCATTCGATCCTGCTGGGAATTCGTTTCGGGGTTCTGGACTGCTCGGAGTCCCAACGCGGCGGCGAAACCGCGCAAAAGAAAGACCGGGACTTCACCGTCGATTGCGACGCGCTCGAACGGCTGATCGCCACGCTTTAGAGCGTGGCCAGGAAAAATGCGCACCGGTTTTCCGGCCGGGCACGCGACAAGTATAAATCAAAAAAAAGGGAGGGGAGCTTTCGCTCCCCTCCGCGTCCGGTTTCACCGGATTACTTCGCGTCGATCGCGAAGCAGTAGAACAGGCCGTTGCCGCCGGTGGCGACCAGATCCTGCTGGCTGCAGCTGCGGCTGGGATGGGCGTTGACCCAGGAGATGCTGTTGCCGCCGGTGCGGTCGAAGTGGCCGAGTTGCGCGGCGCCATCGCTGCTGCTCGTCCAGTTCTTGCAGGTGTGGTCGGCGCCGTCGGTGAAGGCTTTGCCCTCGACCGTCGAGCCGGTGAGGATGTCGTGCTGGTTCGGGGTATCGCCGGTAGCCTTGATCGGCTCGCCCTTTTCCGAGAACGCCGTGGCCTTCGACAGCGCGTTGCCGGCGCGCGCCAGGTCCAGCGTGTCGCCGTGCAGGTGCGCCACGTTATCGGCGATCTTGCCGCCCTTGGCGCCATACCACGGGCCGGTGCCGATGCGGTCGCGCGCGTTCACAGCCGGCTGGCCATTGGCGGCCTGGGTGCTGAGGTAGGCGTGCCACGTGCGGTTGCCCGCGCCGGCGGCGGCCGCGAGATTCTGGCAGTGCTTGTCGGCGCCGGCGAGACCGCCGAGGTCGGCGCCCTTGCCCAAGCCCACGCTGGTGATGAAGAACGACATGGGCGGCGGCGGCGCCTTGGCCGCGGGTGCCGGTTCGGCGGCGATGGCTCCCACCGCAAAAGGTGCCGCCATGGCTGCGGCCGACGCGGCGGCAAGAGTCAGGCTCAGGATTTTTCTCATGTGCATCTCTCCCCTGGTTGCGCCCGTGGGAATACGGGCGCCTAAAGCGTGTCCAGGAAAAGTGGGAACCGGTTTTCCGGCCGGACACGCGACAAAGACAGCCTAAGCCGGGGTCATCCCGGCTTAGGGGACGGATGGTATGGGATGGCGAAAGCTTCAGCCAGCCAATGATGTGTTGCAATGCATCATATTTTTGCGAGGAGCCAAGGGTTTAGCCCGCACTTCCTTGCACTTCCCCGACCACCGCCGCGGCCATGGCGCGGGTGGACACCGGCGTCCCGGACGGCGCGGCCAGGTCGGCCGTGCGCAATCCCTTCGCCAACACGCGGCCGACCGCGGCCTCGATCCGCTCAGCGGCCTGCGCCAGGCCGCAGGAAAGGCGCAGCATCATGGCCGCCGACAGAATCATCGCCAGGGGGTTGGCGAGATTCTTGCCGGCGATATCCGGCGCCGAACCGTGCACCGGCTCATACAGCCCAGGTGCGCCGGGCGCCCCCAAGCTCGCCGACGGAAGCATCCCGAGCGACCCGGTAAGCATGGCCGCGAGATCCGACAGCAGATCGCCGAACAGGTTATCGGTGACGATGACGTCGAACTGATGCGGCGCGCGCACCAACTGCATCGCGCAATTGTCGGCGTACATATGGCTGAGGGCCACCTCGGGAAATTCCTCCGCGTGCAGGCGGGTCACCTCCTCGCGCCAGAGTACGCCGCTCTCCATGACATTGGCTTTTTCGACCGAGCACAATCTGCCCTTGCGCGCGCGCGCCAGGGTGAAAGCCGCGCGCGCCACCCGGCGGATTTCCGACGTGGTATAGACCTGTGTGTTGACGCCACGCCGCTCGCCATTGCCGAGATCCTCGATCCCGCGCGGCTCGCCGAAATAGATCCCGCCGGTCAACTCGCGCACGATCATGATGTCGAGACCTCGCACCACCTCGGCTTTCAAGGTGGACGATTCCGCCAGGGCGTCGAACACCAGGGCCGGCCGCAGGTTGGCGAACAGGCCAAGTTCCTTGCGCAAGCGCAGAAGCCCGCGCTCAGGCCGCGCCGCGAACGGCAAGGTGTCCCATTTCGGACCGCCCACGGCGCCCATGAGCACCGCATCGGACGCCTTGGCCATGGCGAGCGTGGCATCCGAAAGCGGCACGCCTTCCTGGTCGATGGCCGCGCCACCGATCAGGCCCTCCGCGACCTCCACATCGGCGCGAAAGCAATCCAACACCGTGGCCGTGGCCGCGGCGATCTCCGGACCGATGCCGTCGCCGGGGAGGAGCAGGATTTTTTTCCGGACCATGGCCCCTACTCCGCCGCCGCCGCCCTGGCCGCGCGCCGGCGCAACGTCAGGCGGTTGAGCGCGTCCACATAGGCCTTGGCCGACGCAACCAAGGTATCCACGTCGGTGCCGTGGCCGGTCACCGAGCGGCCGTTCTCTTCCAGCCGCACCGCCGCCCGGGCCTGGGCATCGGTGCCGCCGGTGACGGCCTGCACCTGATAGGACCGTAGATGCTGGGTCCGGGTGGTCAGATCCTTGATGGCGTTGAAGGCCGCGTCCACCGGTCCGTCGCCGATGGCCCGTGCGGTGCGCTTGACGCCCTCGATTTCCAGCTCAACCTCGGCCACGGGCTGGGTGATGCGCGTGCCGCAGGTGATTTCCAGCGCGGACAGCTTGATGCGTCCTTCTCCCGCCGAATCATCGATCAGGGACGCGATGTCGCCGTCGTGGATCTCGCGTTTACGGTCGGCCAGCGCCTTGAACCGGGTGAAGGCATCCTCGACCGCGTTCTCGCCGAGCGCGTAGCCCATTTCCGCCAGCTTGGACTTGAAGGCCGCGCGGCCCGAGTGCTTGCCCAGGACCAGGTTCGAGGTCTTCACGCCGACCGACGCAGGCGACATGATCTCGTAGGTGCCGCGATGCTTGAGCATGCCATCCTGATGAATGCCGGATTCATGCGCGAAGGCATTGGCGCCGACGATGGCCTTGTTGGGCTGTACCGCGAAGCCGGTGATGGCCGAAACGGTCTGCGAGGCGCGGGCGATCATCTCGCTGTTCACGCCGGTGGTGAACGGCATGCGGTCGCGCCGTGTCGCCAGCGCCATGACGATCTCCTCCAGCGCGGCGTTGCCGGCGCGTTCGCCCAAGCCGTTGATGGTGCACTCGACCTGGCGCGCGCCCGCCTGCACCGCCGACAGTGAGTTCGCGACCGCCAGCCCCAGGTCGTTATGGCAATGCACCGAGATTACCGCCTTGTCGATATTCGGCACCCGGTTGAACAGCATTTTGATCAGGGCGTTGTGCTCTTCGGGAATCGTATAGCCGACGGTATCGGGGATATTGATGGTACGCGCGCCCGCCGCGATGGCGCCCTCGACGCATTGGCACAGAAAATCCGGGTCGGAGCGGGTGGCGTCCTCGGCCGACCATTCCACGTCGTCGATCAGGTTGCGCGCGCGCTTCACGCTCTCGATGGCGATCTCGTAAACCTTGTAAGGCTCCATCTGCAGCTTATATCGCATATGCAGCGGACTGGTGGCGATGAAGGTGTGGATACGCCCGCGCACGGCGTGCTTCAGCGCGGCGCCGGCCTGGTCGATGTCGGCGCGGATGGCGCGCGCCAAACCGCAGATGATGGAACTCTTGACCTCGCCTGCGACCGCCTCCACGGCGGCGAAATCACCCGGGGACGCCGCCGGGAAGCCGGCCTCGATGACATCGACGCGCATCTCCTCCAGGATTTTCGCGATCCGGACCTTATCGTCCGCGGTCATGGAGGCGCCCGGCGATTGCTCGCCGTCGCGCAAGGTGGTGTCGAAGATGGTGACGTGATTGTTGCTCATTTTGATTCTCTCTGTTTCTGGGTTTCCGGGGTGACGACTACCTGCTTGCCCCTGAACGCCCGTCGCCAAAGAGAATCGGGCAACGTTCAGGGGGGCGTAAGTCGAAGCCCGAGAAGTCGCAGCATGAGAGAGCGGGTAATCACGTCAGTGGTCCTCGGTTCGCGCCGCTTTTAGTTTGCGGCCTTGTCTACCAGCTTGCCTTGCTTCAGCCAGGGCATCATGGCGCGCAGCTTCTCGCCAACTTCCTCGATCGGATGATTGGCCCAGTTGCGCCGCATGGCCTTGAAGCTGGGCTGGCCGGCCTTGCATTCTGTGATCCAGTTGGAGACGAACTTCCCGGACTGGATTTCCGCCAGGACGCGCTTCATTTCCTTGCGGGTTTCGTCGGTGACGATGCGCGGGCCGCTGACATAGTCGCCGTATTCTGCCGTATTGGAGATCGAATAGCGCATGTCCGCCATGCCGCCCTGGTACAGCAGATCGACGATCAGCTTCACCTCGTGCAGGCATTCGAAATAGGCCATCTCGGGGGCGTAGCCGGCCTCGACCAGGGTCTCGAACCCGGCCGCGATCAGGTTGGTGAGGCCGCCGCACAGCACGGCCTGTTCGCCGAACAGGTCGGTTTCGCATTCCTCCTTGAACGTGGTCTCGATGATGCCTGCGCGACCGCCGCCAATGGCCGAGGCATAGGACAAAGCCAGCGGCTTGGCCGTCCCGGTCGCATCCTGCGCCACCGCCACGAGGCACGGCACGCCGGCGCCGCGCCAGTATTCATAGCGCACGGTATGGCCGGGGCCCTTGGGCGCGACCATGAACACATCGAGGTCGGGGCGCGGGTCGATCAGGTTGAAATGGATATTGAGGCCATGGGCGAAAGCGATGGCGGCGCCTTCCCGGATATTGGCCTTCACATCGGCGGTATAGATCTCGGCCTGGAGCTCGTCGGGGGTCAGGAACATCACCACGTCGGCGGCCTTGGCCGCTTCGGCCGGGCTCACGACCTTCAGGTCTTCCGCCTTGGCCTTGGCGCGCGACTTCGAGCCAGCGCGCAGGCCCACCATGATCTCCTTCACACCGGAGTCCTTCAGATTGAGGGCATGGGCATGTCCCTGGCTGCCGTAGCCGAGGATGGCGACCTTCTTGCCCCGGATCAGGTCCAGGTTGGCGTCGCGGTCGTAGTAGATCTGCATGGCGTATTCCTATTGGTCAGTTTGAGTCTTTTAAAAATCCGGCGGCGCCGCGGGCGATGGCGGCGATCCCGGTGCGGGAAACCTCCACCAGGCCCAGGGGTCGCATCAGGTCGATGAAAGCGTCGACCTTGGCGGTGTCGCCAATCACTTCGAACACGAAGGACTGGGGCGTGGAATCCACCACGCTGGCGCGGAAGATCTCGCAACACTTCAGCGCTTCGGCGCGGCTCTCGCCCACGCACGCCACCTTCACCAGGGCGAGTTCGCGGGCGACGCACGGGCCTTCGTCGGTCAAGTCACGCACCTCATGGACCGGCACCAGACGGCCCAATTGGGCTTTCACCTGTTCGATCACCTGGCGCGTGCCGGAAGTGGCGATATTGATGCGCGAAAGCTGGCGGTCCCTGTCGATCTCGGCCACCGTCAGGCTTTCGATGTTGTAGCCGCGGCCCGAGATCATGCCGCTGACCCGCGCCAGCACGCCGGCCTCGTTGTCCACCAGCAGCGAGATCACGTGGCGATAGACATGGCCGTCCTTCAGGCGCGCCACGGGCACCATGCCCTCGTAAATGCTGTGCGGTGCTTCTTCGAATTTGGCCATGCGCGTTTCACCCATGACTACACCAGCGCCAGGCCTTCACCGGTGATGCGCTTGGCCGCGGCGTCCTGGGCCGAGAGAATCATCTCGTTGTGGGCCTTGCCCGAGGGGATCATCGGAAAGCAGTTTTCCGCGGGATCCACCGCCACTTCGCACACCACCGGGCCCGGGATCTCCAGCATCTCGCGGATCGTGCCGTCGAGACGCGCGGGGTCGCTCACGCGCAGGCCGGCGCAGCCGAACGCCTCGGCGAGCTTCACGAAATCCGGCAGCGCCTCGGTGTAGCTATGGGCGTAGCGCGCGCCGTGCAGCATTTCCTGCCACTGGCGCACCATGCCCATGTACTGGTTGTTGATGATGAACAGTTTCACCGCGGCTTTGTGCTGGACGGCGGTGGATAGCTCCTGGATGTTCATCAGCGCCGACGCCTCGCCCGCGATGTCGATCACCAGCGCATCGGGGTGAGCGATCTGCGCGCCGATGGCCGCCGGCAGGCCGAAGCCCATGGTGCCGAGGCCGCCCGAGGTGATCCACCGGTTGGCGCGGGTGAAACCGCAGAACTGCGCGGCCCACATCTGGTGCTGGCCCACTTCCGTGCAGATGAACGGGTCGCGGTCCTTGGCGATCTCGAACAGGCGCTGGATGGCATGCTGCGGCTTGATCACCGGGCCTTTCTGTTCGTAGTGCAGGCAGTCGCGGCCACGCCATTCGGCGACCTGGCGCCACCAGGCCGCAAGGCCTGGGCGTGGCGCGGTTTCGGCTTTCCAGGCGGCCACCAGCGCTTCCAGCGCCTCGCCGCAATCGGCCACCACCGGCACGTCGACCACGACGTTCTTGTTGATGGACGACGGATCGATATCGATATGGATCTTGCGCGAACCCGGCGAGAACAGCGCCAGGTTACCGGTGACGCGGTCGTCGAAGCGCGCGCCCACCGCGATCATCAGGTCGCAGCCGTGCATGGCGAGGTTGGCCTCGAAGGTGCCGTGCATGCCCACCATGCCCAGCCACTGGTCCTGGTCGGCGGGATATGCGCCGAGGCCCATGAGGGTGGAGGTGATCGGAAATCCGGTGAGCGCCAGCAGCTCACGCAAGGCCGCCACGGCGCGCGCGCCGGAATTGATCACGCCGCCGCCGGTGTAAAACACCGGGCGCTTGGCCCGGGCCATCAACGCGACGGCCTCGCGGATGGCGCGCGGATCGGGCGCGGTGCGCGGCCGGTAGGTCTTGTGCGCGGACGCGCTTTGCAGCGGCGGCGCATAACGCCCCTGCCCCATGGAGACATCCTTGGGGATGTCCACCACCACCGGGCCTGGACGGCCGGTGCGCGCGACATGGAACGCCTCGTGAATCACACGCGCCAGCTGCTCCGCGTCCCGCACCAGATAATTGTGCTTGGTGCAGGGGCGCGTGATGCCGATGGTGTCGGCCTCCTGGAACGCATCATTGCCGATGAGATGCGTGGGCACCTGGCCGGTGAGGCAGACGATCGGCGTGGAATCCATCAACGCATCGGTGAGGCCCGTGACCGCGTTGGTCGCGCCGGGGCCCGAGGTCACCAGCACGCAACCGACCTTGCCGGTGGATCGGGCATAACCTTCAGCGGCATGCACCGCCGCCTGCTCGTGGCGCACCAGGATGTGGCGGATGCGGTTCTGCTTGAACAGTTCGTCGTAGATCGGCAACACCGCGCCGCCGGGATAGCCGAACACCACCTCGACGCCCTGGTCCTCGAGCGCCTTCAGAATCAGGCGTGCGCCGGACATGAACTCCTCCGGGTGATCCTCCGCCTTCAGGGCTGCCGCGCGCGCCGCCATCGCCAAGTCCTCAAATAAAGAAATAACGTTTCCGAAATGCGGCATTTTCCGCATTACGAATGCAGGTCGTATCAGCAAAAACGGAAATTCTACCCCGCTCTCGCGTTGTGCAGCGCAACCTAGTTGGACGCCACGAATCGGTCAATAGGGAATTAGTCATATTCGCCATTTTTATATGTAATTTTCTTTCTATTTATTACTTTTGACCAACTTTCAGATTATAAAATTACACAACATCAAGCCGCGCCGACGCGCGCCACGGCTCGGCGCGGCCGCGCCGCTGTTCGAACGCCTCGATTTCCCCGGCCCGGGCGAGTGTCGCGCCGATATCGTCCAGCCCCGCCATCAGCTTGCCGCGCTTGGCTGCGTCCACCGCGAACGGCACGACACCGCCATCCGGCGTCGTGATGCACTGGCGTTCAAGATCGACCGTGAACAGACCTCCAGCGGTATTGCCCTCCGCCGCGAGGCGGGCCAGCGCATCGACCGTCGCCTGCGGCAAGGTCACGCACAGGAGGCCGTTCTTGACGCAGTTGGAAGCGAAGATGTCCGCGAAGCTGGGCGCGATCACGCAGCGGACGCCCATGTCCCGCAAAGCCCAGGCGGCGTGTTCGCGCGAAGAGCCGCAGCCGAAATTGGCGCCGGCGATCAGGATACCCGCGCCCCGGTAACGCGCCTGGTTGAAGACGCATACCTCGCGGGCATTGCCCTCGCCGTCAAAGCGCAGCGCATGGAACGCCAGCGTACCCAAACCATCCCGCGCGGTGGTCTTGAGCGCGCGCGCGGGGATGATGATGTCGGTATCGACGTTGATCATCGGCAACGGCACGGCCACCGCCGTCAGACTCAGGAATTTTTCCATTCGTGCACCTGTGTGAATTTGCGGACATCGGTCAGACGCCCGGTAAGCGCGGCCGCCGCGGCCATGGCGGGGCTCACGAGATGTGTGCGCCCGCCGGGGCCCTGGCGGCCGACGAAATTGCGGTTGGACGTGGCGGCACAGCGTTCGCCGGGTTTCAGCACATCGGGATTCATGCCGAGGCACATGGAACAACCGGGCTCGCGCCATTCCGCTCCGGCGGCGCGGAATACGGCGTCGAGCCCTTCCCGTTCCGCCGCGGCCTTCACCTGGCCGGAGCCCGGCACCACCAGCATGCCGACCCCGGCCGCGATCTTGCGCCCGCGCAGGACCGCGGCGGCGGCGCGCAGGTCTTCGATCCGGCCGTTGGTGCACGAGCCTAGAAACACCTTGTCGATCACGATGCCGTTCAGAGGCGTGCCGGGCGTGAGGCCCATGTAGTCGAGCGAGGCCTTTGCGGCGGCGCGCTTGTCCGGGTCGGCGAAGCTGTCGGGGTCCGGCACGCGCCCCGTGATGGGTAGCGCGTCTTCGGGGCTGGTGCCCCAGGTAACCTGCGGCGCCAGGTCGGCCGCGGTGAGCACGACTTCCTTGTCATAGGCCGCGCCGGCGTCGGTGGCGAGCGACCTCCAGTCCTCCACCGCGCGATCGAAATCGGCGCCGCGCGGCGCGCCGGCGCGTCCGTGCACATAGGCGAAGGTGGTCTCGTCGGGCGCCATCAATCCCGCGCGCGCGCCGGCCTCGATCGCCATGTTGCAGACGGTCATGCGGCCTTCCATGGAGAGCCCGGTGAACGCAGCGCCGCGGTATTCGATCACGTGGCCGACGCCGCCGGCCGCGCCGACCTTGGCGGTCACGGCCAGCGCCAGATCCTTGGCGGTCAAGCCCGGCGGCAGGGGATCTTCGGCGATGACCGCCATGTTGAGGCTTTTACGCATGGGCAGGCACTGGGTCGCCAGCACATGTTCGACCTCGCTGGTGCCGATCCCGAAGGCGAGCGCCCCGAATGCCCCGTGGGTCGAGGTGTGGGAGTCGCCGCACACTATGGTCATTCCCGGCATGGTGGCGCCGAGTTCGGGCCCGATGACATGCACGATGCCCTGGCGCATGTCGTCCATGGGGATATATGGCACACCGAATTCGCGGCAGTTGGCCGCGAGCGCTTCCAGTTGGCGGCGCCCTTCGGCGTCCTTGATCGCGTGGCTGCGATCCGGCGTGGTCGGAACGTTGTGGTCGGGCACTGCCAGCGTGCGCGACGGCGCGCGCACCGGGCGCCCGGCCCCGCGCAAACCGGCGAAGGCCTGGGGCGATGTGACTTCGTGCACCAGATGCAGGTCGATATAGAGCAGCGCCTCGGCGCCGTCCGCCCAGACCACATGCCGGTCCCACAGTTTATCATAGAGGGTTTTCATGCCAGCACCTCGCGCACCGCGGCCGGCGCGTTGGGACGCGGCGGCTCGACGTAGATCTTGAATTTGACGGATTGGATGAACGGCATCGCCCGGATCCGGGCAGCCAGGGTTTCGACCTTCAGCTCGGGAAGGTCGGCGACGCGGATATCGACGCGGAAACAGCGCGGCTTGGCCAGGCGCGTGAACAGCCACGACGGTTCCGCGCCCGCGCGGAACAGGGCGTCGAGAATTCTGCTGAGGCTTGAAGACTCAGAGTAGTGGACTGTGAACCGGTAGAGATGTTGCGCGCGGGCGACCATGGTGACGGCTTCCTGAATCGGCTTGGGCATTCGTACAAACGACGGCAATCCGGTCCTCCACGAGGACCGACTGCGTAATTCGTACGACGCTAAGTCGAAGGAAGCGGGTCATTGATCTTGTTTGGTCGAGGGAATGGGGTCGAAAAACATGGCGCGGCAACGAAGGCCCGGACCATAGGCAGAGAGATTTAAGACTGTCTATATGGAAACCGGAGATGCCCGGATAATTTTATGACTTTGTTCAACAACATAATTTGCCGTCCGTCCGGTCATGCGGCCCGGTTCCAGGCATGAAAAAGGGGGCCCGTTCCAAGCGTTTTCCGCCGAAGTGGAAGCCGGTTCGGCGTAGAAAACGCGCCCAAAAAAGAAGCGGGGCTGCCTAAGCAGCCCCGCCCCCCTTTTCCGTCGCAACGTTTTATTCCGCTTACATCTTGAAGCGGACACCGGCGTAGAAGCGCCGGCCGATGGTGTCGTACATCTGCGGGTTCACCGTCATGTACCAGTAGTTGGTCGAGACGATGAACGGCGGCGCGGTGTTCATCACGTTCGAGACGTTGAGGTACAGCTGAGTCGTGCCGCCCGCGTCGGTCTCCAGGATTTTATAAGTCAGCGAGAGGTCGTGATAGAAGCGGCTCTCGATGAAGTTGTAGTCGATGGTCGGGAACGACGTGGTCGACGCCGGGCACGAACCCGGGTTGCACTGCACGTAGCTGGTGGCGGTGCCGCCGTACCTGCCCGAGCTCATGAACCGGCCGGTCCAGGTGATCGAGAACGGATCGTTGGTGTAGTTGGCGTTGAACATCCAGCGCCACTTCAAGGGGCCCTGGCCGCCGTTGGTGCCGGCCGCGTCGATTTCCGGATTACGGCCGTCGTTGCGCTTGTAGAACTGGATGTAAGTGCCGATCGCGCGGAAGCTGACATCACCGCCCAGGCTGGGGCTGATCTGGTCCAGCTTGGTCTGATAGCTGGCTTCGAAGTCGTAACCACGCTGATGCAGCGACGCGAGGTTGAACGGCTTCACGTCGATGATGCGGATGGTGCCGAGCGCGAAACCATCGTTGGTGGGCGCGTTGCGCTGCACGGCGGCGCACTGGATGGTCTGACCGGCATAGCAGCGGTCGAGGATTTCCTGGCCGCCGATGGTGTCGATCGCACCCTTGATGTTGATGTCGTAGAAGTCGACCGAGGCCGAGAAGCCCGGGAAGAACGCGGGCTGCACGACCACGCCGAGACCGGTGGTGTCGGCCTTTTCAGGCTGCAGCGCGGTGTTGCCCGAGGTCGAGTTCAGGTAGGTGACCGGCGGAGCGCCCGGACGGAACGGATCGATCAGGCCGGGCGACTGGCCGCCGCCGCCGCCGTTGTAGAGGTCGCCCAGGTTGGGCGCGCGGATGTCGCGCGACCGGGTGGCGCGGAAGCGCAGTTCGTCGATCGGGTTGTAGGTCAGACCCGCTTTCCAGGTGGTGACGTAGCCCGAGGTCGAGTAACCGGTGGCGCGCACCGCCGCGTTCAGGTCGAGCGACCGTGCCCACACGGTGTCCTTGGCCAGCGGCGCCACGACTTCGACGTAGCCTTCGGCCACGCTGTAGGAGCCGTTGGTGCCTTTGTAGTTGCCGGCGGTGTAGGAACTGGTGAGGCAGAGCGGGCAGTAGGCCGCGATGTTGCCCGGCGTGACCGCTTCACGGCGCCATTCGAAGCCCGACGCGACCGACACGGGGCCGGCCCAGGTCGAGAACGGCTCGCCGCCCGACACGCCGACCGAGAAGGTCGATTCCGTGTTGCGCTGGTAGAGCACCGCGGTCTGCTTGACGTAGGCGACGGCGGACTTGTCGTTGACGTTGTAGCCGAACGGATTGAACGGCACGCAGCCGTTGGTCGGCGCGGTCAGGGTCGAACGGCAGATGATCTTGCCGCTGACATCGCGAACCGAGTCCACCGCGTTGGCGAAGTTGGTGTTGTTGACCACCCGGCCGTTCAGGTCCGAACGCACCAGACCGAGCTGGGCGTGCAGATCCCAGGTCCAATTGGTGTCGAACGCCTCGAACTTGCCGTTCAGGCCGCCCGAGTAGCTCCACAGGTTACGGTAGTTGTCGGTGGTGATGTACGGGACGTCGAGCAGGAAGCTGCCCATGGTGAACTGGGTCAGCTTCAGCGCGGCCATCTGCGCCGCCACGGCCGAGTTCAGGTACGGGTTGTCGGCCTTGATGGTGATGTTGCCGAGCTTGTCGTCCAGCTTCGAACGGGCGAAGCCATAGCTGAAGGTGTTCAGCGCGTTGACATAGGCGGTGATGCTGTCGGTCAGTTCATAGCTGACGCGCAGGAAGAACGCCTGGCGGCTGACCTTGTTGGAGAGCGTCTGGTTGTAATAGGTGGCGTCCGAATACTTCCAGTCGCCGCCGACGGTGAACTGCGAGTTCACGATCGAGCCGTAGGTATAGGGGCGCGGCGTGCCGTCCGGGTTGAAGGCGGTGCCCTTCAAGGGGCCGGAGGTGATGATGCCGCCCGGGGTCGCGAGCAGGGTCGCGGCCTGGCTGCGCACCAGCCAGCGCGGATTGGTCGGCAGAGCGCCGGTGGTGGGATTGGCGACGGCGGCCCACAGCGGGTTCTCGACCAGGTGTCCGGTGTCGTAGCTCCAGAAGTCGCCGCGCGACTTCGAGGCGCCGTAGATGCCCTTGTTCCAGGCGTGTTCGCCCGAGAACAGGATGTGGCCGCGACCGCCGGCGAAAGCGTAACCGCCGGTCAGGCTGATCTTGTACGACGGGTCGTCGCCGTAGTTGGTGATGCCGCCCTGGACTTCACCCTTCACGCCGACGAATTCCTTGTCGAGGATGAAGTTCACCACGCCGGCCACGGCGTCGGAACCGTAAGCGGCCGAGGCGCCGCCGGTCACCACGTCGACGCGGCTGATCAGCGGGGTGGGGAGATCGGAGGCGTTGACCGAACCGTTGACGTCGCCGGTGACGATGCGGTTGCCGTCCAGCAGGACGAGCGTGCGATAGGAGTCCAGCGAGCGCAGGTTCAGGTTGTTCTGCGACTGACGGCCGGTGGAGATTTCGTTGCCGCCCGAGGTCGTGGTCTGCGCGCCGCCGAAGGCCGGCAGGCGATTCACGAAGTCGGAGATGTGCTGCATCGGCTGAGCTTCCATCTGCTCGGTGCCGATGACGGTGACGGGTGTCGGCGCTTCGTAGCCGTCGCGCACGACGCGCGAACCGGTGACGACGATTTCCTCGACCGCCGGCGCCTGCGCGCTCTGCCCGGATTGAGTTTGAGCCTGTGCCGATTGGCCGGTCAGCGACGCCGCCGCCAGCGCGAACGAGCTAACTGAAATCATGAAGCCAGAGCGGCGTGACGCCGCAGACGTATAGCGCATGAGGTATTCCCCTTCGATGTGGACGGCGACATGCCGGCACGATCCCGCGCACCGCGAAAATGGGTTCAATGACGCGCATTGAGGTTAAGCGGCTTCCCGCGGCCGGGAATTTGCTTCCCGCCCGGGCCGCTAACCTTTCCATTCGCTTACGCTTTCGTGCGGCGGCAGTCTGGCGACGAAAGCCTCGGGAAACAATGCCGACTTGGAGGAATTCGGAAGGTGGATGCAATCAGGAATTTAGTGTGACTTTCCTGCAGCTTGGGTGCACTGCAGCATAAAAACTGTCCTACTTCGCCACAAAAAGAAAAGGGGGCCGAAGCCCCCTTTTCGCTCGCACTTTCAGACTTCGTTACATCTTGAAGCGAATGCCCGCGCGGAACACCCGGCCGAAGTTGTCGTAAAGGAACGGGTTGGTCGACATATACCAGTAGTTGATGCTGGCCACCGGTACCGGCTGGGTGTTGAACACGTTCTGGATGGTCAGGAACGCTTCCGCATCGCCAACGCTGGTGTCCTTGTGCATGAACTTGTACGCGATGCCGAGATCGTACCGCCACTCGCCCGCGATGTAGTCGCCGTCGAGAGTCTGCTTGTTGGCGGTGGAGGTCGGACAATTGGAGCTGCAGGCCAGATAGAACGGACCATAGGTGCCGTGGCTGATGCCGCGTTCGGTAAAGGTCAAGGTCAGCGGATCGTTGGTGTAGACTTCCTGGAGGAAGTAACGCCACTTCACAGGCCCGGTCGAGGAATTGTTGCCGGCCTGGTTCTGCACCGGGTTATAGGCGTCGTCGAACTTCTGATAGGTGACGTGCGCCACCAGTGCATGGAACAGGACGCCACCGTCCCAGCTGTCGTTGATGGACGACAGATTGGTCTGATAGGTGATGTCGATATCCTGCCCCTGCTGCTTTTGCGTCGCCAGGTTGAACGGCAGAGAGGTCTGTTGCGCGAGGCGGCCCGCCTGCAGATCCGCCAGCGTCGCAACGGTGCCCTTGGTGTCGGAGAACAGCTGGTTGCAATAGAACTGCTGGCCGACAAAGCATCGATTGATGCCTTCCTGACCGCCGACCGAGGTGATCGCGCCGGCGATGTCGATTTGATAGTAGTCGATCGAAGCCGAGAAGCCCGGGAAGAACGTCGGCGTCACGATCACGCCGAGGCCGGTGGTGTCGGCCACTTCGGGCTTGAGGTTCGGGTTGCCGTAGGTGCCCCCGATGAAGGTCGGGAACGTCGTGCCGCCGGCGAACGGATTGATGATCCCCGGTGACTGGCCGCCCGAGCCGCCCGCGTACAGATCCGCGAGGTTGGGCGCGCGGATATCGCGCGAACGCGACACACGGAAACGCAGGTCGTCGATCGGCTGGTATACGGCGCCCACTTTCCACGTGGTGACATAGCCAGAGGTCGAGTAGCTGGTGGCGCGGACCGCGGCGTTGAAATCCAGGGTCTTTGCCCAGGCCGTCTCCTTCGCCAGCGGCAACTGGATTTCGCCGTAGCCTTCGGTCACGTCATAGTGGCCGATGAGGGGCTTGTAGTTGGCCGCCGTTGCGTGGCTGGCCTGCGCGATCGCATTGACGATGCTGTAAGCGCTCTCGTAACGGTGAGCGATACCGACACCGACCGCCACCGGTCCCGCCCAGCTCTCGAACGGCTTGCCGTTGACGTTGGCTTCCTGCACGTCTTCCTTGGTGTTCTGATACTGAATGGACGTCTGGTTGACGTAATTGACAGCCGCCTGGCTGTTCACGCCGATGCCGAACGGGTTGTACGGCACGCAGGTCGGGTTGGTCGCCTGCGACCGGCAGATAACCGAGCCGTTGGGGCCCGACACCGCGTCGTAAGCCAATGGGAACAGGGTCGTGTCGAAGACGTTGACGTTGTTCGACGTCTTGGTGAACCCGTGTTCGAAACCGATGTCCCAGTTCCAGGTCGTGCCGGCGGCGTCGAACTTGCCCGAGGCGCCGCCCGAGGTGCTCCAGGCGCGCGTGTAAAAGCGCGACGACAGCGGCGGCAGATCCTGGTTGAACGAGCCCATGTTGAACTGCGTGATATTGAGCGCCGTCATTTGCGCCTGGACCGACGCCGGGATGAACGGGTTGCCGGTCTTGATCACGATATTGGTGGCGTCGTCGAGCTTGGACCGCGCCCATTCGCTGGTGTAGCCGTGAATGAACTGGGCATAGACGTTGATGTCGTCGGTGACGTCATAGGCCACCCGTATGAAGGCGCTGTCGCGGAACAGGTGGTCGGTGAGCGACTGGTTGTACTGGGTGGCATCGGAGTAAGCGAACATGCCGCCCTGGGTGTACTGGGTATTGGTCAGGCTGCCGTACTGGTACTGGAACGGCTTGCCGGTATTGTCGAAAGCGATGCCCTTGAGCGCATTGGCGGTCCCCGGGGTGCCGGCCGGATTGGACGTGATGATGCCGCCCGGCGCGTACAGGATGGTCGAGGTGTTCTGGCGTGCCAGGAAGGCCGGCTGGCCGTTGCCGACACCGTTCACGACCGCATAGGCCGGGTTGGCGATGATGTGGAAGGGAGTCTTGTGCCAGGGGCTATTGTCCCAGTCGAACACGCCGGGGTCGTTGGCGTATTCGGCGCTGATCAGCAGGTGGCCGCGGCCGTTGGCGAAGTGGGTGCCGGCCGCCAGCGAGATGTTGGAAGTACGGTCATCGCCGGAGGTACGCACGCCGCCCGACACCGACCCCTTGATGCCGACGAATTGCTTGTCGAGCACGAAGTTCACCACACCGGCGAGCGCGTCCGAACCGTAGGCCGCCGAAGCACCGCCGGTCACCACGTCGACGCGGTTGATGAGGTTGGTCGGGAAATAGTTGATGTTGACGGCGCCGTTGGGATCCGACGACACGAAGCGGTGGCCGTCGAGGAGCACCAGGGTGCGCGACAGGCCGAGGCTGCGCAGGTTGAGCTGGCTCTGGCCCTGCTTGCCGGTCGAGATCGAGTTGCCGCCTGAGTGCGAGCCTTCGTTGTCGCCGCCGAAGGCCGGCAGCTGGCCGACGAAGTCGGCGATATTGGGCTGGTTCGCCTGTTCGATCGCGGCCGTACCCATGACGGTGACGGGCGTCGGCGCTTCATAGCCATTGCTGATGACGCGCGAACCGGTAACCACGATCTCTTCGACCGGCGCCGCTTGTGCGGTTTGGGGTGCGGCGGTCTGCGCCGCGGCGGTCTGGGCGCGCGCGGCGTTGATGCCGGCAACGGACGCGCTCACCAGAGCGAGGCTGCTGACGGTAGTCAGAAAGGCGGTACGGCGATGAGAAGCCGCAGCATGTATTCGAAGCATGGTGTCCCCCTAAGGCGTTGACGACCGGCGTCGACCGGCTCAAACGTGCAGAGCGAACCCATGCATGGAACATGTACAGCGAGGCGAACTGCGACCCGCGCTAATCCCGGGTCACGGAACCACCTCCCCCGCGCGAACGGCGTTTCGTCTTACCGGTTTCTCCCGCCGGCAAGGGCCCGCGACGCGCGCTGGTTCTCTTGCACATCTGTGCGCGAGGGTGATCGCATGATTGGCCTCGGCGGACAATAAGAAAGTCTCAGAAGTACTTGAGAAATATAGATAATTTGCCGATTTTCTGCAAGGCTGGCGCAAGCCAGAAATCGTTCTAAGGGAATTATATTAAAATTCTCGCAAAAGTAATTTCGCACATGCAGCAATGCCCGCCGCCTCGCCCAAAAACAAAGGGCCTGCTCTCGCGAGCAGGCCCTTCGGTCGGGTTTGAATGCCGACTTAAATCGCGACTAATGCGCCGCCTTGGCTTTGGCGTCGGAGGCAGCCGCGACTTTCTGACCTTCGTGCTCGATGAAGATCTGGACCATCTTGATGTTCAACACCGAGGAGATGGCGGTCATCTTGCCGTCCGGACCCGGGTAGCCGTCGGCCAGGCGATGCAGGGCCCGATAGAACGAAGGCTGCGACAGCCCGCCGTAGCTGGAGTGGTGGGTCGACCACGAGCGCACCAGCTGCATGTACCAGGTGTCGATGTCGGAGTAGCCGCCCATGAGCCCCTGCGCCTTGTCGCCGGTCAGGGCCAGCTTGAAGCGGGCGCCCTTGAAGTCATAGGCGCCGGGACGGCCGAGGAACACCGCCCACGGCCAATGCACATCGGCCGCCTCGGTGGTGAGCACGCCGTTCTCGATCTTGCCCTTCATGTGGGTGATGAAGTTCTTGCCGAACCGGTAGTCCACGCGGTTGGACCCGCCCGGCATGATGTTCGCGCCGGTCGCGTCGGTCATCAGCTTGTCACGGCCGCGGTAGATGGTGACATCCACGGCGGGATCGTTGGTCAGGCTGTCGACGTTGGTGAGTTCCACCAGCACGCGGTTGAAGTTCATCTCACGGACCCAAAGGTCGGTGAAGTTGGCGTAGGTGCCGTCCGGCGCGCGGAACAGGCGGGTGCAGCCGATGGCGCGGTAGAGGTTGTTGTCGATCCCCTTCTCGCCGTCGGTCGAGGTGAAATCGTTCTCGCCGACCTTGCCGTCGAGATTGAGGCCGATGCCGATCTTTCCCTTCACGTCGTGATAGGGAAAGTTATCGGCCTTATCCATGGGGTAACGCGAGGCGCTCTCGCGCTCGAGCTGGGTGCCGTCGACGGTACCGAGGTTCGGATACAGCGCCTTGAACTGCTCGCGCGGGCCTTCGTTGAAACCGTCCGGGCATTCCTGCTTGCCGTCCGGGGTCTGGTAGAGGCCCCAGTTGGCGCTGGTCAGCACGTAGCCGATGGTGCGGTTCTGCAGACCGGGCACCGCTTCATCGGCGCTGGCGACAGTGGTCGCCATGCCAAATCCACCCATCACCACCGCGGCGAAGGCCGTCTTCTGAATGAGGTTCTTCATGACTATCTCCCAAGTCGCGTGTGATTAGCGGCCGCCAAAGAAATCGTCGCGCAGGATGAAAGCGCGGAAGCCATTGCGGCTGCCGCCGAATTCACCGTTGCCGTTGCCGAGCAGGTCGCCCGGCTTCTTGTCGAGGATATGCGTGTAGACCGGCTGGCCCTGGTAGGCCCACACCTTCAGGCCCTTGCCGGGCTCGGCGGCGTGGCCGGTCTGCGGGTCGACTTCGACCACGGACCAGGTACGGCTCGTGCTCTTGGCGTCCTTCGCCGCGACCACATAAGGCCAGTCGCGCAGGCAGCGTTCGACCTTGCCGCCGCCGCAGATCGCGAGGCGGTAGCTCTGCGGGCTGTCCATGGAATCGCAGGACAATTGATCGACCGAGTCATCGGCGCAGTTATAGGTGTAGATGGTCTTGCCCTTGGCATCGGCGAGCACGACACCGGTCTCGCTATCCTGCTGGGTGAACTCCTTCGGGAACGCCGGCGCCTTCTGCACATAGACATTGTGCCAGCCGGGGATGTCGCTGCCCTGCTGGCTGCGGGTCTCGGCATCGAGCGCGTAGGTGTAGAGCGGCTTCTTGCGGAACGCCCACTGACGCACGCCGGGCGACCGTTCGAAGATCGACCACTCGCCTTGCGGCTGGGCGGCGACCGAGGCCACCACCGGCACCCAGCTGCGGGTGCAGGCGGCGTCGCAGTTGGACTTGTTCGCCTGATCCTTGTCCCACATGTAGACCGAGTAGTTCTTGTCGTTGAGCAGCATGCGCCCCTCGGCCGACGTGCGCACCAGGAACCCGGGCGGCACGGCGCTCGGAACCTGCGCCACGTCGCGGGCCGCCGGGCCATCGCCCTGGCCGCCCTTGGTGGAGGCGCCATTCACATCGCCCGGAACCTTATCCTGGTCCGAGGTGTAAAGAGCGTGCTGGTCATAGGCCCACTGCTTCTTGCCGTCCTTGCCGGTGATGACGGTGAACGCGCCAACCGGCTTTGCGTCATCGGCCGCGTAGACCGCCGGCCACATGTCGAGGCAGCTCTTGCGGGTCTTGAGTTCCGGCAGTTCCAGCCCCGGCGGATACGGGCTCATCAGGCCGGCGGTGTGCGTCTGGACCTTGTCCGTGCACATGGACTGATTCTTGGGATCGCCGGTGACGCCATTGCGCATGGTGGTGTTCGGCCAGAAGTACAGCGTGCGGCCTTGAGCGTCGGCGAACACCGGGCCGTCCAGTTCGGTATATTCCACATGGAATACCGGCGGCATCGGCACTTTCTGGGCTTCCTCACGCTCGGCCGGGATCACGGCGCGCGCGATGGTCTCGGCCGCCGAGAGCTTCACCACCGGCGCCGCGAACGCCGCGACGGCGGCAGCTCCGGCAAAGCCGATCAGGAGCTGCTTTCTCATGCCCCGCTTTCTCATGCGATGATCTCCCCGATTTCCTTCTGGGTCGCGTTGGACTGCGTGCCCCAGCCGCTGACGTCGAGGCCCATGACCTTCATGGCGGTATAGCCGAGGCGGGTGCCCGGCGTGCCGTCACCGACCACATGCAGGCCGGTCTTGATCTTGCCGCCGGCGCGGCCGGCCGTGAACATCGGCTGGTTGTCGATCGAGTGGATGCGCGCGAGCGACTGGTCGGTGGTGGCATAGATCAGCACGTTGTCGAGCAAGGTGCCGTCGCCTTCCTTTTGCTTGGCGAAGGCCTCGACGAAGTAGGCCCAGCTTTCCATCGAGCGGCGGATGAACCACGACACCTGCGGCTGGTAACCGAGGTCGAAGTCCACCGGCTCCTCGTGGCTGGCGGTGTGGTGCGGCTTGTCGTAGCCGGTCTTGGAGGTGGCGGCCGCCGACTGCGAGTAAGCCATATTGAACACGCGGCTCTGGTCGCAAGTGATCGCCATGACCAGGAGGTCGGTCATCATCTCGTGACGCTTGCCGACCAGCTTGTAGTCGAGGCCGGCTTGCGGCTCGTCCTTCGGCGACTTGCCGACGACGCAGGCGGCGCGCGGCTCGGGCTTCTGGAGCTGCTGGTCGAACTGGCGCTCCAGCTCGCGCAGGCCGGTGAAGTATTGGTCGAGGCGCTGCTTGTCCTCGGCGCCGACGGTACCCTGCAGATCCTTGGCGCTGTCCATGATGCCCGACAGCACGCTCTTGCGCACCATCACGCGCGGGTTCGGCTTGAACTCCTTCGCGTTCGGATCCTGGAAATCCTCACCGAACAGCTTGGTGTAGAACAGGATCGGCGAGTAGTCCGCGATGCTCATCGAGTTCGCGTTTTCATAAGAGAAGCTGTCGCGGATGTTGCCGGTGGCGGTGGTGGTGAGCACCGAGAACCGGGTCGGACCCGCGATCTTCTTGGCGATCGAGATGTCGATGGTCTCGCCGGGATAGTCGGTCTGGTTCATCGGCGCGATGCCGGCGCGGCTGATCACCCAGCCGGTCTTGTGGCACAGGTTCGGCGCCGCGTCGCGGAAGCCGTTGAAGCGCGTGTACAGGTTGATGTGCTTCTTGACGTTCTTGAGGGATTCGATTTCCTCAGGGAGTTCCCAGTCGGCGCCCTTGGTCTTGGGCACGAAGATTTTTTCGTTCATGCCAAGGCCCCAGGCCCAGGTGCCGAAGCGCACCGGCAGCGGCGCACCGTCGGCGAGCGCGGTGCCGTTGCCGTTCAGGAAAGCATTGAGGAACGGCAGCGCGACGGTGACTTTGGAGCCGTCAACCACACCACGCAGGATGCGGCGGCGAGTGATGTCTTTCATTTTACTAATCCTCCCTGGGATTACTTGGTCACGGCGGTGGTTTCAGACTGCCCAGAAACCGAATTCTGCGCAGCCTTCGTCTCACCCGCCGGTTCGACGATTTCATAGAAGGCATCGCTGGTCGCGATCATGCGCAGCAGCGCCGGGTAGCGGTAGCCCGCCTGTCCGAACGCGGCATTGAGCGCGGTGATCGCACCGTCATCGGCGGACGAGAGCGGCCCGCCGGTGGCGTAGCTGTAAACCCGGCGCACCAGGCACGAGGTGAGCTGCGGGTGGTCGTGCATGGCCTGGCCGAGGCCGACCACGTTGGTGAATTCCTTGCCGTCGAGGCTGCCCGAGGCGTCGATGTCCGCGCCCTTCTCCTGTGCGCGGAAGCGGCCGGCGCCGTCGAAATTCTCGAGCGCCAAGCCCATCGGGTCGGTGATCTTGTGGCACCCCGCGCACACCGGGTTGGCGCGGTGCGCCTCAAGCCGCTGACGGGCGGTCTTGAGCAGGGGATTGGGGTTTTCCAGGATCGAGAAGTCGACGTTGGCCGGCGGCGGCGGCACCTTCTGGCACAACAGGCGCTCGCGCAGCGCCTTGCCGCGATAGGTCGGCGATGAGCGCGCCGGATGCGCGTGCAGCGAGAGATAGCTGATCTGGGTCAACAGACCGATGCGCGGGCTGTCGGCCGGGAACTCGTACGGCACCCAGCCCGGCTTGGTCGGAACCTGGTAGACGGTCGCGAGCGCCGGCGACATGAAGGTTTTGCGCGTGGTGTAGAGATCGCGATAGTCCTGGTTGCGGGTCAGCAGATGATCCACCACGGTGCGCATGGTCTGTTCGCGCGCGTCCTTGATGGTGGCGCCGGTCATCACCGGATAGACCGAGGCGTCCTTGGCCAGGTTGCCGAAGTCCTCGAAACCGAACATGTCGTCGAAGAAGGCGCGCGTGCCCTGCTCGATGCGCGGGCTCGCCAACATGCGGTCGACGACCTTGGCGCGGCCCTTGGCGGTGAACAGCAGGCCGCTCTCGGCGTCCTTGATCAACTGATCGTCGGGCGCGGCATCCCACAGGAAGAACGACAGCCTTGAAGCCAACGAATAGGCGTCGAGGCGGCGCCGGCCGGGATGTTCCGGATCGGGCTCGGTCGTGTCGGCGATCAGCAGCACCTTGGGATCGAGCAGCATGCCTTCGACCACACCGGCGATGCCGGCGTAGAAGTTCTTCAGATCATTGGCGCCCTTGCGGGCGTCGCTGACGAATTCGGCGACCCGCGCTTCGGACAGCGGACGGCGGTACAGAAGGCGGCCGACTTCCTTGACGAACTTGGTGGCGCAGGCGTCATCGGCGGCGTTTTCGTCAACGGGCTTGCACGGAACCAGGAAGTCCCTGCGCGACGGCGTGTGCTGGTCGAGGCTGCCCTTGTCGATCACCTGCGCGGCGATCGAGGAGGCACTGCGCTGAAGCTGCTGCAGCTCGCCGGTCGTGACGCCGACCGATGCGGCGCCCGAGGCCAGCAGGCCGTCGGTGCGGCGCAGAGGCGCGAACGGCGAACCCACGTCGATATCGGCGCCGAAAATATATGCGACGGTGTTGTGATACTGCTCGGGCGTCATGCGGCGCACGCGCGCGATGGTGCCCTGATAATTTGCAACCTGGGCGGACTTGACGGCGGGCGCCTTGGCGACGCGCTCTGACGTAGCCTGCGAGCAACTTGCCACGGCAACAGCGGCGGCCGTCGTCAGCAGCGACGCAACAAACGAACGTTTGAACGCAATAAACTTAACCTCGGACTTCAATGAAACTCTCCCTTGCACGCACAGCATTGGACGCACAGCACACGCGATCGAGTCCGAAAGCCCCGCAACCGGCCGCGAAAGCGCGTATGGCGCATCCCGGCCGGCCGCCCCCTCCCGGACAGCTCACTCACCCAGTCATCGCACCTTAATATACCCCACATCCAGCGAGGCTTCTCGCGGTTTCACGGCCAGCTTCATGACAGATACATGCGTTTAGGCATGGGTTTTTGGAACATTTCTAATATTATACAAGTTTCCCGACCGAAACGTCCTACCCAACTGATTGTTTTTAAAGGAAGCGTTGCTCCTGGCCCTGGGGCTGGGCACAATTCCAGCGTTCGCACCGAAGCCCCATGAAGCCCCGTTGGATACCGCCGCCCTCCTCGCCTCAACCAAACTGACCGCCGCCGACCCCGCGGAAATCCTGGCCGTGGCTGCCGGATGGGCGCGGACCGGGCGCGAATCCGAGGCCCAGGCGCTGTACGACCATGTGGCCGCGGTCAGGCCCAAGAAGCAGATGCGGGCCTATTGGCCTCTCGCGCTGACGTCCGGAAAGACCGGTGAGGAGTGGGCAACGCCGGCGCTCAAGCGCGCCGACCTGCACATCAACCACCTCCAGTTCGACGAGGCACGCGCGATCCTGGCCGCGGTCACCGCGCCCGCGCTCGCCGCCCAGGTTCTCACCGGACAAGCGCGTCTCGCGCTCGCGGCTGGCGGCGGCGCCGCGGCGCTCGCGCTCACCGATCAGGCACAGAAGCTGGCGCCCGCTTCTTCCTACACCAAGATCATCCGCGCCGCCGCGCTGCTGGCCAACGACCGCGCCCAGGACACCATCGCGCTCCTCACGTCGGCGGCCAAGGATGGCCGCACGGGCGCATGGTTCCTGCTCGGCCTCGCCTATCAGCGCCTGCAGCGGCCGGTGGAAGCCGCGGACGCCTATCGCAAAGGCTATGCCTTCGACCCTGAGGATTTCGGGCCAGCCAACAACCTGCTTCCGGCACTGCTCGAAGCGCGCCAGTACCGCGACGTGCTGGAACACGCCGACACGCTGCTGGCGGCAAGGCCCGGGCACAGCACCTCCCTTGCGTACAAGCACATCGCGCTGGGTGAATTGGGGCGGACGGACGAACTCGCGGCGCTGTCCGACATGGCGCTGCTGGTGCGTGAAGAGCTTCCCCTGCCGCCGGGTTACGCCAACCGCGCCGCATTCCATCAGGCGCTCGCGGCGGAGATCGCGCGCGAGCCCACCCTCGCCTATCAACGCAACACCACGCGCTTCGGCTACCAGACCGATGATGTCGGCTATGCGCGCACGCCCGCGCTTCAGGCGCTCAACGCGGCCTTATCCGGTGTCGTGCGCCGCCGTGCCGCCGCGGCCCGCGCAAACCCCGCGCACCCCTTCCATAGCGCCGCGCCCCGGGATTTCCGGTTGTACTCCTGGGGCGTGATCCTGAGGGAAAAGGGCTACCAGGCACCGCACTTCCATCCGCATGGCTGGCTGTCGGGCGTGTATTACATCGCGGTGCCGGGCGATATCACCGAGACCGACCCCGCGCGCGCCGGATGGATAGAGTTCGGCCGTGGCGACGAACGCTGGAACCAGCCCTCCACCGCCATGCCGACGACTCAGCTCCGCCCCACGGAAGGCGCGCTGTTCACCTTCCCGTCGTACTTCTGGCATAGCACAAGGCCGCTGCGGACCGACCAGGCGCGCATCTCCTACGCCTTCGACGTCATCCCGCTGGACGGCCCATGAGGATCGCCCTCGCCGCCTTGCTCCTGCTGTGCGCGCCGGCGTTGGCCCAGGACTTGCGCCCCGAGCGCGCCATCCGCAACACGACCGTGAGTTCCCAGCACGATCCGCCGGTGCATATCAGCGTGCCCGACACCGCGACCTATGTCGGCGCCGACCGGTGGATCCTCTATGGCGTCGCCGACGCCGAGCTGCACCTGTTCGTCGAGGCCGACGCGAACAGGGTCGTCACGCGGTCGTGGTGGATCCAGTTCGAGGAGGTGATACCCGAAAAGCCGGAGTCCAAATACACCTACTCCGGCGCCACCGCGGACCTGGACGGCCTGCCGTTCTTCGTGCGCGGGCGGTTCGGGCCGACACAGGAAACCGGCCGCCCCGGCTCCGACGCCGAACACATGCGCAAGCTGCTCATCGACAAGGGATATACCGCTCCCGCCGAAATGGTGAACGTGCGGTTCGTGCACATTCCGGACGAATTGAAACGCAAGGAATTGATGATCATTTACGCCGAAGCGATGCCGGACGGCCTCACATCCGCCCAATTCATCAAGGATGGTAAGATCACGGATGCGTGGGCGCCGGTCGAGAAAGACTTGATCGAACGCGCCCGGAGGAGCATCACTTTACGGAAGATGGACTAAACGGAAGACGGACTAAGCAGTTGGACCAACGATGTCGGGAAGCGGAGGCCTGATATGAATTTGAAAACTTTCCTGGCCCTCACCGGGCTCGTGTGCGCCGCCACCGCCGCCGCCGCGCAGGACGCCGTGCCGCCCGAGCTGTCCTATCCCGGCAATGTCGCGCTGTCGAAGAATTCCAACGGCGAATGGGAATACCGCAAGTTCCCCAGCCTGATGCCGCTCTACTACTACGACCTCGACAAGCCCGGCACCGGCAAGTCGCAATGCGGCGACACCTGCACGGGCGCGCGCCCCCCGCTACAGGTGGAAAAGGACGACGACAAGCCGGTGGGCAACTGGACCATCATCCAGCGCGACGACGGCCGCCGCCAGTGGGCCTACAAGGGCCGGCCGATCTACCTGCGCTTCCACGACATTGTCGGCGCACCGATCGGCGACAACGAGGAAGGCACCTGGCATTTGATGAAGCCGTAGGCGCTAGCGCCCCGGCAACGCGATGGGCGGGCGCGCGGAGTGCTGGGCGAAAATGTCGCCGTCGAACGGCGTAATGGCATAGCCCAGGCCGGCGATGAACCCGAGCAGCGCCTTACGCTGATTCTCGTACCATTCGGATGTCCACGCCTCGCACAGCAGCGGCGGATAGCCGTTGCGCTCGAGGGTTTTCACCGCGCCCTTGAGAACGTCGAGTTCGGCGCTCTCGACGTCGAGCTTGATGAAAAAAACATCGTCCAGCGCGAAATCATCCAGGGCCGCGGCGCGCACGGTTTCGCGGGCCGCCGCGGCCGCCATCTTGCGCCCGGCGATGCGGGTGAACTGTTCCTGGTTGACGCTGAAGGCGCCGAAGTTGCCCGGCTGGCCGTAATCGACCGTTGGAATCGACAGCGTGGCCCCGGCGCCGGGCGCACCGAGGGCGACGTGCTCCACCGTCGCATCGCCGATGCCGTTGAGGATGAAGTTCGCGCCCAGGATCTGGCTGATCACGCGCTGCGCCTCGAACGCGTGCACGCGGCATCCGGTCGCCAGCACGACCGGAATCGAGAACGTTCCGATATGCGCGCCGATATCGACCAGCAGGCGCCGGCCTTCCGCCTGGTGAAAAACCGCGGCGGCCAGCCTGGCGTGGGCCGGCGAATAAGCGCCTTCGCTTTTCAGGGCCGAGGTCACCCCGAAGTCGGTCGTGAAGGACAGATACCGCGGTCCATCGGGAGTGTCGGTGATCTGAACGCCGGGCAGCCGCACCGTTCTCTCCTGAATCAGGTTGCCATTTCGGATCGGCCAGCGGTTGCGGCGCCAGGAAGCGCCGGGCATGGCGGCCGACCTCGCCCGTACAACGGTGTAGCACGCCCGCGGCGCGGGGCGGCCACTTTTTGCGATAGACCGCGCGGTTTACCGCGCGCGTGCCGCCGCGTAATAATCGGCGCCTCATGATCGATGCAGGCGCATACGACTACGTGATTGTCGGCGCGGGCAGTGCCGGCTGCCTGCTGGCCAACCGGCTGTCGGCCGATCCCACGGTGCGGGTGCTATTGCTGGAGGCCGGCGGCGAGGACAACTCGCCCTGGATCACCATCCCGGTCGGCTACCTCTATTGCATCGGTCATAAGCGCATCGACTGGCGCTTCAAGACCGCCGCAGAACCCGGCCTCGGCGGGCGCAGCATCGACTATCCGCGCGGCAAGGTGCTGGGCGGCTCGTCCTCGATCAACGCCATGATCTACATGCGCGGCCAGAGCGCCGATTACGACGGCTGGCGCCAGGCCGGCAATACCGGCTGGGGCTGGGACGATGTGCTGCCGTGCTTCAAGGCGCATGAGGACTTCTTCGCCGGCGCCGATGCCCACCACGGCGCGGGCGGCCCTCTGCGCGTCGAGCGCCAGCGGCTGCATTGGCCGATTCTCGACGTATTCCGCGAGGCCTGCGTGGAACAGGGCATACCGCGCTCCAGCGACTTCAATCGCGGCGACAACAGCGGCGTCGGCTATTTCATGGTCAATCAGCGGCGCGGTACGCGCATGAGCGGCGCGCGCGCCTTCCTGAAGCCTGTCCTGCACCGGCAGAACCTGCGCGTGCTCACCCACGCCCGCACACGGGCGGTGGCCCTCAGGAATGGCGTGGCGGCGGGTGTGCGATTCCAGTGCCAGGACCAGGAGTGGTTCGCCCATGCGCGGGGCGAAGTGATCCTGGCCGCCGGCGCGATAGGCTCGCCGCAGATCCTTGAGCTTTCGGGCATCGGGCGCGGCGATGTGCTGCAGGGCCACGGCATCCCGGTCATGCACGAACTTCCCGGTGTCGGCGAGAACCTGCAGGACCATCTGCAGCTTCGCCTGATCTACCGCATCAAGGACGCGCTCACGCTCAATGAATTGGCAGGGACGTTGTTCGGCAAAGCGCGTATCGGCCTCGCGTACCTCTTCCTGCGCCGCGGCCCCATGAGCATGGCGCCCAGCCAGCTCGGCGCCTTCGCGAAATCCGATCCGTCGCTGGCAACCCCCAATTTGCAATTCCATTGCCAGCCGCTCTCGCTCGACCGGTTTGGCACGCCGCTGCATGAGTTTCCGGGCGTGACCGCCAGCGTCTGCAATCTGCGCCCGGAAAGCCGGGGTTCGGTGCATCTTGCGAGTCCGGCTTATGACGCCGACCCCACCCTCACCCTCAATTACCTGAGCGCCGCGCGGGACCAGCAGGTGGCGGTGGACGCGATCCGCCTCGCCCGCAGGATCATGGCGTCGGCGGCCTTCGCGCCGCACGCGCCCGAGGAATTGAAACCCGGCCCAGCGCTGCAATCGGACGAAGCGCTGGTGCGCGGCGCCGGCGAGATCGGCACCACCATCTTCCATCCCGTGGGCACCGCCAAGATGGGGCAAGACCGCATGGCGGTGGTGGACGAACGCCTGCGCGTGCGCGGCCTCGGGCGGCTGCGTGTGATCGATGCATCGATCATGCCCACCATCGTTTCCGGCAACACCAACGCGCCGACGTACATGATCGCCGAAAAAGGCGCCGCGCTTGTGAAAGAAGACCGCAATACGCCGTGACGGTCTTGCGCGCCGGCGCCCGAAGACCGGAAGCGTCGCCGCGTTGGCCCAGGTCTATTTGGCGGGCCGGAAGCTCGGCACGAACTTCTGCACGCGGGAATCCTCAGAGGTGTAGAGGTTGCCTTCGGAATCGAATTCCACCTGGTGATTCAGGTGCAGCTGCCCGGCGAAGGTGCCGTAGTGGCCCATCACGCCCAGCACCGCGCCGTCCGAACGGCGCGCGAACCGGATCTGGAAATTGCCGGGGTCGTTGATCGCCATGATGCTCTGGGCGCGGTCCGGCCACAGGGTGACGTTGCCGACCGAGCCTGAACCCAGGGTCTCCTTGTCGTAGATGAATTCCTGGATGTAGGTGCCATCCTTCTTGAACACCTGCACGCGGTCGTTCAGGCGGTCGGAGACATAAACCAGCCCGTCGTTGGCGATGCGGATGCCGTGCACCAGGGCGAACTGGGTCGACGGCGGCGCCTTGGGGTCGTAGGCCGGGCGCCGCTCGTCCGTCGGCGGCTTGCCGTAGGCGCCCCACAGGCGCTTGAACTTGCCGGTGTCGGCGTCGAACACGATCACGCGGTGATTGCCGTAGCCGTCGGCGATGAACACCTCGTTCGAGGACTGGTCGACCACGAAATTGGCCGCGCCGGAAAGCTGCGAGGGGTCGCTGTTGCCCTTGGACGGCCCGCGACCGCCGATCTGCATCAGGAATTTGCCGTTGTTGGTGAACTTGAGCACCATGCCGTCGGCGGGTTCGCCGTTGCGGCCCTCGCGGGTCTGGCTGCCGCCGACCCAGACGTTGCCTTTGTAATCGACGTGAATGCCGTGCTCGAACGACGGCCAGTCGTAGCCGTCACCAGGGCCGCCCCAGGACTGGACCACGTTGCCGATCTTGTCGAATTCGATCACGAACGGGCCGGGCACGCAGCAATTGCCGCGCTTGGGTGTCGCGGCGGCGCCCAGCACGTTGTTCGCGAGGATGCGCGGGCTGTGATAGACCCAGATGTGATCCTTGGCATCGGCGTAGATGCCGCCGATCGACG
This sequence comes from Rhodospirillaceae bacterium, assembly GCA_019694335.1. GTDB lineage: Bacteria > Pseudomonadota > Alphaproteobacteria > Rhodospirillales > Rhodospirillaceae > SHVO01. The sequence continues at coordinate 51,740 of JAIBCD010000001.1, read as the reverse complement.
CCAGCGCCCATTCGTGCGGCAGCGGTAATTTGGGCCAGCTGGTGTCCAGCTTGAATTGCGGCGCCGGCATGTCGGCGGCCTGCACGGCCGGAGCCAGCATCAAGGTCAGTGCCAGCACGGTGCGCCGGACAGAAGCAACAGACATCGTAATTCCCCCAGGAGACTAGCTATGCGGCGATGGTGGCCGCAAACGGCGAAGCGCACCAGCCAATTTTCCTAAACGCGCCGCTGAAAAAACCTGCCGCCCCGCGCCCGGCGCGTGCCGATGCAAAGCGCCCTGACGATCCCCGCGTCCATCGCAGCCGGCGTTCGCCGGGCCTGGCCGATCCGACATCGCGGGTAACGCGCCTGGCGCGCGGGCGTTCCATGCCGGCCGGGAATCCGCCGGCGGACTCATCCCGGGAGATTTTCAGTGCGACGCAAGTCCGGCGGCGGTTAGTTCGCCATCCCTGTGAATTTCCACTTCTGCACCCGGGCACCGTTGGCTTCCGAGGTGTAGACGTTGCCCTTGGAGTCCGTCGCGATCAAATGCAGGCGCAGGAACTGCCCGGGATAAAGGCCGGCGTGCCCGAAAGCCGCTTCGGGGATGATCTTCAGGGTTTTGCGTTCCAGCACCGCCACCCGGAAGTTGGCGAGGTCGGCGACATACAGGAACCGCTGCTCGGGGTCGGCCGAGAACGCCGAACTGAACGAAGTGCCGAAGCTGCTCTTGGTGTTGCGGTCGATGAACACCTCGTTCAGGTACTTGCCCGAAAGGTCGAACACCTGCACGCGGTTGTTCTGGCGGTCGTTGACATAGACCAGCCCGTCGTTGGCGATGGCGATGCCGTGCACGTTGTTGAACTGCTGCGGCGGCTCGCCCTCGAAGCTACGGGCGCGCGGCACCGAATCATCGGGCTTCTTGCCGTAAGCGCCCCACATGCGCTTGAACTTGCCGGTGTCGGCGTCGAACACGATCACGCGCCGGTTCACGTAGCCGTCGGAGATGAAGGCTTCGTTGGTCTTGGGCCACACCCAAACCTTGGTGGCGTGGTTCAGGTTCTCGGTGTCCAGGCTGCCCCTGCTCTGGCCGGAATGCCCGATCTGCATCAGGAATTTGCCGTCGCGGGTGAACTTGAGGCACTGGTTGTCGTCTTTCTTGGCCTCGGTGTTCTTGACGTAGCCGCACAGCCAGACATTGTCCTTATAGTCCACGGTGATGCCGTGTTCGCCTTCCGGCCATTCGTACTTGGCGGCGTCGGCGGTAGGCGTGAACGGCCCGCCCCAGCCTTGGATGTAGTTGCCGTCATTATCGAGTTCCATCACCGACGGCGCATAGGTGCAGCACACCGAGGTGGGCGGGTTCTTGGTCAGGCCGAGGAATTCGGGGTTCACCGAGCGCTGGCGGGTATAGATCCAGACGTGGTCCTTGGCGTCCACCGCCACGCCGCCGGGATCGCCGTAGATCATGTTGTTGGGAAGCTGTTTCGGCCAGGAAGGATCGATCTCGAATTTGGGGTAGCGGCCCGCATCGGCCGCCTTCGCCTCTGTGCCGCACGCCAATGCGGTCGCAAGCCACACAACGCCCAACGATACACGCATGATTGTCCTTCCCCCCGGTCTCTTGGAAAAAGTGTACCGCCGGCCCGCTGACCGGTGCAACCGGCCCTTACCTGGCCCTGCGATTGGCGGCGTTGCGCACCCGCTCGTTCCGGTCGTTGCGCAGTTTTTCAAGGGCCTCGCCGCTGATCCGGGCCTGGAGGGCCACCACCTCGCGAACACCGGTGTCGGGGTCGTCCACCAGGCGGGCGAGGGCATCATCGGGCAGCTTCTCCCGAAGCGCGACGATCCCGCGCACCTGGGGGCTCACGTCCCGCGACAGATGCGCCAGCTGTTCCGGCGTCAGGCCAGGGTTGAAAGCCAGGTAGAACCGCACCTGTTCGTCGGCGTCGGTCATGAGGCGGTCGGCCTGCGCGGCGTCGAGGGCGCTGTTGCGCGCCGCCGCGATGCGGCGGTTGCGGTCGCTGGAGGCCACGGCCGCCGCGAGTAAATCGGGCGGGCAAAGCCGGTTGCCGAGAAAGGCCCAGACCTCGCCTTCGCCCGCGCCGTTCGCGCGCACTTTGGCGGCCAGCGCCGCAACCTCGTCCGCGCCCAGGTTTTCGTCGGCCGCGTGCTTTTCCAGGGCGGCATTGCGCCGCGCGCCGATGTCGGCGGCGACGGAATAAACACACAGCGCGAGTGCGACCGCGGCCACGCCCCATTGCGCGCCGCCGCCGCCGGCCAGGGCCTTGGCAGCGGCCCGGCCGGCACCGTGGGCGATCAAGGACAATACAATCGCTTTCAACGGGATGAGCCCCAGCGTCACCGACGCCGCGGTCCACGACCCACTCGCCATGGACGCGTTGTATGACAGGAGTCCCACCCCCAAAACCCAGGCGGTCATGGCAATCGCGGGAAGTATCGCGAAGGGAGATCGCGCGGCGGGAATCTTCCAGGGGCGGGTGATCACCGCATGCGCCGCGACAACGGCGGCGGTCCACGCCAGCAGGATGACGGTAGTGGCCATCCCCCAGTGTAACAGGTCCGCCGGCGCGGATGGAGGGGCTTGAAAACCAATCGCGTCTTTCTGAAAATTCCGATCCGCAACGTGTTCAATTCTGACCAAGGAGAGAGGTCATTATGGTCCGCGTACTCATTCTCGCCGTGTTCGGCGTTCTGTTCGCCGTATCGACGCTCCCTGTCCTCACATCCCGCGCGGCGGAAGCGCCCGCCGGCAAGGGCGCCGGTAAAGCCGCCGCCGTGAAGGCCGATCCCACGCCGGGCCCGCCGCTGGTGGCCGCCAATCCCGAGGCCGGCGCCGTGCTGGTCGCCTTGATCGATTACGAGGACACCGGCACGCAGCTGCTGCGCGATAAGCTGGCCGCGTTCGCAAAGGCCAATAAGGACATCAAGCTACAGATAAAACCGTGGGCCGCTTCCGGCGGGCCGCTGGCGCACCTATCGGCCAGGGCCGCCTATGCCGCCGAGCGCCAGGGCAAGTTCGCGGCCTTCCATGCCGCGATGCTGAGCGAGACCGGTTCGCACACCTATCTCTCGATCCGCGACCTGTCCAACCTCATCGGACTCAACTGGGAAAAGCTCGCCGCGGATATCGACGACCCCAAGACCGGCGAAGCCGTGGAGGCCAACGCCAAACTGGCCGAGAGCCTGAAGCTCGCCACCGGCCCCGCCTTCGTCGCGGGCACCAAGGTGTTCAACGACCCCTGGAACAAAGTGGACTTCGCGGCCATGGCCGCGGCGGCACGCGCCGCCAAGTAACCCGCCAAGTGAAAACAAAAACGGCGCCGGTGGATCTCTCCGGCGCCGTTGGTCCTAGCCCTTGCGGGACGATTTCTTGAGTTGGATCTCGTAGGCCTTTTCCTCGCGGCGGGCCTGGCGCGCGGCGTCGGCAGCATCGCGCTTGGCCTTGCCGGCGGCGCGGCGCTCGGCCAGCTCGATGGCGGCGCGGTTCTTCTCGTACTCCGCGGCCAGACGGGCTTCCTCGGCGGCCTTTTCGGCGGCCAGCTTGGCCTGGCGCTCTTCCTCGGCCTTGCGGGCGGCCTCCGCGGCCTTGCGCGCGTCGCGCTCGGCCTGGCGCTCCTCGCGCTCCTCGGCGATCCGGGCGCGTTCGGCCTGACGTTCGGCGAACCCCGGCTGGTTGGCCGGGTTCATGCTGCGCATTTTTTCGAGGAGGGCTTTCTTGGCGTCCTGGGACGCCTTTTGGCGGTCGTTGAACGACGGGCTGTACTTACTCATGGTTCTCCAAAGGAACTCAAAATCGGCCGGGGAAAATACCCAAAGCCGGGCCAACTTCCCAACCCCTAATTTGGGGATTCGGGTCAAATTTTCCTGAAATTTTGTATCGAATCGGGTGGGGGCTGTGCTCCAATTCCACCGGTTTCGGGGGAATCCAGACGCGAATCGTTGCCGTGGCGCTTGCTTCGCCGCTGTGGCCCCCGGTTTGGCTGATCGGAAGGCCCCTCATGTCCCCACCCCCTGTCCTGTTCTCCAAGGCCGAGATCGACCGGCGCCTGCGCCTCCTGGTCAAGCAGCTGGCAGCCCTGCCCGACACGCCGGAGGTCGCCGCACCGGTCCTGGTGGGAGCCTTCGTGTTCGCCGCCGACCTGGTGCGCGCCATGGCCGAGGAAGGCGTGCACCTGACCACCGAAATGATCTGGTTGCGCTCCTACGGCAATGCCCGCACCGGTTCATCGCTGTCGGTACTGGCGGCGCCGACCGATCACGTCAAAGGCAAGCATGTGCTGCTGGTCGACGGCGTGCTGGATAAAGGCAACACGATCTCGCGCGCCACCAAGCTGCTGCTCGAAGCCGGCGCGGCCTCGGTGAAGACCGTGGTGGCCGTGGACAAACTCAACCATGACGCGATCGCCAAGGCCGACTACGCCCTGTTCACGGGCGTCCAGGATTTCATCGTCGGTTACGGCATGGATGATGCAGGAACGTATAGAGCGCTCCCCTACATCGGAAAGGTGAACTGATGCTCGAACGCCTCTTCAAGCTCTCGGAGCACGGCACCACGGTTCGCGTCGAAGTCCTGGCGGGCATCACCACCTTTCTCACCATGGCCTATATCGTGGTGGTGAACCCGGCGATCCTGGGCAACGCCGGGATGCCGGTGGCGGGCGTCGCGGCGGCCACCTGTCTCGCGGCGGGGCTGGGCAGCATCCTGATGGGCGTCATCTCCAACTACCCCCTGGCGCTGGCACCGGGCATGGGGCTCAACGCCTATTTCACCTACACCGTGGTCAAGGGCATGGGCGTGCCGTGGGAGACCGCCCTGGGCTGCGTGTTCCTGTCGGGCGTGATCTTCCTGCTGCTGACGGTCGCGGGCCTGCGCCAGTTGATCGTCGACGCCATTCCGCGTTCGCTGTTCGCCGCCGTGGCCGGCGGCATCGGGCTGTTCATCGCCTTCATCGGTCTTTCGGACGCGGGCCTGGTGGTGGCGCACCCCGCCACCAAGGTGACCCTGGGCAACCTCACCGCCCCCAACGCGTTGCTCTGCCTCGGCGGATTGCTGGTGATCGGCGCGCTGCAGTTCTGGCGCGTCCGCGCCGCCATGCTGATCGGCATCCTGGGCATGAGCGCGATCGCCTGGCTGGCCGGCATGGTGACCTTCACGCCCGGCAGCTACAGCCTCGCCGACCTCTCGGCCACGGCCTTCAAGCTCGACCTGGCGGCGCCCTTCCATCTCGGCGGCGATCTCGGCTCGGCGCTCCTGGAGGTGACCTTCGTGTTCCTGTTCGTGGACCTGTTCGACAACGTCGGCACCCTGGTCGCGGTCACGAAGCGCGCCGGGCTGATGGCGCCCGACGGTTCGATCCCGCGCCTGAACCGCATTTTGTACGCCGACTCCTCGGCCGCCATGATCGGCGCCCTGGCCGGCACCAGCACCGTCACCAGCTATATCGAAAGCGCCTCGGGTGTGTCGGCGGGGGGCCGCACCGGCCTCACCAGTGTGGTGGTTGGCATCCTCTTCCTGCTGTGCCTGTTCTTCGCGCCGTTGATCCAGGCGGTGCCGACCGCCGCGACCGCGCCGGCCTTGATCCTGGTGGGCGCGCTGATGATGGGCGGCCTCGCGGACATCGAATGGTCGGACATCCGCACCGGCCTGCCCGCCTTCCTCACCCTCGTCATGATCCCGCTGACCTATTCCATCGCCAACGGCCTGGCGTTCGGCATCACCAGCTATGTCGCGTTGCAGGCCCTCTCGGGGAATGTCCGCAAGCGCGACTGGCTGCTGTATGTGCTGGCGGTGCTGTTCGTGATCCGCTTCGTCTATCTCGCGGGCGGCTAGGCGGAATAGCTATCGATGGCGGCCAGATGCTTGGCGGTGGCCGCGGCGTCGAGGAACGAACCCCGGAAGCTGTTGCGGGCCAGCTCGGCCATGTCCGCTTCCGTCACCAGCCCCGCCACCGCGGCATAGTTGTCGGCGATATAGCCGCCGAAATAAGCCGGATCGTCGGAGTTGACCGTGGCGCGCAGGCCCTGGTTCAGCATGTTCTTGATCGGGTGGTCGGCCATGTCGCCCACCACGCACAGCTTGAGGTTCGACAGCGGGCACACCGTGAGCGTGATTTCCTCGGCCTTGATGCGCGCCACCAGCTTGGGGTCTTCGAGCGCGCGGTTGCCGTGGTCGATGCGGTCGATCTTGAGCACATCGAGCGCTTCCCACACGTACTCCGGCGGCCCCTCCTCGCCCGCGTGCGCGACGCGCTTCAGGCCGGCGGCGCCGGCGGCGGCGAACACCCGGCGGAACTTGGACGGCGGATGGCCGCGTTCCGAGGAATCCAGTCCCACGCCGGCGATGCAGCCGAAATAGGGCTCGGCGGCCTTGAAAGTGGCGAACGCGTCGTCCTCGTCCAGGTGGCGCAGGAAGCACATAATCAGGCGCGAGGTCATGCCATCGCTGGCCGCCTCCTTGAGCGCGGCCAGGATGCCGTCGATGACGACGGCGAACGGCACGCCGCGCGCGGTATGGGCCTGGGGGTCGAAGAACGCCTCGACATGGCACACCCCGTCGGCGGCGGCGCGCGCCAGGTAGGCGCGGGTCAGGTCGTAGAAATCCTGCTCGTGGCGCAGCACGTCGGCGCCGCGGTAGTAGATGTCGAGAAAATCCTGGAGCCGCGAGAACCGGTACGCCGCGCGCACCTCGTTCACCGACTTGAACGGGATCGCGATTTTGTTGCGCCGCGCGATCTCGAACATCAGTTCGGGCTCGAGGCTGCCTTCCAGGTGAATATGCAGCTCCGCCTTGGGCAGCCCCGTGATGAACGCGCCCGCGGCCGACATCAGCGGAACGCGGGCTCGGTGAAGCTGCGCAGTTTGCGCGAATGGAGCGTGCCGGCGCGGGCGCCCGCGCGCATCAGCTCCAGCGCCTTGATGCCGATCATCAGGTGCTGGCTGACCCGTTCCTCGTAGAAGGCGTCGGCCATGCCCGGCAGCTTGATCTCACCGTGCAGCGGCCGGTCGGAGACGCACAACAGCGTGCCGTAAGGCACCCTGAAACGGTAGCCGTTGGCCGCGAGGGTGGCGGATTCCATGTCGATGGCGATGGCGCGCGACTGGTTGAAGCGCACCGCCAGTTCCGAGAAACGCAGCTCCCAATTGCGGTCGTCGGTGGTGACCACCGTGCCAGTGCGCAGGCGTTCCTTCAGCTCCTGCCCCGCCGCCGCCGTGACGCTGCCCACCGCGCCGGCCAGGGCCAGCTGGACCTCGGCGATGGTCGGCACGGGGATCTCCAGCGGCAGCACCTGGTCGAGGATGTTGTCGTCGCGCAGGTACGCGTTGGCGAGCACGTAGTCGCCCAGCCGCTGGCTGCCGCGCAGGCCGCCGCAGTGGCCGACCATCAGCCACACATGCGGCCGGAGCACGGCGATGTGGTCTGTCGCGGTTTTGGCGTTGGACGGGCCGACGCCGATGTTCACCAGGGTGATGCCCTCGCCGTTGTCCTGCACCAGGTGATAGGCCGGCATCTGCGGCATCTTGGTGAGCGGCGGGCGCGAGGGGTCTTTGCCGGGCTCGGTGATGCGGCCGCCGGGCTCAACGAAGCGCAAGGCGCGGCCTGCCGCGACCTCCTGCATGCCGTAGGCGATGAACTCGTCGATATAGCGCTGATAGTTTGTGAACAGCACGAAGCTCTGGAAATTCGCGGGCTCGGTGCCGGTGTAGTGGCGCAGGCGGTGCAGCGAGTAGTCCACGCGTTCGGCGGAGAACAGCGACAGCGGCCCTGCTCCCGGGCCCGGCCAGGTACCGCCATCGGCGATGGAATCATGGGCGGCGTCGAGGCGTGGCAGCGGGAAATGGTTGGCGATATCGCGGCGCTTCTCGGCTGAAAGCGACGTCGCCGCGCGGCCGACCGCATAGGTCAACGGGATCGGCGTGCGGCTTTTCCCGACGAAGATCCGCCCGGTGCAATTGGCCATCACCAGATTGATCTGCTCGATCAGGTAGCTGCGAAACAGCGCGGGCTGGGTGATGGTGGTGCCCCAGACTCCCGGCTGGCTGACCTTGCCGAACGCGAGCGTGGTCGAGCCCGAGACCTGGTCGACCTCGATGCCGAGATAGGGATAGACCGGGTTTTGGAACGGCGCGCGATCACCTTTCGCAAAGGCATCGAACTTCGCCTCGATGCGCGCGACCGCGTCGTCGTAGAGGCTGGTCAGGAGGTCGAGGGCCTCGTCGGCGCTGGCGCAGCGCCGCAGGTCCGAAGCCGGAATGCTGGCGTCCTTCGGGCCTACGTCGGAATCTTTCATGCCGCCAGTCAACTCCCCCAGGTGAACCCCTGAAGGATTTCATATCCCTGCATCATATAAAAGGGGAACCGGCGGGATCACGGGATGAAGCTCGATCTGCCCGGCGCACAAGGCGACCGCGATGCCCCCATTGCGTCGCGGCATTCCCATATTGCGATGCGATAATGCGCGGCCTAGCGTGAGGCATGGCGTCTGCCGCCTGATCCTTGGGGCTGTAGCACGCACGGTAGCCGTAGCACCCGCCCTCCCGGCAATTGCGCGAATCCGGCAACCGGGGACGGCCTCTGCATCGGGATCACGTTCATGGAAATCGCGGGCCCGTCGTCCTGTGTTTTACCGGATGGGCCGCGTTGGTGTTCCTCCCGCGGGCCTGTAGGATGCCGCGAGGCGGGTCCATATATCCCGGCCGTGGGGAACATCATGAAACCGGTTTTTGCCATCCTTACCGCGCTTCTGGCGAGTGGCGTCGCCCAGGCCGCCGACGACCAGGGGGCGTGGGCGGCGCGCATTGGCGCACTGACCAAACCCGCCCCCGACGAAGTCGTGTTCGCCGCCGCCGGCGATGCCATCTGGAACCGCAAGATCTCGGACAACCGCGATCCTGCCCTGCAAGGCCTGTTCGAGGTGATGCGCGGCGCCGATATCGCCTTCCTTAACTTCGAGCAGGTGCTGGCCGACAGCGGCTACCCGACCGTCAAGGACATCGCCAAGGCCGACCCCGCGATCATCGGCGAATTCACCTGGGCGGGCGTGGACCTGGTGTCGACCGCCAACAACCACGCCATGGACTTTGGCCCGTCCGGCATGGAGACCACGCGCAAAGTGCTGACCGGTGCGGGCATCGCGTTCACGGGCGCCGGCGCGAACGTCGCCCAGGCCATTCAGCCGGTGGTGATCGAGAAGAAAGGTTTGAAGGTCGCGCTGGTGGCGCTGCTGGTGTCGCCCCAGTTCCCCCAGATCGGCACGGCGGCGGAAGACAACGCACCGGGCGCGGCGCCGATTCATGGCGCTCAAGTCCGGCTGCCTGGCGGCAAGGCGGTGTTCGCGCCCTGGGAACAGGACGTGGCGCGCATGCAGGCGGCGGTGGCGGAAGCGCGCAAGATGGCCGACGTGGTCGCCGTCTCCCTGCACATTCATTGGGGCGGACCGGAGGAGATCGACGCCACCGGCAAGCAGCTGATCGCCCACGCCGCCATCGATGCCGGCGCCGATATCGTGCTGGGGCACGGGCCGCATGTGGTGAACGGCATCGAGTACTACAAGAACAGGCCGATTTTCTACAGCGTCGGGAACTTCGTGTACCAGTTCAATCCCGACCACTACGCGCTGTTCCCCTCCACCCAGGCGGTGATCAAGCGCCTGCAATCGGACAAGCGGCAATACGCCGCGACCATGGCGCGCATGATCCTCTCGCGCACCGGCCAATTCCGGCGCATCGAGATCCTGCCGATAGGCCTCACCGACGACGGCGACCCGCACCTGGAAGCCGACGCCCGGGCCGAGGACACCCTCGCCCGCGTACAATCGCTGTCCGCCGCCCTCGGCACCAAGATTCGGCGCGACGGCTGGTACGCCACCCTCGACATTCCCAAGGGAAAGGCCAAGTGACCGACACTCCCGCCGAATTGTTGAGTCTGCGCAAGAGCATCGACAATATCGACGCCGCGATCATTCATCTGCTGGCGGAGCGATTCCGCTGCACCCAGCAGGTCGGGGCATTGAAGGCGCGCCTGAAGCTGCCGCCCGCGGATAAAGGGCGCGAAGCCGTGCAGATCGCCCGCCTCCGGAAACTCGCCGAGGACGCCGACCTCGATCCTGAGTTCGCCGAAAAATTCCTGGCTTTCGTGATCCGCGAAGTGATCCGCCACCACGAACAGGCGCGGACGAACGCGGACGGCCCGTAAAACGAAACCCGGCGCGAAAAAGGGCTGTCGCCAAACGCAGGAAACCCGCCGTCAAGCGGGCGGCGGCCGTGCCGGGCTTTCTCGGCCTTTGACCGCCGCCTTCAGCTGGGTCGCGGCCTTGGTGTAGCCGCCGTCGCCGCCATCGACGAAATGCACGTGCTGGCCATGCTCCGGCGAGATCACCAGGCAGGTCATGACCGCGTGATCCGAAATATGCAGGCCGTATTTGATCTCGCCCTTGGCGCTGCGGCCTTCGAGATACTCCCTCACCGCGTCGATCTTGTCGTTCGGGCAATCGAACACCAGGCACAGGCTCTCGTCGGTGCGCGCGAAATCCACCGCGCCTTCGGCCACGCCCTTGACATAGCGCGCGGCGTTGAAACGCCCGGCGTTCCAACGGTTGCGCACGAAGATATATGCCACCAGCGTGATCAACGCGGTGACCGGGATCATCAGCGCCAGCGGCACCCGCCCGCGCCGCGCCTTGGCCTCGCGCACCAGCCCCTTGGGCGGCCAGCGCGGTTCCAGCTGCTTTTCGGTGATCGCACTGAGACTGACCAGGCCGGTGATCCCGGCCAGATCGCGGTGAACCTCCTCATGGTCCGCGCCATTGATCACCAGCGACACCATGCGGCCGCGTTCCGCCTTGATCGGCGTCCAGCGGCAGGACAGCCCGGTGAGGTCGGGCGGCTGGCCGTCGTCCTCGGCGTCGGCGACGATCGCCTCCCTGGCGAGGCTGTCGTCGCCCCTGCCCTTCACCGCCTGCTCCATGAACGCGATGCCGCCGCCGCGGAACACCGCATAGGCGCTGCCCGGCGACGCCTCGTAGCGCCCCACGCGCACCTGGAAGCCGCGCGTTTCCAGCGCCCGCACCCCGACCAGGCCGATGCGCAGGTCGAGCTTGAAGTCCCTGGCCGCAAACGCGCGCACGCGCGCCAGCTCGCGGCGCACTTTGCCGGCGTCGCCGGGCGGCACCAGGGCCGAGGCGCCGTCACCGCCAAACTGATAGGGAATTTGGCCGCACAGGTTGGTAAGCGCGGCGATCATGGCCGCAGCCGAGAAATTCACATCGGAATGTCGCCCCTCGGCCACCGCCTGGGTGGAGCCCTTGATGTCCGACACCGCCAGCAGCCAATCGGCCGGCGCGGGGGCGTACAGGGCGTCATCGAAGATGCCCCGGGCGGACTGAATCGGCGTCAGGCGGTCATAAAAGGATGCAGTCATGGCTTGCGCGCCAAGCATGGCATCCGGCCAGTCACGCGGCAATTGCAATGCTCTGCGGGAATGGGAAACCCGCTCCTCACGTGGCGTTACCAAAGCCCGCCTTATTCAGGCCCGAATATTATAGTAATTTTGGCTCAATGCTTTCACGTCCTGCCTCGGAAGCTGTGGGCACGATACGGACTGCATCGTCATAAAAGCGGAGGCTCTCTCCACCGAGAACTGAGTCTTATTGTTCCCGTCAAGTTTCCATCACACAGGAGGTTTGCATGCGGAAAATGTCCGAACTGCCGGGCGTCCAGGATTGGAGCGATATGATCATCGGCTTCATCCTGTTCATCTCGCCCTGGGTGCTCAAATTCTCAGATCTTGATTACCCAAGCTGGAATGCCTGGCTTTGCGGCCTGGTAATCGTCATATCGGCCGCTTACTCGTTGTTCGTCGCCCTCAAGGAATGGGAACACTGGAACGGTGTCGCTATCGGCGCGTGGCTGATGGCCGCTCCCTGGGTTCTCGACTTCGGAAGCATCAGGTCGGCCACGGCCGTGCATATCGTGCTGGGGCTGTTCCTGATCCTGTCGGAAGCGTGGGAGATCCGCGCGTACCGGCATCAACACGACGACGACAAGGCCGTCGCCGCCTAGCTAACGCTCCCTGGGCCGGGCGCTTACGTCCGGCCCGGGGCTTTTACGCGCCCGCCGCCGGCTGTTGCTGCGGCGGCTTTGCCAGTTTGCGCCCGAACAGCTGATAAGCCACCAGGCCTTTGTACCCCTGCGCCTGCATGGGGCGTGCATCCGAGAGCTGGATGCCGGCGGCGACCAGCGCGCCGCGCAAGGCCGTCATGTTGATGTCGACCGCCGACCGCGCCGTGTCCTGCGCGCGCGCGGCGTAATGCGCGAGGTGGGTGCGCGCGCTCTCGATGGCGAAAATCTGGTCCTGCTCGGTGGCGGTCTTGCGGTTGCCGAACACCTGGTACAGCGCGTTCACGATCACCGAAAGGACGTTGATCTCCTTCTCGCTGAACTTGGCGAAGGCGTCCTCGACGGTCTTGCGGAATTGGTCGAGCGCGGCCTGCATCTGCGGCTCCTGCACATCCGGCGGCGCCTGATGGTAGGCCTGCAACATGGTGATGGCGGTCTCGAACAGTTTGGCTTCGGTGAGCAGGTAGCGGCATTGCTTGAGCGCGATGCGCGCTTCCTGCACCGCCTCGCTGTTGTAGGGCAGCACCAGTGCCGCCATGAAGCCGCCAGGCTTCAGCACGCGGGCGATTTCGGTGGCGGTCTTGGGCAGCGGGCCGAATTCGATGCCGAACTGGCTGACCACCGCGTCGAAAGACATGTCCTCGAACGGCAGTTCCTCCATCTGCACCCGCGGCCGGAAGGTGATGCGCGAAAGCTGTGCGGCTTTCTCTGGCAGATAGCGCACCGGATCGATATTAGCCTCATCGATGGCGGTGATCGTGGCCTTGGAACCGGCGGCAAGCAGCGCCAGCGACGCCGCGCCATGGCCGCAGCCCAGGTCGAGCACGGACGCGCCCTGCGGCAGGGACTGGGCGACACTGGCCCAATACTGTCCGAGCGCCGAAATCGCACCCGGTTTGCCTTCCAGGTCGAACGACTGAAGGCGGGCAGTATCCCAATAGGCGTCCCAGACGAAGAATCGCTTGGTTTGCGCTTTGACGTTCACACAGTCCCCAACGTCTTTCGGCCCACGTCCTCTGGGAGGCATTAACGCCAGCCTTTCGGGCCGGCTTCGTTAGCCGGGGAGAATACAGGGCGAACCCCTTGCCGCGCCAGCGGCTTTCCCGATCCCGCGCCAGCGGCTTTCCCGATCCCGCGCCAACGGCCTTCCCAGTATCGCGGGCGGCTTTGGCAGTGGATTTGATGGGGCCGCGCGGGGCGGTACGGGCCGGATAAGAGCCGCTATCAGCGCCGCGCGGTGAGCCGGATCGCGACAATTCCATGTCCAGGCGCCATCAGCGGCAGGATCTCCATGGACTTGGCGCCGAGCGTGCCGAGGGTCGCGGTGAACGGAGACAATGCCGTATCGGGCATGGCCGCCTTGAGGGTGGCCTGCGCCCGCGCGCCGTAGTGAGCGAGCCGCGTGCGGAGGGTTTCCACCGCCATCATTTGTTCGGCGTTGGTGGTGGTCCGGCGATGGGTGAACACCTGGTACAGGCAGAACACCATGGCCGAAAGCACGCCGACCTCATTGTCAGGAAACGGCGCGAAGGTCTTCTCGACCTCGCCACAGAACTGGTCCAGACCCTGACGCATCACGTCCTCGGCCGAAGCATCGGTGGCGGCGTGATACTCCTTCACCATCCTGATCGCGGTCGCGAACAGCGTGGAATCCCCGAGCAGATGCCGCGCCTGCTTGAGGGCGATGCGCGCATCGCTCACCGCCCGGCTGGCGTGGGGCAAGGCCATGATCACGAGGCGCCCGCCCGGCTTCAGAACGCGCATGGCCTCCGCCAGCGCCGCCGGGGAATTGCCGCTGAACTCGATGCCGAACTGGCTGGTCACCAGATCGAACGAGGCGTCGGGGAACGGCAGGGTTTCCATGGCGGTGCGTGGAAGGAATCGCATGGCGCCGAACAATTCAGCGTGATCGGGCACGTTGTTCACTGGATCGATGGCGGCTTCATCGATTCCGGTGATCGCAAATCCGCCCCCCGCCCGCGCCATCGCCAGGGGCACGGCGCCATTGCCGCAGCCAAGGTCCAGGATCGCACCGCCAGCCGGCATCAGGCGCGCCACATCGTACCAGGCGCGCTCCAACGCCGCGGTCACCGGAGCCTGTACGTTCACGCCGAAGCAGTGAACCAGGCTCGAGTCCCAGTAGGTGTCCCAGATGAAAATCTTCTTGGCTGCCATCCTCGCGCCCGCGTTCCTCCGTGATCCGAAGAACATGCGTGAACTCGCAAGCGAACGCACAACTTTTTTCAGGGCCGCGAGAAGACTTTCCACCTCCGCGATCTTTTTGGCACGGCAGGCGCGCCGCGCCGGTTCATCACCTGCACCCCGCGACAGCGGACGGATTAATCATATCGACCTCAATCCATCTCAAGATGTTTCTCGCCCGTTCAATCTCTCTCGAGACGATTTTCCCCGACGTCCGTCGCGGGATGGTATTGACGGCAAACGATCGACGGCGCGCGGCGCAAAAGGAAACCGCCGCACGGGGAAAGCCCGTGCGGCGGTCCAATCGCGATCAGAGCAGCTTTAGGCGAGGATTTCGCCGACCTCTTTCGAGGTGTTGTTGCTCTTGGTGCCCCAGCTGCGGACGTTGAGGCCCATGACCTTCATGGCGGTGTAGCCCAGGCGGGTCACCGGCGAGCCGTCACCCGCCACATGAAGGCCGGTCTTCATCTTGCCGCCGGCGCGGCCGGCCGTGAACATCGCCATGCCATCGAGCGAGTGGATGCGCGCGAGGCCGTGGTCGGTGTTGGCGTAGATCAGCACGTTGTCGAGCAGGCTGCCGTCGCCTTCCTTGATCTTGGCGAAAGCGTCCACGACATAGGCCCAGTTCTCGAACGCGCGGCGGGTGAACCAGGAGCACACGGTCTGGTACCCGAGCTTCTCGTCCACCGGCTCTTCGTGGGTGCAGGTGTGGTGCGGCTTTTCGTAGCCCAGCTTGGTCACGCCCTGACCGCCGTAGGTCATGTTGAACACGCGGGTCTGGTCGCAAGCCACGGCCATCGCCATCAGGTCCGACAGCATCTTATGGCGCGCGGCCATCAGCGTGGTGTCGGTGCCGTTCTTGGCGTCTTCCTTGAACTTCTCGGGCGCCTTGCACGAGGCGATCGGTTCCGGCTTGGTGAGCTGCTGCTGGAACTGCTGCTCGATGTGGCGCAGGCCGGTGAAGTACTGCTCGATGCGCTCGCGGTCCTCGGAGCCGACGACCTTATTGAGATCCTTGATGTCGTCCATCACGCCCGACAGCGCGCTCTTACGCACCATGATCTTCGGGTTCGGGGTGAAGGTCGGCGCGTTCGGATCCTGGAAATCCGGTCCGAACAGGCGGGTGTAGAACGCCATCGGCGAGGTTTCGGCCGCGTTCGGGGTCTGCGGGTTGTCGTAGGACTGCGTGTCACGGGCGCTGCCGCTGGCCGAGGCCGTGAGGGTGCGGAAGCGCGTGGTGCGGCCGATGCTGTTGGCCACCGAGATGTCCAGGGTTTCGCCCGGGACTTCGCCCGACTGCATCGGCGCGATGCCGGTGCGGCCGATCACCCAGCCGGTGTGATGGCAGAAGTTCTGGGCGTTGTCCTTGAAGGCGGTGAAGTTCGTGAACACGTTGATGTGTTTCTGAACTCCGCGCAGGGCTTCCATTTCCTCGGTGATTTCCCAGTTCGCGCCGACTTTCTTGGGCACGAAGACGTCCTTGGCGACGCCCAGGCCCCAGTACCATGTGCCGAAGCGCACCGGCATGGGCTTGCCGTCGGCGAGCGCGGTGCCGTTGCCGTTGAGGAACACGTTGAGGAGCGGCAAGGCCACCGTGACCGCGCCGCCATCGACCATGCCGCGCAGGACGCGGCGACGATTGAGTTTGCTCAAAATCGAGTTAGTCATGGGCTTTATCTCCCTTATTTCGCGTTGATGGCGTCGGACGAAGCCGCTTCGGCCGCTTTCACCGGCTGCTCAGCCGGCGCGGATTCGCGGATCGTCGAGAAGGCTTGGCTGAGCGCGACGGTGCGGAGCAGATCCTTCAGGCGATACCCCTGCTCAGCGAAACGCGCGCCGTAGTAGGCGAGCTCCTCTTGGTCTTGATTGTCGGTCGAGCCGCCCGTGCCGTAAGCGAACACGCGCTTGACCATGCATGACGTCACCGCGGGGTGATCGTGCATGGCCTGGCCGAGGCCGATCACGTCGTTGAATGCCTTGCCGTCCAAGGCACCGCTCGTGTCGATCTTCCAGCCCTTCTCGTTGTCGCGGTACTGGCCGGCGCCGTCGAAGTTCTCGAGCGCGAGGCCCATCGGGTCGGTGATCTTGTGGCAACCCGCGCACACCGGGTTCTTGCGGTGCAGCTCAAGCCGGTCGCGCGCCGTGTGCAGGTTCGGGTTCGGGTTCTCGACGATCGAGAAATCCACGTTCGCGGGCGGACGCGGCACGGGCTGGCACATCAGGATTTCGCGCAGGGCCTTGCCGCGCAAGGTCGGCGACGAGCGGCCGGGGTGCGAGTGGCCCGCGAGGAAGCTGATTTGCGTCAGGAAGCCGGTACGCGGACTGCCGTCGGGGAAGGTGTAGGCCGTCCAGTCGCTCGAGGTCGGTAGATTGTAGAGCGCGCCCAGCACCGGCGACAGGAAGGTCTCGCGGCTGGTGAACAGGTCGCGGTAATCGCGGTTCTTCACCAGGAGCTGGTCGACCATGGTGCGCAGCGTCTGCTCGTGGGCGTCTTCGACCGTGGCGCCGGTGAAAGCCGGATACACGGTGGCATCCTTCGCCAAGGCCGAAAGCTCGTCGAACCCGAGCATGTCGTCGAAGAAGGCGCGCATGCCGGCTTCGAGGCGCGGGCTGGCGAGCATCATCTCGACCAGTTTGGCGCGGCCCTTCGGCGTCTGGATCTCGCCGGTTTCCGCGGCCTTCAGCACCGCTTCGTCGGGGCCGGAGTTCCACAGGAAGAAGCTCAAGCGCGAGGCGAGCGAGTAGGCATCCAGGCGCAGGTGGCCGGGGTGCGCGGGATCGGGTTCGACCGATTCGGCGACGAACAGGGTCTTCGGGCTGACCAGGATCGCTTCGATCGCGACGCCGAGACCGGCGTAGAAATCCTGCAGCCGGTCGGCGCTGGCGTTGGCCTGGTTCACCAGTTCGGCGACCTTGTCCGCCGGCAGCGGCCGGCGGAACATCAACTTGCCGACGCGGGTGATGAACTGCGAGGCGCAGGCCGCATCCGCCGCCTTCTCGTCCTTGGGGGTGCACGGCATCAGGAACTTGCGGCGCACGGGGTCCATGGCGGTGGTCGCGACCGCGACCGCCACTTTCTGGAACACCTCGACCTGGGTGTCGTTGACGCCGGCCTTGCTGGTGCCGACCTGCAACAGGCCGTCGGTCCGCACGGTCGGCGCGAAGCGGGCTTCGGCCTCTGGGCGGACATCGGGGCCCAGCGCATAGGACACCGTGTTGAGGTATTGCGCACTGGTCAGGAGATGGAGGTGCCGCTGGGTGGCGGCGTCCTCCGGCTCTTTCACGGACGCGACCTTGGTGGCCGGCTTGGCGGCGGCGGTGCCCTTCGGCGGCGCGGAGCAGCTTGCGAGCGCGATCGCCGCAAGCGCGACCGCCGCGCCGCAGAACAGCCGGGACTTATGCGAAACGAGACTGAACTTACCGTACATCATACCCTACTCGCGTTGACCGGTGGTCTGGATGGTGGCCGAGGTATCGATAGGCGCTTTCGCGACCTGCGCGTCCGGATGGCGGACAAACACTTGCGTGAACCGCACATTGAGCGCGGACGAGATCGCGGTGTTCACGCCGTTCTTGTCCGGCGCGTAGTCGGCGAGCTTCATCAGCGCGCGGTACATGGAGGGGCCCGAGGTGCCGCCGTAGCTCTGGTGCAGCGCGTCGCGGGTGTTGTGCGAGGCGTAGTACCAGCTCTCGATGTCGGCGTAGCCGCCCATGTAGCCGTCGGCGCTCTTGGCCGCGACGTTCAGCTGGAAGCGCATGGCGCGGTACAGGGTGTCCGGGCCGCCGTCGCGCGGATCGTAGACCGACGCGGTCGGCATCCACAGATCCTTGGCTTCGGTGGTCAGCACGCCGTCCTTGATCTTGCCCTTGAACGACTGGATGAACTTCCTGCCGAAGGTCATGTCGGCGGTCTGGGTGCCGCCCGGCAGGTAGCTGTTGCCGGTGGCGTCGGCGATCAGCTTGTCGAGACCGCGGTAGGTGGTGACCGTGACGTCGTCGTCATTGGCCAGGCTGTCGACGTCGGTGAGTTCGATCACGAAGGTGTTGTAGCGGGCGCGGCTGCGCCACTGCGGCGTGAGGATCGAGGTCTCGCCGTCCGCGCGGAAGTTACGCGTGCAGCCGATGGCGCGGTACAGGTTGTTGTCGATGCCCTTCTCGCCCAGCGGGCTGGAGAGATCGTTGGGGCCGACTTTTCCGTCGAGGTTCAGGCCTTCGCCGATATTGCCCTGGATGTAGTGGTAGGGCAGCGGATCGGGGGTCGTCGCCGGATGCCACACCTCGGACTCGAACGAGAGCCGTGTGTTCATCACGGTGCGCTTGGCCTCATCGGGATTGCGCAGCTTGAACTGCTCGCGCGGGCCGTCGTTGTAGCCCTGCGGGCATTCGGTCTTGCCGTCCTTGGTCTCATAGATGGCGCGGTTCTCGCTGACCATCACGTAACCGATGGCGCGGTTGCGCACGGTATCGGCGGCGCCCGCCGGAGCCGCGGCCGGAGCCGCCGCCGGCGCGTCAGCGGCCTGCGTCATGCCGGCAGCACCAAACAGCGCCACCACACCCGAAATCAAGCCCGCTACATGCGTGTTTTTCATCACTTCGTTCCCTATTTAGAACTGTCTGCGGAATTCTTCACGGACCCAGAAAGCGTGGAATCCGTTGCGCCAACCATTGCCTTCGCCCCACGCGTTCGCCCGCACATCGCCCGGCGCGGTGTCGCGGGCGAAGGTGTAGAGCGGGCGGTCGCGGAACGTCCAAACATGCACCGAACCGGGCGTGCCGGGATCGACATAGCGCCCGGTCGTGGGATCGACGTCCTTCACGCCCCAGATCTGCGAGGTGCTCTTGGCGTTCTTGTCGGCGACCACGTAGGGGAAATCGGCGTTGCACTTCTTCACATCGAACCCGCCGCAGATCGCCCAGCGATATTGCTGCGTGGTCGTCGGGTGATCGCAGGCCTGCTGATCGGCCGCGTCCTCGATGCAGTTGAAGATGTAGATGGTCTTGCCGCTGGCGTCAGCCAGCACGTCGCCACCCGGGTTCCGCTGCACCGTGAAGCCCTTCGGGAAAGCCGGCCCCGGGGTGGTGTAAACGTTGTGCCAGCCCGGGATGTCGGCGCCGTGGAAGCTGCGCTTCTGCTGGTCGCCGTTCAACGCGTAGAGCGGCTTCTTGCGGTAGGTCCACTGGAACACGCCCGGCGAGCGCGCGATGATCGCCCAGTCACCGTGAACTTGCGGCGCGGTCGCCGCGGCCAGCACCGGCTTCCACTGCGCGAGGCAGGCGCCGTCGCAGTTGGACTTGTTGGGCCCGTCCTTGTCCCAGGTATAGACCGAGAACCCATCGACGAGCGTGAGCATGCGCCCCGTCGGCATGGATTCGACGTCGAACTGCGCCGGCAGATCCTCGCGCGGGCTGATCGGCGTGCGCACGGTGCCCGAAGCACCCTGGGCGTGCAGATAACCGCCGCCGTTCACGTCACCCTGCCGCTGATCGAGCGTCGAGGTGTAGACCGCCTTATGATCGAAGGCCCACTGCTTCTTGCCGTCATCGCGCGTGATGATCGACCAGTTGCCGACCGGCTTGGCGTCATCGGCCGCGTACAACGGCGGCCACACTTCAGCGCAGGACTTGCGGGTCGCGAGATCGGGCAATTCCATGCCCGCGGGCCACGGCGCCATGTTGCCGGTGGTGACCTTGTCGACTGTCGTATGGCAATTGGACTTGTCCTTGGGGTCGCCGCCGCCGCCGTAACCGCCGCGATCGCGGCCGCCGCCGAAGACGTAGAGCGTATGACCGCGCGAGTCCGCGAACACCGGACCGTCCATTTCAGTGCCGACGACCTGCACGATCGACGGCATCGGCTCATGCACATAAGCCTCAAGCACGCTGTTCTTGGTCTCGGCGGCGATGCCCGTGCCGCCCGCGACAGCGGCGGCAAGGACGACACACGAAGCTACGGTTCTCTTAAACATGTCCTCTCCCCGTTCGACCGGCGGACCCCATGGGTGGCCGGCGACGTTTATTCTCCACATGCGGTCCCTGGGCAGTTTCTCCCCTGCCTCGCGTCCGCGGCAGCTATCCTACACCCGAAGTAATTCGGACGGAAATTCAATCACCTGGTAACAAAAAATACTTGTCTAACAACCGACCGGTCGATCCAGAAGGCTTTGCGACAGGGACTCCCGCCTGTACCGAACTAAGGGGTTGGCATGACAGATTCTTTGCCCTCGCCTGCGTTACTTTGGAACGCCGCCATTGCAACCAACCCCGCTGCCGCAGTGCAGCATACCCGCCGTCTCCGGCCGTGGCATTGCGACCGCTTGGGCGGAAGGCCCAGATCGGCCGGACCGCCGCCGCGTGTTCAAAGCGGAGACGAACGATGGACGCGGTCAGCGATCCCCGACGCATCGGCACCGCGCCAGCGGCGCGCCTTTCCCGCCTTTCCGCCATGGCGCCGACGGCCGCCGCCCTGTCGGCCGCGAATATCGCGGAAACCCCTCATTTGTCGGCCTAGTTCGTCCGTATTGTTAATCCATCTTGGGGCGCCGATGGCGCGCGCGACAGGCCTGTCCTATACTCGGCGCATGGACCCGGTTCTGTTCAAGATGATCCTGCTCGCCTCCACCATCGTCGTGGTGACGGCGGCGATCGCCAAATTCCTGCGGATCGGCTCGGATGAGTTCTACCGCGAGCAATCCGAACGCGGCCAGCAAGTGGGGCGGCACTGCTGCCTGTCGGGGCTCGCCGACTTCTCCGAGGATATCCGCAAGACCCGCGCACCCGAGACCGCAAGCAAGGCGCACCAGTCCTGATCGACCTCTACCCGCTGCTGTGGCCCCTCCTCCGCCGCATCGACCCCGAAACCGCCCACGGCCTCGCGCTGGCAGGGCTCAAGGCGGGCATCGGCGCGCTCTATAGGAGCCCACCACCCGACTCGGTTCTGGCCACGCACCTGTGGGGATCGTCCTTCGCCTCGCCCATCGGCATCGCCGCCGGTTTCGACAAGAACGCGGAAGTTCCCGCCGAAGCCTTCGGCCTTGGCTGCGGCTTCGTGGAAGTGGGCGGCGTGACGCCCAAGCCGCAAGCCGGCAATCCCCGGCCGCGCCTGTTCCGCCTCGAACACGACCGCGCCGTCATCAACCGCATGGGGTTCAACAACCAGGGCCTCGCCGCCGTCGCGGCACGGCTCAAGGCCGTGCACGGCCGGCTGCCCGGCCCCATCGGCGTCAATCTCGGAAAGAACAAGGACAGCGAGGACGCGAGCGCCGACTACGCCGCGCTGGCGGAGGGCCTCGCCCCTGTCGCCGACTTTCTGGTGGTGAACGTGTCCTCGCCCAACACACCGGGCCTGCGCGCGCTCCAGAACACCGCGCCTCTGCGCCAGATCATCACCGCGACCCGGGCCGCGCGCGACCGCAGCGGCGCGAAACCCGCGCTGCTGCTCAAGGTAGCACCCGATCTCGACAAGGAAAGTTTGCGCGACATCGTCGCCCTCGCCCGCGACGAAGCGCTCGACGGGCTGGTGATCTCCAACACGACGGTTGGCCGCCCGGAGACGCTGACCTCCCCGCACCGGAGCGAAACCGGCGGGCTGAGCGGCGCGCCGCTGTTTGAATTCTCGACCGGCGTCCTGCGTGAGGCCTATGCGCTGTCCGAGGGCAGGCTCACCTTCATCGGCGCGGGCGGTGTCGCGTCGGGCGCCGACGCCTACGCCAAGATCCGCGCCGGCGCGTCGCTGGTGCAGCTCTACAGCGCCCTGGTCTACGGCGGCCCGGGCCTGATCGTCCGCATCACCCGCGACCTCGCCGCCCTGCTCAAACGCGACGGCTTCACGGCGGTGAGCCAGGCCGTGGGCCTGGATCACCGCGTCAAATAAAAACTGGGCCAAACAAAAACCGGCGCGGGAAGCATCCGCCTCCCGCGCCCGCTGTTTTCGCGGCAACTACATCTTGAAGCGCACGCCCGCGTGGAACATGCGGCCAAGCACGTCGTAGATCGACGGGTTCATGCCGTTGCTGATCTGCGTGATGCCGCCGGCGGCGGCGGCTTCCGGCGGATCTGCGTTGAACAGATTGTCGACCTTGAGGAACAGATCGATGCCGTACCCGTCGGTCTGCTGGTTCTTCAGCTTATACGTGATGCCGAAATCCCAGTACTTCGCGCCATCGATGGTGTTGTCGTTGATGGTCGGATGCAGCGTGGTCGGCACCGGACAACCGGAATTGCACTCGATGTAGTCGGTGTTACGCACGCCCGAACTGATCGTACGCAGCGCCAGGCTGACGTTGATCGGGTCCAGCTCGTAGGCCGCGCTGATCATCCAGCGCCACCGGATGTTGGAGCCGGTGTTCTCGCCCGCGTTCTCGTGGATGACGCCGAACTGGTTGGTGATGTTGGAAATGATGTGCGTGCCGAGCGCGCGGACGGTCAGGTTGCCGGCCATGCTGTCGGAGATCGTCTCCAGCCCGATGCGGTAGCTGCCTTCGATATCGAAACCCTTGGCGGTCTGCGACGCGATGTTGATCGGGATGCCGTCGATATCGGTGGGAATCCCGGCCGCGTTGCGGGTGATGTACTTGCACAGCGCCGTCACACCCTGGAAGCAGTAATCCATGATGATCTGGTTGCTGGGCGTCGCGATCGCGCCCGCGATATCGATGTTGTAGTAGTCGAACGACGCCTGGAAGCCCGGGAAGAACGACGGCGTTACCACGGCGCCGAGACCGAGGGTATCCGCGGTTTCCGGCACCAGGTTGACGTTGCCGAAGGTGTGACGGAAGACGTTGAAGCTGCGGCCGGCGTTGGGCGCGAAGTCGTCCACCACGGTCTGCGAGTTGGTCTGACCGGCCAGGAACAGGTCGGACAGGTTGGGGGCGCGGATGTCGCGCGACTTGGTGACACGCAGCCGCAAGTCATCGATCGGATTGTAGGTGGCGCCCACCTTCCAGGTGGTGACGTAACCGGCAAGGCTGTAGCTGGTGGCGCGCACCGCGCCGTTCAGGTCGAACGCCTTGGCCCACACCGTGTCCTTGGCCAGCGGGATCACGGTTTCCATGAACCCTTCGACCACGTTGTAGCTGCCCTGGGTGGCGTGGAAATTGCCCGAGAAGTAGCCGTTGCCCTCCGAGATCGGGCCTTCATTCTTGGCGACCGCGGCTTCCCGGCGGTATTCGACGCCGCCCGCGAGCGAGATCGGGCCCGCCCAGTTCGAGAACGGCTCGCCGTTGAACCCGCCCGAGACCACGTCCTGCGTCTGTTTGACGTGCAGCTCGGGCTGGCCGCGGCCGCTCCATTGGATCGCCGCGTCGGAGTTCACGCCCCTGCCGAATACGTTGTAGGGCACGCAGCCGTTGGTCGGGCTGGTGAGCGTCGAGCGGCAGACGATGGCGCCGTTGGCCGGGTTGCGCACCGCGTCGACCGCGCGGTTGATGTTGAGCGTGATGGACTGGTTCAGGTTCTTGTTGGAGATATAGTTCACGCCGCGCGTGGCGTAGAGGTTCCAGTTCCAGGCGGTGTCGAAGGCGTCGGCCCGGCCGTTGGCGCCGATCGCGAGACGCTTCATGGTGCGCCGGTTGTCCGGCACCACGTAGCCGATGTCGCCCAGGGTGTTGCCGACCGTGATGGTGGCGAGCTTGTTGGCGGCCATGGCCGCGGCCACCGACGCCGGCAGGAAGGCGTTGTCGGCCTGGATGGTGAAAGTGCGGTTGTATTGGGCGCAGCAATTGTACCGGCTGTGGATGTCGCCGTACATGCCTTCGATCCAGATGTTGACGTTGTCCGCGACGTCATAGCTCGCGCGCAGGAACAGGTTGTCCTTGCGGTAGCTGTCCTCGACGTTCGAGACGTAGCCGACGTCGGTCATCTTCCAGTCGCCGCCCGAGTTGAACGGCGTGACATCGAGGACACCGGTGTTGTACTGCGCGACGGAGCCGCCGGGACCGAAATACAGGCCCTTGAGCGGGCCGTTGGTGATGATGCCGCCGGGCGCGTTGTTGTCCGTGCCGACATTGGGCATCACGCGGAACTGCGGCGTGCCCGCCGGCGTGGCGGCGATGGAATAGGGAATCAGCTTCCAGCCCTGGTACCACGGACGCTGGGTATTGAGCCCGACGCCGTCGCTCTGGGCGTGTT
Source organism: Rhodospirillaceae bacterium (assembly GCA_019694335.1). Classification (GTDB taxonomy): domain Bacteria; phylum Pseudomonadota; class Alphaproteobacteria; order Rhodospirillales; family Rhodospirillaceae; genus SHVO01. The sequence goes on along the minus strand of JAIBCD010000001.1, from coordinate 27,296 downwards.
CGCCGCTGATCAGGAGATGCCCCTTCTCGCCGCCGAACGTGGAGCCGTTGGTCAGGGTGATCTTCATCTGGCGGTCGTCGCCGTAGGTGGTGACGGCGCCGGACACCTCGCCCTTGAAACCGACATAGGTCTTGTCGAGCACGAAGTTCACGACGCCGGCGACGGCGTCCGAACCCCAGGCGGCCGAGGCGCCGCCGGTCACCACGTCGACGCGGCTGATCAGGGCCTGCGGGAATTCACCGATGTCGGGCGCCAGGCTGAAGGACGCACCCACCACGCGGCGGCCATCCAGCAGCACCAGGGTGCGGAACGATCCGAGGTTGCGCAGGTTCGACGAGCTGATGCCGCCGGTGCCGCCCGAGGAGCCGCCGTTGCCGGTGCGCACCGAGGCGCTGCCGGCGAGCGCGGGCAGCTGGTTGACGTAGTCGGCGATGTTGGTTTGCGCCGCCTGCTCGATCTGCTCGACGCCGATCACGGTGGTCGGTGTCGGCGCTTCGTAGCCGTCGCGCACGATACGCGTGGCGGTGACGACGACTTCCTCGATGCCCGTGGCTTGCGCGCTCTGCGCTGGGGCCGCCGGTTGCGTGGGCGGAGTTTGGGCCGCCGCCGTGGCGGCGAAGCCGGAGAGGATCAGGGCGCTCAGGCTGACGGTGCCAAGCGCGACGGTTTTTGTGAAACGCGTACGACGGCGCGCGATCGCGCGCGAACCAACGAAAGTCATAACTGTTCCCCCCGGAGTGAATGAAATAGATCCTAGAAAAGCGCTCCCATCTTTTTTTTCCGCGTGGCCAACTTAAAGTAGTGCGGCGAGCCTAAGCAACGCCGCGGTCATGCTGCGACGCACACTTTGCCGGACTTTTTCAGGCAGTGCCAAAAATGCATCGTTCGCGCAGCCCGCGCCGCGCGCGCATAGCGCCCTGGGCAAATGGCGCGGGTCGACTAAGATCGGCGGGTCGCGTTTCGTGCGCCTCTCCCGTCAGAGCCATCATGACTTGTCAGACAATTCACAGGGCCGCGCTCCACAGTTTCGTCGCAGCCGCGATGCTGTGTCCATTGCCCGCGTCCGCCGCCGATCTCATGCGCACGAGCGAAGTGATCGAAGCCTGCGACATCGTTTCGGGCGGCGACATGTTCCCGCGCTGCATGAGCTACATTCAGGGAATCATGGACGGCTTCTATCGCGTCGATCAGTCGTTCAACGAGGAGACCAACAGCCACGACGGTTTCCTCGGGCTGTGCCTGCCCAAAAATGGAGTCCGGGGCGATACCCTGGTGGCGGCGCTGAAGACTCGCGTCGAGTTCAATCCCAAGGACGCGGGCCGTCCGGCGCGAACCGTGATCTTCGGCGTGTTGCTGGAAATGTACCCTTGCCGGGACGAAGCCCCCAAGCCCTAGCGCCCGGCCGCCCTCACGGGTCGAGGCGGCTTTCGCGCTGATCGGCAAGCGCCTTCAGCATCGCGAGCACGCGGCGCTGGGAGGCCTGGTCGGCGATCTCCGCCCGCTTGAGCAGGCTGTTGCCGCGGCCCAACGGCAGCGCGCCCAGCGCCTCGAACGCCACCGCGATATCGCGCTCGTGTTTCGCCACCACCGGCGCCAGCGCACCGGCGAGACGCCGGCGCGCTGCGTCGTCGTCCGCCGCGCCGACCAGTCCAAGCACGGTCTGCTCCGAGAAGTCGCAGACGTCGTTGAGTGCGGCGAGATGCCGCGACATCACCAGCGGATCGGCCTCGATCGCCGAGGGGCGCGGCGCCACCCGTTCGACCATCGCCAGGCGGGACTTGATCAGGGATTCGATGGTGCGCGCGAGCGCCCGTTCCGCCGCGTCGTCGCGCTCCGAGATTTCCGGCAAGGCCGCCGTCGGCGGGGTCGCCAAATCGCCTTTGGCCAGCACGGGCTGGGCCACGAGAACAGCGGCTGCAAGGGTCGCGCACCAGATCGGTTTCAAGCCAGGGCTCCTCACGGGAACGGTGGGAGGCTGTGTCTCAAACCCGACGCATAAGGGCAATACCGCGCGGTTCGCGCGCGCAGTGGCGAGCCATCCGGTCGCTGCCGAATTTTAGATATAATTCAATGAGCTAAGAACTGGCTGCCGGGCGGCGAACGGCCAAAAATGTCATCCAGCCGTAACATATACGACGCCATTCACTTGGGCGGCGCGGCCTCGACCGGGAGGTTGCGGCGCGACCAGTCCTGGAACGAGCCGTCGTAGAGCAGCGCCTCGATCCCCACGGATCGCGCGGCGAAGGCGACCGCGCTGGCCTGCTGGCCGATGTGGCAATAGACGATCGCCTTGTCGCCAGGCTTGAAGCCCGCGGCCTTGAAGGCGGCGGCGATCTCTTCGGGCGTCTTGAGCTTCTGGCCCGCGCCGGTGATCGACGAGAACGGAATGCTGACCGCGCCGGCGATATGGCCTTTGAGATGCGGCTGCGCGGCCGATCCGCCGACTTGCGTGCCGGCGTAAAACTCCGGCGCGCGGGCATCGACCACCTTGTAGCCGGCGCTGTTCAGGTGACTCTGCACGAAGGCGGCGTCCACCACCGGCGAGCGCATCCGCAGCGGCGCGAGTTTGCCGGCGGTGACGGTTGGGGCATCCTGGGTCGTGGGATTGCCCGCCTGCTGCCAGGCCTCGAATCCGCCGTCGAGGAGACGGATGCGGTCACCGAGGCCCGCGGAATAGAACGTGAAGATCACGCGGGTGGCGGATTGAATCGCCGCATCCTTGAAATAGATCACCACCTTGGAATTGTCCGAGACGCCGAGGCGTTCCAGGGACGCATGGAGTTCATCGGCGGTAGGCATTTCCAACGTCAGCGCTTCTGGGTTCGGATCCTTGTGGGCGAACATGTCCAGGCGCGCGAGCCGCGCGCCCGCGATATGCCCCGCCTGATAGGCTTCCGGTGCGCCGAGGTGCAGCAGCACGAGATCGTCATTGGCGGCCTGGCCCTTGAGCCAGTCGGCGGAGACGTAAAGTTTGGCGTCCGGCCAAGTCGTCGCGGCCGAGGTCGTCGCGGCCGAAGCCGTCCCGCCCAGGGCCAGAAAAGCCGCCACCGCGCAAAGCCACCGCATCATCACGTCCCTCCCCGGAAATGCGCGGCCATCTTAGCCGCGCCCAGCCTTCCGACCAAGGCCGTCGCGGTTCCTGGAAACGCCGCCGCAAGGATTCAAAAATCAGCGTGGCTTGCAGCTGCTCGCCCACCATCTGCGCGGCGACCTTGGCCGCCACCGGTTCCGCCACCGGCGCCAACCGGCTGCCCGTGGACATGGCAAGCACCTGCGCCTCACAGGCGCGTTCCAGGTAATAGAGGTCGTCGTAGGCGTAGTCGACGCGCGTGCCGCACACGATCACGCCGTGGTTGGCCAGGAACACCACATCCGCGCCGTTCATCGCGCGCGCGATCCGGTCTCCTTCGGTGGCGTCGAGCGCCAGGCCGTTGTAGGCCCGATCGACCGCGAGGCGCCCATGAAAGCGCATGGCGTTCTGGGACAGCGCCGTGTCGAGCGCCCGCGCCTCGGTGAGCGTGAGCGCCGTGGCGTAAGGCATATGGGTATGCAGCACGCAGGTCTTGCGCGCGATCCGGTGCACACCGGCGTGGATGAACATGGCGGTGGACTCGACCTCATGCCGCCCGGCCAGCTTTTCGCCCGCCACGTCCACCATCACGATATCCCGCGCGCCGACCTCGTCCCACGCCAGACCGCGCGGGTTGATCAGGAAGCGGTCGGAGCCGTCGGGCAAGGCGACGCTAAAGTGATTGCATACGCCTTCGGCAAGGTCGTGGTGAAACGCGGCCCGCAGCGCGAGCGCGAGATCGGCGCGCAACGGCGCGCAGCCCTCCCAATCGGCGGCGTGGTCATTCATGCGCCAGTTCCCCTTTTACCGTCATCGTCGCCGGGTCGATCCGTATCCTGAAGCCTTCGCCGCCGCCGACCAGCATCCCCCGGCGGAACACCGAAACCCGGTGTTCATCGCCGGCGCGCGCATTCTTGTCGATGCAGTAATCCCCCAACGACCAGTTGCGCGTCTGGCGCAGGTAGATCTCGGCCGCGCGCTCGAATGCGGCATTCTCCGGCGTGGTGACGGAAGCGACACCCGCGCAGGCATCGAACACCTTGGGGTGATAGCGCAAGGAATGCAGCGAGAACGCAACCACCGCCACGCTGCCCACCAGCACGCCAACGGCGAGCCGGGGCCGCGACAGATTCAGAATCTGCGCGAGCGACATTCTATTTGCCGGCCGGCGACGGCACGCCCTGGGCGGCCTTCACCGGGGCCAGGCCCTTGAAGATGAACCGCTGCACGCGCGCGCCGGTATAGGTCTCGGCCGTGTAGAGGTTGCCTTTGGAGTCGGTGGCGAGGTTGTGGACACCGAAGAACTGCCCCGGCTGACGGCCGCCATCGCCGAACGAAGTCAGCACTTCGAGCGTGCTGCGCAGCAGGACGTTCACTTTCTCGTCCACGCCGTTGGCGGCGTAGATATAGGTCTGCTGGGGATCGCGGCTGAACGCCATGTCCCAGACCGCGCCCGAGCGGTAGGTCTTGGGATCGACCCGCGCCTCCTTCACGAAGGTGCCGTCCTTCTTGAACACCTGGATGCGGTCGTTGACCCGGTCGCAGACATAGACAAAGCCGTCGTTGGACACGATCACGCAGTGGACCGTGGAGAACTGCTTCGACGGCGGCGCGGACGGATTGTAGGGCGGCATCTTGGCGTCGTCGGGCTTGGCGCCGTAGGCCCCCCAGTGGCGTTTGTATTTTCCGGTGTCGGCGTCGAACACGATCACGCGCCGGTTGCCATAGCCGTCCGAGACGTAAATCTCGTTGGCGGCGGGGTCCGGGAAGATGCGCGTCGGCTTCCAGAAATTCTCGAGATCGTTGCTGCCGTTATGCACGCCGTGGCGGCCGAGCTGCAGCAGGAATCTGCCGGTGTTGGTGAACTTCAGGATCTGCGTGTCCTTGTCGCCGTTGCCGGCCAGCCAGACATTGCCTTTGTGATCGACCGTGATGCCGTGGTTGCTGTCGGGCCAGTCGTAGCCCTGCCCTTTTCCACCCCAGGATTTGATCATGGCGCCGGCGGCGTCATAAACCAGCACCGGCGGCGCGACCTTGCAGCACAGGCCGATAGGATCGGTCTTGCTGACCGATCCCGGTGCGGAAGCCAGCGCCTCGGGATCGGCCGCATCGGCGGCGGTGAGGTCGGCGGCCCTGAAATTCGCGTCCACGGCTTCGGGCCGGTGGATGGTCCAGACATTGTCGGCGGCGTCGATGGACAGGCCGATGGTCGAGCCGGTCACCCAGTGATTTGGCAAGGGCTTGGGCCAGAACGGATCGACCTCGAACCGCGGGGCCATTTTCGCCGGCCCGGTTTGCCCCGATTGCGCGGCCACGGGACCGGCCAGCGCGATAGCGCAGATGACGGCAGCGGCGATATGGCGCATGAGCCCTCTCCCTTACCTTCACATCGACTTTACCGCCCGGGGCATACCCCCGCCAGCGCCGTTGCCGCGCCTCAGCCGAGGCCTTAGGGTCATGGGGGCAGAATGATCCGGAGGGGACGATCATGACATCCGCACGCCGGCACTTGCGCTGCTGTTATCCGCGCGCTGCCGGCACCTGAAGACGCCGGCGCGCGCCCTCGCCCTGACTCACCGGATTCGCCGCGGGGCGGCGGCACTTCCGCCATGACGCGACAGACCTAGGACCGACCACTTTTCAGGAGGAACCCGGCCATGAACCACATAATTCGCGAACGCAAGAAACTGCCCACGGAGGCGGTGGACCTTTATAGCCAATTCATCCACGGCGAGATCGACCGCCGCGCGTTCATGGATGGATTGCAGAAATTCGCCGTCGGCGGCCTGACCGTCGCGGCGCTCGCCGAGGCGTTGATGCCGAACTACGCGCTTGGCCAGCAGATCCGCAAGGACGACGAGCGCATCAAGGCGAGCTACGAGACCTTGCCCTCGCCGGACGGCAACGGCTACATCAGGGGCTATCTGGTGCGCCCCTTCAGCGCCGACACCCGTTCCGCGACCTTGCAAAAATTGCCGGGCGTTCTGGTGATCCACGAGAACCGCGGCCTGAACCCGCACACCGAGGACGTCGCGCGCCGCTTCGCGCTGGAGAATTTCGTGGCCTTCGCGCCCGACGCGCTGTCGCCGGGCGGCGGCGAGCCCGGCGACGACGGCAACGTCGGCGACCTGTTCACCAAGATCGACCCCGCCAAGCGCATCAACGATTTCGTCGCGGCGGCGCGCTGGCTGAAGGCGCGACCCGAGTGCACCGGCAAGATCGCCTCGACCGGCTTCTGCTTCGGGGGCGGGCTCTCCAACACCCTCGCCACCCTCCTGGGCCCGGACCTGGGCGCGGCCGCCCCGTTCTACGGCGGCGCCGCGAAGCCCGAGGACGTGCCCAAGATCAAGGCCGCGATCCTGATCCACCACGGCGCGCTCGATAAGGCCTTGGCGGGCGCCTACCCCGCGCAGGAGGCCGAGCTGAAGAAGAACAAGATCGTGTACGAAGGCCACATCTATCCGGACTCCGTGCACGGCTTCTTCAACGACGCCACGCCCGAACGCTACAACAAGGCCGCGGCCACCGAGGCCTGGTCGCACACCATCCGCTGGTTCAACAAACACATCCGCGACGTCGCCTGATAAATCGCGCGGAGTCCGAAAAAGCAAAGCCCGCCACTGTGTGGCGGGCTTTGTCTTTTGGCGACCGGGGTGGCCGGGGTGGCCGTTATTTCTGCCCCACCACGGCCTTCTTATAGGCCTCGGGCGGTACGCGCTTGTGGCTGGCCTGCTCGTAGGCATAGCCATAGGCCAGCAGGTTCTGCTCCGACCACGGCGCGCCGACGAAGGAAATCCCGACCGGCAAGCCATCGACCAGGCCCATTGGTACGTTGAGGTCGGGATAACCGGCGACGGCGGCCATCTGGCTCATGGACGGCGGGCCCTTGGCCCGGTCGCCGCGCGGGGCTTCGCTGCGGGTGCCGTCTGGCACCAAGAGCGGCGCGGGGCCGCGCGTCAGCAGCACCAACGCGCTCACGTTATAATCCGCCAGCGCCTTGCCCAGGCCTTCGGGGCCGGTCTTGCGCTTGATGTATTCGCGCATCTGGACGTATTCGGGATTTTCGAGGCCGCCGGTGGTCGCCTCGGCGGATTCGAACAACTCGATGCCATGGAGCTTCTCGTGCTCCTCGGCCTTACTGAAGGCGATCAGGTCGGCCATGTTGCGGATCTTCACCGCCGGCGGCGCGTCCTTGAGATACGCCTCAAGATCGTGCTTGAAGTTCCAGTCCTCGCTGCGGCTGGCCTGTTCGCTCACGTTCTCCATGAAATCGTCGGGCACATCCACCAGTTCCGCGCCCTGCGCCTTCAGCACCTCGAGGGCGGCATCGAACACCGGCTTGGTCTTCTCGTTGTTGCCGCTGTAGCCGTGCAGCACGCCCAGCCGCACGCCCTTGAGCGCGTCGGCCTTGAGGCCCTTGGTGTAATCCGTCTTATGGGCGTCGGCGTCCTTGGTGGCCGGGTCGGCGGGATCGGAGCCCGCCATCACGGTCAGCAGCATGGCTTCGTCCTCCACCGTGCGCGCCATGGGGCCGATGGAATCCTGGGCTTCGGTGATCGGCACCACGCCGTGGCGCGAGACCAGCGCATAGGTCGGCCGCATGCCGACGATGCCGTTCATCGAGCTGGGCCCGATGATCGAGCCGGTGGTGTCGCTGCCGAGCGCGGCGGCGGCGAAACTCGTGGCCACGGCGATACCCGGGCCGGAGCTGGACCCGGCGGGCGAGCGCGCGAGGTCATAGGGGTTGTGCGGATTGCCGCCGACGGTCGAGCCGCTGAACGACGCGCCGCCGCGGCTGCGCCGGCCCGCCCATTGCGAGAGATTGGCCTTGGCGAGGATGACGACGCCCGCGCCGCGCAGACGCCGCACGACTTCGGAGTCCTTCGCCGGCAGATTGTCGATCAGCGCGTAGGAACCCGCCGTGGTCGCCACGCCGACCGCGTCGATGTTGTCCTTGAGGATGATCGGTACGCCGTCGAGGGGGCCGAGCGCCTTGCCTTCCTTGCGGCGCTGATCCGACGCCGCCGCCTGTTTCAAGGCGTCGGGCACGACCGCGATGATCGCATGCAGGTTGGCGTCGTACTGCTTGATGCGGTCGATATAGGCCTGGGTGACCGCGACCGAGGTGGTCTGCTTGGCAGCAAGATCCGCCGCGAGCTTGGCGAGCGAGACTTCCTCGACCGCATACGGCTTTGCGGTCTCCTGCTTCGAGCAGGCCGCGAGCGCCAGCGCCGACGTCATCACGGCGCCAATCAGAAAACGATTCATCATGTGTCCTCCCTATTTGAAAGGCGCTAACCGCCCTTCACCTCGATTTTCGCGTTCGGCAGCGCCGGTGTGTGCACCGGGCGCCGGCGGGCATGGGTCGCCTGTTCGAAGCTGTAGCCGAGGCCGAGAATCTTGCCTTCGGTGAACGCGGTGCCGACAAAGGAAATGCCGACCGGCAGGTTGTCGCCGGTGAAGCCCGCGGGCACCACCAGATCGGGCACGCCCGACAGGCTGACGATATTGGTGCCGCCCACGCCGCCGCCGTCACCCCCGCCGCCGCCCGCGATCAGCGGGGTCTTGCGCGACGAGGTCGGGTAGATGATCGCATCCAGCTTATTGGCCGCGAACACGCCGTTCATCGTGGCACGGATGGCCGGCAGGATGTGCTCCTTCACCGACAGATAACGGTAGTCCTGCATGGTGCCGCTGGCGGCTTCCTGCTTGAACAGCGCCCAGCGCACCGGGTTTGGCCGCGCGCCGTCGGGACGGCTGGTGGTGAACTTCTCGGCGCGCTCGATCATCTCCTCCAGCGACTTGGGGTACTTGGGCCCGAGGGTCGCGAGATAGGCCTTCATCTGCACCGGGAATTCCGGCCAGCGCACGGCGTTGTAGTACTCGCGGCTGCTTTCCAGGAGCCACTTGGGATAGTGGACATCGACGATCGTGGCCCCGGCCTTCTTCATCTGGTCCATGGCCGAGGTGATCGCCCAGTCGACTTCCGGATCCTGTCCCATCAGATCGCGGACGATGCCGAGGCGGGCGCCCTTGAGCGCGTCGGCCTTCAGGTTTTTGGTGTAATCCTTCTCGAACTTGCCTTCGCTGGCCTTGGTGGCTTCGTCGGCGGGATCGACGCCGACCATCACCGACAGCATCGCGGCCACGTCCGAGACATTGCGCACCAAGGGGCCGCCGGTGTCGAAGATCAGCGCCAGCGGGATGATGCCGGAGCGCGACAGCAAGCCCATCGAGGGCCGCATGCCGACCACGCCGTTGGCCGCGGACGGCCCGCGCACCGAACCGCCGGTGTCGGTGCCCATGCCGAGCGGCGCGTAGCCCGCCGCGATGGAAACGCCGGTGCCGCCAGACGAACCCGCCGGCGACCGCGCGAGGTCGTGCGGGTTGAGCGATTGGCCGCCGAGGGAGCTATAGGTCGCGCCGCCCGCGAATTCCGACAAATTCACCTTGGCGAAGATGATCGCGCCGGCATCGCGCAGCTTCTTCACCACGAAGGCGTCCTTGGGCGGGATCGAGCCTTCCAGCAGCACCGAGCCGCCGGTCGTGGGCATGTCGAAGGTGTCGAAATTGTCCTTGAACACCACCGGGATGCCGTGGAGCGGCGAGCGCGGGCCCTTGGCCTTGCGTTCGGCGTCCAGCGCCTTGGCCTGTTCCAGCGCCTTGGGATTGAGCGCCATCACCGCGTGCAGCTTCGGCCCCTGGGCGTCATAGGCCTGGATGCGCGCGAGGCACAGTTCGATCAGCTTCTCGGAGGTAAGCGTGCCGGCGGCCATGGCGGCCTGGAGTTCCGCGACGGTGGCGTCGTCGAACTCCACCGGGGCCGCTTGTGCCGGGGCTTGCGTGGCCAATACCGCCGCCGCGAGACCGGCCAGAAGATGACGCTTGAAGTTCATGGTCGCCTCCCCAAAGCGTGTCCAGGAAAAGTGGATACCGGTTTCCTGTCCGGACACGCGACAAAACAAAGTTTAGTTGCCGCCCTTCGTGTCGATGGTCGCGCCCGGCAGCGGCGGGGTGTGAACCGGACGATGGCGCGCGTGGGTCGCCTGCTCGAACGAGTAGCCGTAGGAGATCAGCTTGCCCTCGCTGAAGGCACCGGCGACGAACGAGATCCCCACCGGCAGCGCGTCGCCGGTGAAGCCCGCCGGCACGATCAGGTCCGGATAGCCGGTGAAATTGGCCATATTGGTGCCCCCGCCGCCGCCCGCGCCCGGACGCGCGTTGCGCTCCAGCGTGCCCGCGATCAGCGGAGTCTTGCCGCCCGAGGTCGGATAGACCATCGCGTCCAACTTGTTCGCCGCCATCACGCCGTCCACCACCTGGCGGATGGCGGGAATGACATGTTCCTTCACCGAGGTGTACTTGTAGTCGGTCATGCTGCCGCTGGCGGCTTCCTGCTTGAACAGGGTCCAGCGCGTCGTATTGGGACGCGCACCGTCCGGGCGGGCCTCGGTGAACTTCTCGGCGCGCTCGATCATTTCATTGAGGGTCTTCGGGTATTTCGGCCCGAGCGTGGCGAGGTACTGGTTGAACTGCACTGGGAATTCCGGCCAGCGCACGGCGGTGTAGAATTCCGCGCGCCCCTCCAGCAGCCACTTGGGATAGCGCACGTCCACCAAAGTGGCGCCGGCTTTCTTCATCTGGTCGAGGGCGGCGTTGATCACCCAGTCCACATCCGCGTCGGCGCCCATGAAGTCGCGCAGTACGCCGATGCGGGTGCCCTTGAGCGCGTCGGCCTTCAGGAACTTGGCGTAGTCCTTCTCGACCTTGCCCTCCTGCTTCTTGGTGGCGTCGTCGGCGGGGTCGACGCCGGTCATCACCGACAGCATCCCGGCGATATCCGAGACGTTGCGTCCGAACGGCCCGCCGGTGTCGAACGACAGCGCCAGCGGGATGATGCCCGCGCGCGACAGCAGGCCATGCGTCGGCTTCAGCGCGACCACGCCGTTGGCGGCAGCAGGACCACGGATCGAACCGCCGGTGTCGGTGCCCATGCCGAGCGGTGCGTAGCCGGCGGCGATGCCGACGCCGGTGCCGCCCGAGGAACCGGACGGCGAACGCGTCAGATCGTGCGGGTTGAGCGACTGGCCGCCCAGCGAGCTCATGGTGCCGCCGGCGGCGAATTCGGACAGGTTGACCTTGGCGAGAATGATCGCGCCCGCGTCGCGCAGCTTCTTCACCAGGAACGCGTCCTTGGGCGGGATCGAACCTTCCAGCAGCACCGAGCCGCCGGTCGTGGGCATCGCAACCGTGTCGTAGTTGTCCTTGAGGATCACCGGAATGCCATGCACCGGCGAGCGCGGCCCCTTGGCCTTCAGCTCCGCGTCGAGCGCCCTGGCTTCTTCGAGCGCCTTGGGATTGAGCGCCATCACCGCGTGCAGCTTCGGGCCTTGCTTGTCGTAGGCCTCGATGCGCGCGATGCACAGCTGCACCAGCTTCTCGGAGGTCAGCGTGCCGGCCTTCATCGCGGCCTGGAGTTCGGCGACCGAGGCATCGTCGAATTGCAGCGCGGCGGCGTGCGCCGGCCCCTGCGCCAGCGCCAGGGCGAACCCGGCGAGCAGGAGGTGCTTATATGAGCGGCGAGAAAGCGATTTCAGCATCATGGTCTATCCCCCGATAAATCCCAAAGATGGTTCACTGCATCACATTTCACGATGCCGCCGCAAGCGCGGCCGCGCCGTATTTAGGCCCTTGAAAAACCAATCGCCCCGAAAGCAAACGGGGCGGACCCCATGGTCCGCCCCGCGCCTTTTCATTACATCTTGAAGCGCAAGCCGACTTTGAACACCCGGCCCAGCACATCGTATTTGCTGGGGTTCGAGGCCGAGATCTCGTAGCCGATCTCGTCCGAGCCTTTTGGGGTGATGCCGGGATCGCGGTTGAAGATGTTGTTGACGTTCAGGAACGCCTCGGCGGCGGAACCGCCAAGTTCGAACTTCCGGGTGATCGACCAATCGAAGTAGTAGTAGCCGGGTCCGTAGTTGTTATCGATCGACTGGTAGGGCGAGACCAGGTTGGTGGGGCACCCGGTCTGGCACTCGACGTAGGTATTGCGCAGCGTGCCGGAACTCATCGCCCGGTAAGTAAGCGCGGTGGACATGGCATCGTTGGTATAGTCGAGGCGGGCCACGCCGCTCCAGTGCGGCGGCGCACCACCCGACATTTCGCCGACGTTGTCGGTCGGCGGCGCCAGCTTGGTATCCGAGTAGTTCTTGATGTAATGCGTGGCCTGGATGTGCAGGCCGACCCGGCCTTCCCAATCGGAAACGATCTCGTTCAACGCAACGCCGTAGCTGGCCTCGAAGTCGATGCCGCGGGTGATCTGCTGGGCGATGTTGACCGGGCGCTGCGTCATCGCCGTCACCACGCCGTTCACGCGGGTGATGTCGGCGCAATAGGATTGCAGGCCCTGATAGCAGAACGTGAGGATCTGGTTGAGGCTGGGCTGGGCGATGGCGTTGCCAAGGTCGATGTTCCAGTAATCGACCGACGCGCTGAAGCCCGGGAAGAACCGCGGTTGCAGCACCACGCCGATGTCGGTGGTGTCGGCGGTTTCCGGCGTCAGATTGGGATTGCCCATGGTGGTGCCGAACGGCGACGCCGTGCACTGGCAGACCGGATCGAAGGCCAGCAGGAAGCCGCCGAGCACGGTGTTGTAAAGATCCTGCAGTGACGGCGCGCGGATGTCGCGCGAACGCGAAGCGCGCACCCGGATGTCGGAGACCGGCTGGTAGGTGGTGCCGAGCTTCCAGGTGGTGACGTAGCCCTGCACCGAGTAGCTGGTGGCGCGGACCGCGGCGGACAGATCCCAACTCTCGGCGAAGGAGGTGTCCTTGGCGAGCGGAATGATGATTTCCCCGGCGCCTTCGTTCACCGAATACCGGCCCGAGAACGGCAGGAAGTTGCCCGAGTGCCAGTCGCTGTACAGGGTCGCGGCGCTCGGCTTCGACACCGCGCTTTCGACGCGGCGCTCGACCGACAGCGCCACCGACACCGGACCGGCCCAGCTCGAGAACGGCTCGCCGTTGATGTCGGCCGCGATCACGTCCTGGCCGATGTGCTGGTTGGTGTGCGGATGCTCGCCGCCGTTGGTGATGTAGTTGATGGTGGCGGCCGAGTTCACGCCCAGGCCCATCGGGTTGTACGGCACGCAGCCGTCGTTGGGGTTGGTGAGGGTCGAGCGGCACACGATCACGCCGTTGGCGTTGCGCACCACGTCGATGGCGTTGAGGCGCAGCGTGCGGCGCGTGGCGCCCAGGGCGTTGTAGTTGATGAGCGAGACGCCCTTCTGCCAATAGGCGTTCCACTTCCACGAGGTGTCGAACGCGTCGAACGCGCCGTTTCCGCCGACCACATAGCGCATGGTGCGGCGGCGCAGGTCGGGGCCGATCCACGGCAGGTCGTAGTTCATGCCGCTGACCTGGATCGAGGTGATCTTGAGCGCGGTCATCTGCGCCTGGATCTCCGGGCGGATCATCGGATTGCCCGACAGGATGGTCGGACCGTTGCCGACCATGAAGTGCGAGAACGCCCAGTTGAAGTTATGGGAGCTGTTCCACGAGGTCTGGGCGAACAGGTTGATGTAGTCGTTGACCTCGTAGCTCGTGCGCAGGAACACCGCCTGGCGGTTTTCCGACGGGTCGAGCGTGCCGGTGTCGTTGCGGATAGTGCCGAGGCGGCTGTCGCCGCCGGCGGTGTAGGCGGTGTCGGTGATCGAGCCGAAGTTGAACATATAAGGCACGCCGCCCGGACCGAAGGTAATGCCCTTCAAGGGGCCGGACTGGATGGTGCCGCCGCGGGTGAACCAGGAGTCCACGCCCGAACGCACCAGACGCTGCGGCTGGCCGGCGGCGATATTGGCAGCGGTGTTATTGATCACGCCGATCTGGTTCAGGTTCCAAGGGCGGTGATGGTCGAGCACGCCGTCCTTGTTGACCATCTCGCCGCTGACGATGAAGTGGCCGCGGCCGCCGGCGAAGGCGGTGCCCGCGGTCAGCGCGACCTTGTAGTTGCGGTCGTCGCCGTAGGTGGTGACGCCGCCGGAGATCTCGCCTTTGATGCCGGTGAAGGTCTTGTCGAGGATGAAGTTGACCACGCCGGTCACTGCGTCGGAGCCGTAAATCGCCGAGGCGCCGCCGGTGACGATGTCGACGCGCTGCACCAATTGCTGCGGGATGTTGTTGATGTCGACCACCGCGTCGACGCGCGACGGCACCGTGCGCTGGCCGTCGAGCAGGATCAGGGTGCGGTTGGATCCGAGGCTGCGGAGGTTGAGGAGGTTCAGGCCCGCGCCCGAGGCGCTGACCGAGGTGATGCCGGTCTGCGGCGTCACCGAACCCGCGAAGGCCGGAATCGCGTGCATCGCCTCGGCGATGTTGGTGCCGGCGTTCTGCTGCAAGGCTTCGGCCGTGACGACGGTGAGCGGCGTGGGCGCTTCGTAACCGTCGCGCACGATACGCGTTCCGGTCACCACCACTTCTTCGACCACGGGGGTCTGGGCGGTCTGCGCGGCGGCGTCCGCCGCATGCGCCGCGCTGGGCACGAGGCCGGCCTGGAGCAGGACACCCGTGGTGAACACGGACGAAGACAGGATACGCCGCAACGCGAACCGGCCGCGCGCCAGGCGAACAACGTCGGTCGTAAGACTCATGGAAGCCCCCTGTATGAAACCCGAATGCTCGCGCGGGATCGCGCCTGCGTGAGCCGGCATTGGCCACCCCGGCCAAAACCCCCTGCCCGGTAATATTGCAAATTTAGAGCAATTCGCGCCAAGATTTTTGCGGTGCGGAAGGGCATTTGCTGCATCGCACCTTAAAATCGAAAGCACGGAGCGGTTTCACACCCGAAGCGCGTATCACCGCGGCCTATGGGCAACTTTCAAAAGCGGCCGCCATCGCCAGCCGGGACGCGCGTCCGGCGGCGGCCTGCCCCTTCTACTTGGGCGCGGCCCTCTTCTCCCGAACCATCGCTTCCACGGTGCGCGCCACTTCCAGGCTGGCATCGGTGAACCGCAGCCAGCCTTCGCGCCCCAGCACCCAGGGGCTGCTCGTGGGCTTGGCGCGCGTGACCGCGGCGATCTTGGCCACGGTATCGTCGAAGATTGGATGGGTGCTGAGCGCCACATCGACGCCCTCGCGCTGGCCGATACCGCGGAAACGCTCCGCCTCCTTGATATAGGTAAGCAGGCCCGCCTGCCCCGGGCCCGGTTCCAGTTGGATCGGCAGACCGTAGCCGCCGAACACCGCGACCTTATGCGCGACGCCATTGTCGGTGACCGGGAAGATCGCCGACAAACTGCCCGGCGTATGGCCCGAGGTGACGTAGAGCTTCACCGTGGTGTCGCCGAGCGTCAGCGTATCGCCATCGGCAACGGCCTTGTCGGCCTTGGGCGGCTGTAGCGCCTGGCCCGCGCGCGGCTCCAGCAAGCTCGCGTCCTTGTCGCCCACCCAGAGTTTGGCCTTGTAGCGCTCCTGCAGGGTCAGCCCGCCACCCCAATGGTCGGCGTGGCCGTGGGTGAGCAGGATGTATTTGATGTCGGCGGGGTTGAAGCCGAGCGCCGTGAGGCCCGGCTCGATGATGTTGTCCACGTCCGCCGGGTTGTTCATGGCGTCGAACAGGATCAGGCCGCCCGAGGTCTTCAGCACCCAGACCCCGACAAAGGCGTCGCCGATGTAGGAAAGCTGGTCGAACAGCTTGGTCGGCTTGACCACGCGTTCATCGATCTTGGCCACCGGCACGCGCGCCGGCGCGCACAGGCCGGCGCGGCGCGGAAGTAGGAACAGGTTGGGGATCAGCCCGGACGGCAGATCCCTGCCGATGAGCGCATAGGCCTTGTCGATATGCTCCTGGATCGCGGGCGATTTGTAGTCCGGGCATGGCGTGGCCGCCGGCGCAAGCGCGCGGTCCATGCCGAGCGGCTTGGGGTTGGGCGACAGCACGCCCGCGATGTCCTGAGCCCGCGCGGCACCGCAAACGAACGCCAGCAGCAATGACGCGGCGAGTCCGGCCTTGGTCATGAACGCTTCCCCCTACTTGTGCGAGGCGCGGCCGGGGAAAGCGGGGGGCAATGTTTCACGTGAAACATATTTACCGGTCGCGGTTTTCATCTCTTCCTCCGCGCCGAATGCCCCACCCCGGGCACGGCGCGCCGATCACGATGACGTGCCGCGGATGGAGCGCCCCCCCCCGGGATACGGCTCCGGCGGGCAATCAGCGCCCGGCCTTCTCCGTGGCCGCGCCGCCGTCCTGCGGCGTTGCCTTCGCCACGGCAGGGTCCGGATGAATGATGAACACCTGCTTGAACTTGATCTCCCAACCCGAGGAGATGAACCGGTTCTGCCCGTTCTTGTCGGGATAGGCGTCGGCATTCTTCAGCATGGCGCGGTATTCGTCGGAAATCGATTCCTGGCCATAGCTGCGGTAGTGCGTGCCCCAGTTCTGGATGAGGTTGTTGTGCAGCCGCTGGATGTCGAGGTAGCCGCCCATCAGGCCTTCCGCGCCGCTGGTGGTGAGCTTGAGCTCCACGCGCCAGTCCTTCACGAACTGCTTGGGCGCGCCGCGCGCGAGCGACTCAGGATAGGTGATGTCGATCGGCACGGTCGTCAGCACGCCGTCGACGATCCTGCCCTTGGTGGTGCGGATGAACTCCTTGCCCCACTCCGCGTCGATGCGCTGAGTGCCGCCGGCGATGAACTTGCCGGCCGCGTCCAGCAGCAGGTCGTCGCGCCCGCGATAGAGCGTCACGGTCACGTCCGGGTCGTTGGCGAGATCGTCCACGCCGGACAGTTCCATCATGATGCGGTTGAAGTTGTCCTTCTGCATGTAGGACTCGACGAAGTGCCGGTAGGACCCGTCAGGGCCGCGGTAATTGCCGACGCAACCGAACACCCGGTAGATCCTGTTGTCGACGCCGGTGCGGCCGTCCGGGCTCCTGAAATCGCCCGGCTTGTTCTTGCCGTCGAGGTCGAGGCCGATGGCCATGTCGCCCTGGGCTTCGAAGAAGGTGAGCCCCGGCTTCGCCCTGACCGGATCGGGCAGCATCACCTCGCCTTCGCGTTCCAGCCACGAGTCCACGACATTGTGCTTCTGGTCGCGCGGATAGAGCTTGTCGAACTGCTCGCGCGGGCCGTCGTTGAGGCCGTTGGGGCATTCCGCCTTGCCGTCGGGGGTCTGGTAGATCGCCCAGTTCTTGTTGGTGAGGACATAGCCGATCTTGCCGTTCTGCAAGGGCTCGTCGGCCTGCGCGGCGAACGCGAACAGCGCTAACGCTGAAACTGTGACGAAAGCAGTTTTCATGGAGCTGCCCTTTTCCTCAGATTCCATTGCGGCCGTAAACGTCGCGGATCCAGAACGCCTTCCAGCCGTTGCGGCCGGCGCTGAACTCGCCCCAGCCGTCGCATTCGAAATCGCCCGCGGCCTTGTCACGGCCGCAGAGATAGACCGGCCGGTCGCGGTAAGCCCACACCCGGAGCGCGCCGGGATCATTGGGCTCCACCCAGCGCCCGCTGGCCGGATCGATGTATTTGATCGCCCAGATGTTGGACTCGCTCTTTTCGCCCGCGCCGGCGAGCAGATAGGGGAAGGTCTCCTGGCAACGGTGCCAGTCGCCCTTGCCGCACAGGGCCAGGCGATAGGCCTGCGGCTGTGACGGATGGCTGCAATCCAGCTGGTCGATGGCGTCGTCGTTGCAGTTATAGAGGTAGATGGTACGGCCCCTGGCGTCGGCCAGCACCTGGCCGGCGTTGGTGTCGGTGATCTGGAAGCCCTTGGGGAACGGCGGCGCGAGTTGCATGAAGACATTGCGCCAGCCGGGCTGGTCGGCGCCTTCGAAACTCGGCGTCTTCTCTTCCAGGTTATAGGTGTAGACCGGCTGCTTGCGGTAGGCCCACTGCTTCACGCCCGATGACCGCTCGATGATCGACCAGGCGCCTTGCGGCTGCACATTCTCGGGCGCCAGCACCGGTGAGAACGTCTCCAGGCATGCACCGGTGCAGTTCGACTTGTTGGGCTGGTCCTTGTCGTAGACATAGATCGACTTGGTGTTGGCCAAGGTCAGCAGCTTGCCGTTCTTGTAGGACTTCACCGCGAACTGGGGCGGGATATTGGCGGGTGGACCGGCCGGCTCGCGGCTGGCGCCGCTGGAATCGCCGCCGGGATTGTTGTTGCTCTGGCCCCAGGCGTCGCCGCGCTTCTTGTCGAGCACGGAGGTATAGAGCGCCTGTCCGTCATAGGCCCATTGCTTGCGGCCGTCCGGACCGTCGACCACCGTCCACTTGCCCACCGGCTTCGCGCCGGCCGGCGCCAACACCGGCGGCCATACGGCGGTGCAGGCGGGCCGCGTATCCACTTCCGGCAGTTCGAGGCCGCCCGGATACGGGCTTTGCAGCCCGGTGGTGACGCGGGTCGGCGTGGAACTGCAGGTCGGCTTGCCTTTCAGCTCACCGGCGTTGCCGTTGCGCAGGGGCGTCACCGGCCAGATGTAGAGCGTCTTGCCCGAAGCGTCGGCGAACACCGGCCCTTCGACCTCGACGTTCACCACCTGGAACCCCGGCGGCATTTCTTCCTGCACATATTCCTGCTGAAGCGCATGCTGCTGCTTGGTCCACTGATGGGTTTCCTTGGCCTGGGCCGTCACGGCCAGCGCCACCGAAGCCGCAAGGACGATTGTGGACGTGCGCATGATCACGCCAACAGCTCGCTGATGGTCTTGTCGGTCTCGTTGCTCTTGGCGCCCCAGGTCTTCATGTCGAGGCCGAGCGCCTTGAGCGCGGTGAAACCGAGGTTGGTGATCTTGGCGCCGCCGCAAGGGATGTGCAGACCGGTCTTGATCTTGCCGCCCATCTTGCCGGCCGTGAACGCCGCCATTTCCTCGATCGAATGCACGCGCGCTTCCGAGACGTCGCTGTTGCCGAGGATCAGGCAGTTGTCGAGCACCGTGCCGTCGCCCTCCTTGATGCTGGCGAAGGCCTTCACGTAATTCGCCCAGGATTCCATCGCGCGGCGCACGAACCACGAGGCGTTCGGCTGGTAGCCGAGCTTCTCGTCCTTGGGTTCCTCATGGGTGCAAGTGTGGTGCGGCTTGTCGTAGCCGGGCTTGGTGGTGTTCGAGAAGCCGTAGGAATAAACCATGTTGAACACGCGGGTCTGGTCGCAGGCGACAGCCATGGCGAGCAGGCCGCTCATCAGCGCGTGGCGCTGCGCGACCAGCGCGTAATCGCTGCCGGTGTCCATGTCCTTCATCGCCGCCGGCATGACGCAGGCCGGGCGCGGTTCGGGCTTGGTGAGCTGCTGGTCGAACTGGTTCTCGAGGTGACGCAGGCCGGTGAAATACTGGTCGAGGCGCGTCTTGTCGGCCGCCCCCACCTTGCCTTCCAGCCCCTTGATCTTGTCCATCACGCCCGACAGCGCGCTCTTGCGCACCATCACGGTCGGCGACGGGGTGAAAGTGGGCGCGTTGGGATCCTGGAAATCCGGCCCGAACAGGCGCGCATAGAGGCTGATGGGCGAGAAATCCGGCGGGTTGGGCGTGGTCGGGCTCTCGTAGGAGATGATGTCGCGCACGTCCCCAGTGGCAGTCGTCGAGAGCGTCTTGAAACGCGTGGTGCGGCCCATCTGGTTCGCGACCGTGGTGTCGATGCTCTCGGCCATCGGCAGGGCGCCGGTTTCGGGCGCGATGCCGGTGCGCGCCACCACCCAGCCGGTGTAGTGGCAGAAGAACGCGGTGTCGCGGTAGGCGTTCAGGTTGGTGAGCACGTTGATGTGCTGCTTGATGTCCTTGAGGCTCTCGATTTCCTCGGGCAGTTCGTAGTTCACGCCCGCTTGCTTGGGCACGAACACGTTCTTGCTGATGCCCTGCCCCCAGTACCAGGTGCCGAAGCGGATCGGCATGGAGGTGCCGTCGGCCATGGCGTTGCCGTTGCCGTTGAGGAAGCAATCGAGCAGTGGCAGCGCGACCGTGACCGCGCCGCCGTTCAACATGCCCCGCAATACACGCCGCCTGTTCATGGCGTTCTCCCTATTCCGCTTTGACGCGCGCGAAGGCGTCGCTGGTGGTGATCTCGCGCAGCAGCACGGGCAGCTTGTAGCCCTGTTCGCCGAAACGCGTGTTGAAATAGGCCAGCAGCGGCTGGGCGTCGTTGCCCGCCGCGCTGCCGGACCCGTAGCTGAAGGCGCGCTTCACCAGGCAGGAGGTGAGCGCGGGATTGTCGTGCAACGCCTGGCCCAGGCCGACCGCGCCCGCGAACGCCTTGCCGTCGAACGTGCCGCTGGCGTCGATCTGCTGGCCTTTCTCCTCGCTGCGGTAGGTGCCGACGCCATCGAAGTTCTCGAGCGCCAGGCCCATCGGATCGGTGATGCGGTGGCAGCCCGCGCAGACCGGGTTCTTCAGGTGGAAGGTGACGCGGTCGCGGGTGGTCTTGAACGGCGACTTGGGGTTCTCGAGCGCCGAGAAGTCCACATTGGGCGGCGGCGGCGGCACCGGCTGGCACAGCAGCAATTCCCTGAGCGCCTTGCCGCGCATGGTGGGCGAGCTGCGCACCGGATGGGCGTGGGTGGCGAGGAAGCTGACATGGGTGACGATGCCCGAGCGCGGGCTGCCTTCCGGGAAGGTATAGCGCGTCCAGGCCGGCGGCGCCGGCAGCTTGTAGATCGCGGCCAGGCGCGGCGAGATGAAGGTTTCGCGCGTGGTGAACAGATCGCGGTAATCGCCCTGCTTGGCGATCAGGTGATCGACCACCACGCGCAAGGTTTCCTCGCGCGCATCGGCGGCGGTGACGCCGGTGAAGGCGGGATACACTTGCGCGTCCTTGGACAACGCCGCGAAGGCGTCGAAGGCGAACATATCGTCGAAGAAGGCGCGCACGCCCTTTTCCAGACGCGGGCTGGCGAGCATGCGGTTGACCTGGGCCAAACGGCCTTTGGGCGTCTGCAATTCGCCCTTCTCGGCGGCGCGCAGCAGTTCGTCATCGGGCGCGGCATTCCACAGGAACAGCGACAGGCGCGTCGCGAGCGAGTAAGCGTCCAGCCGCTGCGCGCCGGCCTTGGCGGGATCGGGTTCCGCCGTCTCCACCACGAACAGCACGTCGGGGCTGATCAGCATGGCCTCGATCGAGACCGCGAGGCCCTTGTAGAAATCCTGCAACCGGTCGGCGGCCGCGCCTGCTTCGTCCACGTATTCCTTGAGCTCGGCGGGCGTGAGCGGGCGGCGGTGGATCAGGCGGCCAATGCGCGTGAAGAAGGCGGTGGCGCAAGCCGCGTCGGCGGCGGTGGCGCTCCGAGGCTGGCAGGTGAACAGGAACTTGCGGCGTTCCGGGTTGATCACCAGCTGCGACACGCCGAGCGCCGCTTTCTGGTAAAGCTCGAGCTGGGCCGACGACACCCCGCTGCGCGCGGTACCGAGCGCCAGCAACCCATCGGTGCGCTGCGCCGGCGGAAAGTGCGGCTCGATCTGCACGTCCGGGCCGAACACATAGGCCAGGGTATTGAGGTACTGGTCCTGGGTCAGCGCCCGCAAGTGCTTGGGCGTGCCGGCGCTGTCCGGCTCGGCGGATTTTGCGCCCGTCTTCTGGGCGGTCTTGGACACAGGCGCGGAAGGTCCGGCGCAACCGGCAAGCACCAGGCTCGCCGCAAGCCCTACTGCGTATGGCAGGGCTGAAACACGACTCAAAGGCAATCTCCCAAACTCCAAACCGGCGCTCCCGTCCGGCCACCGGGCGACTATATCACGCAACCGCGGTCATGCACCCCTGCGTTCTTTGGCTCAAGCCCTTGGTATACAATGGCTTCGGCATTTCACTTTCGCGAGGCTTCCATGCATTGGCGCACCCGGCTGGCGCAACCCCAATCCCTCGCGCCGGGAGGGTTCAAATCCCTCGCGGTGCCCACCTACCGGGGCTCGACGGTGCTGTTCGACAAACAGGCCGACGTGATCGACCACTGGCGCCAGGACGAAGCCGGCTACAGCTACGGCCTCTACGGCACGCCGACCGCGCTGGAACTGGCCGCGCGCATCGGCCAGTTGGAAGGCGCGCTTTATACCTTCCTGGTGCCCGGCGGCCAGGCCGCCATCGCCCTGGTCTATCTGGCGATGTGCGACGCCGGCAGCCATGCCCTGGTGCCGCACAATGTCTATGGCCCCAACAAGGAGATGTCCGCCGGCCTGTTCAAGCGCCTGGGGATCGCGGTGGAAGGCTACGATCCCATGATCGGCGCCGGCATCGCGGCGCAGATCCGCCCCAATACCGCGCTGATCTGGACCGAGAGCCCCGGCTCGGTGACCATGGAGATCCAGGACGTACCCGCGATCTGCGCCGCCGCCCGCGCCAGGGGCGTGGCGGTGGCGCTGGACAACACCTATTCCGCCGGCGTGCTGTTCGACGCCTTTTCACACGGCGTGGATATCAGCATCCAGGCGCTCACCAAATATGCCGGCGGGCACAGCGACCTGCTGCTCGGGTCGGTCTCGGTGCGCGACAAGAAATTCCTGGACCGCGTCGGCGACACCTACAAGCAGCTCGGCATGGGCGTCTCGCCCGACGATTGCAGCCTCGCGCTGCGCGGCCTGCAAACCCTCGGCGTGCGCCTCGCGCGCCTGGAGGAATCGACCCTGACCGTGGCGCGCTGGATCGCCGCGCAGCCCGGCATCGCGGCGGTGTTCCACCCCGCTTTGCCCTCCTGCCCCGGCCACGATCTGTGGAAGCGCGATTTCCAGGGTTCGGCCAGCGTGTTCTCGATCCTGTTCGACGGCCGCTTCACCGCGCGGCAGGTTGAAGCGTTCGTGGATGGCCTGGAGCTGTTCAAAATCGGCATGAGCTGGGGCGGCGTCACCAGCCTCGCCATCGTCTATCCCAACCTCGACCGGCCCGGAAAGGACTACGCCGGCCGCCTGGTGCGGCTGAACATCGGGCTGGAAGAACCGGACGACCTGATCGCGGACCTCGCCCGCGCGCTTGCGCGGCTTCAGGGATAAAGCTTCGCCAGGTGATCCAGCGCCAACTGGTCGATGCCGCGGGTCTTCAGGTCGAAGCGCTCTTCCAGGTTTTCGTTGCCGATGAAGGCGTCGATCGCATGGCCGAGGGGCACGCTCCAACCGGCGCCGAAGGTATCGGCATGGCCCGCGCGCTTCATGATCGCCCGCAGAGTGGCGAGCACATCGCCGTCGAGCGTGAGGCGCGGGCAGTCGCCGGTGAAGAAATACAGCCGGTGCAGATCCAGGAGCCGGCGCAGTTCGCCAAACGGATCGGCGGCGTCATCGACCCGCAAATCCACCACCGTGTCGCACAAGCCCTGGTAGCCAGCGCCCTTGCGCAGCACCTTGAGCGCCACCGACTGCCGCCCGCGCCGGTCGCCGCCCGCGGCGTCGCCCGCGACGATCGCGGCGAACAGCTTCTGGTACAGCGGCCCGGTCGTGGTCTCGAACGCCCGCGCCATGCCCGCCACCACGGCTTCGCCGGCGAGGCAGTTGCCCTGGGCCGCGTAACCAGCGCCGGTGCGGTGCCCGGCCCAGCCCAGGCAATTCACGCCGGTGTGGCTGGCGGCGTTACCCTTGGCATCGACCAGGCCGACTTGCCGCCGGTCCCGCCCCGCGTCGGCGGCGATCAGCGCATCCAGCGCCGCCCTGGCATCCATGCCCGCCATCAGCTTCAGCCCGCCTGGCCCGTAGCCCGCGTTGCATAACGCCTGGGTCGCCACCGCCCCGACGCCGGCCTCGACCCACGGCACGATGTTGCCGACCGCCAGGAACTTGGAGGCGACAACGACGCCGAAATCGCCGGTGGCGGGATCTGCCGCCGCGATCGAGAATGTCATGGAAAATCCCTCCCCTGATCCGGGTCAACCCCGGTTATGCTACGGCGTTGTTCCGTGATCTCAGGTGGAGGATAGCATGTTGACCCGCGCTCTCATCATTCCCGCGATCGGCGCCTTGGGCGCCATCTCGCTCTGCGCCAACGCGGCCGAGCCGGCCGCGCCCGCGGCGGCGCCGCTCATCCTCACCACCACCGCCTGGCCCGATGGCGCCCCGATCCCCGCCAAATACACCCAGGCCGGCGATCAGATCTCGCCCGCGCTCGCTTGGACCAATGTGCCCGCCGGCACGCAGAGCTTCGTCGTGAGTTTCCGCGACCCCGACGTCGCGCGCATGCGCACCACCGAGGACCAGGTGCACTGGCTCGTGTGGGGCATCCCCGGCACCGCCACCGGCCTGCCGGAAGGCGTGCCGAAGGGCGAAAAACTGGCCGACGGCGCCCAGCAGATCAGCGCCTCCGGCCCGCAGTATCGCGGCCCCGGCGCGCCGGCCACCGGGCCGCAGCACCACTACACGTTCGAGGTGTTCGCCCTGGACGTTCCGTTGAACATCGCGCCCGGCGCCGACGCCTGGGAGACGCGCACCAAGGTGTTCCAGGCCATGAACGGCCATATCCTCGGCAAGGCGGTCTACGTCGGTCTGTTCCGCCGCCCGCAATAACGCCGTCCGGGATCGGCAAAAAGGGCGCCGCATGTGGCGCCCTTTTTTTTATGGCGTTGCCCAAACGATCGGATGCTTGGCGCAGCCGCCTTGCGCCCGCGCCGCCGGCGTTGTTCGGCCTAGAAATCCGCGGTCAGCGTCGCGGAAACGCGGCGTTGCGGCAGGTACTGGAAGAAGAAGTTGTTTCCGCCCACCAGATCCCAGGAATAAACGTTGGTCACGTTCTGGACCCGGGCGCGAAACGTGGCCGAGACGCTGTACACCGTGAAGCGGTAGCGCACGCCCAGGTTCAGCACCGCGCGCGGCGGGATATCGGCGCGGTTGAGCGTATTGCCGTAACCACGATCGTTGTATTCCACCTGCCCTTCCAGCGAGAACCCGCGCCAGGCGGCGGGGCCGTACTGCAGGTCCAGGCGCGCGAGGCTCTCGTCCCGCCCGGCCGGGATACTGCCGATCAAGCCCTGGGTCACCAGTGGCCCGGAAACACGCGGCTGCAGAAGGACGCCGCCGGCGACCACGTTCAATCCCGGCAGCGGCGAGCCGGTGAAGGAGATCTCCGCGCCGCGCTGCTTCAGGTCGCCGACCACCGTATACAAGCTGGTGGCGTCGCGGTCGAAGAACGGCTTCGAGATCTGGAATACGGCGCCGTTGACGCGCAAGCCCTGCCCGAGCAGATACACGAATCCCACCTCGGCCTGTTTGGTGATGGTGGCCGGCACCGCCTCGCCGCGGTTACGGGCATTGAGCGGCACGGAGCCGCCGTCTTCGAGGCCCTTGGTGTAGCTCGCGAACACCGTGAGGGCATTGCTGGCCTTCACCGACAGCGACCCGTTGTAAAGCCATGGCGTCTGACGGCGGAAGGAGTTGCCGTTGACCGGATGGGTGAGCGTCCGCTCGTAATTGGTCTTCTGCACGCCGATATTCACGTCGCCGACGTTGCGCCATTGCCCGACGTACTGCACACCGCCCGTGACCTGCTTGGCGCTGTCGCGGCCTTGCGGACCATAAGCCCAGTTCGGCTCCGCCACCTGCGGCATGGAGTTGATGTTCGACACGCCATAAAAAACCTGCGCGGTGCCGCCCGTGGGCCGCCCGAGGTCACGCCCACGCCCCATCACGTAAACCGTGTGCCGGAGATCGCCGTCGGTGTAGACGCCCTGCGCCTGCACCTCGCCCGACGTGGTTTCGATCACGATCGGCAGGGCTTTCTGGAACGTCACCTCGGTCGTGCCGTCGCGCTGGGTGTTGTTGAAGAACGTGGTGTGGTCTTCCCGCCGGTCGTAAGTCGAACGGAAGATGCCGGCGCGCAGGGTCCAGGTGTCGGTGAGGCCCGCGGTGCCGACGGCGCCGTAATCGGTGTCGTGCTGCTGCCACAGGTTCCAGGACTGCGCGAACGGCACGCCGCGCTTCTGGTTGGGCGGCAGCCAGTCGCCACCCACGAAGATGAACGGGTTGCTCTCCGAGTTCTTGCGCATGGCGCGGCCGAAAAACGCGACCACTTCCACCGAGTCATTGGGCGCGAACCGCGCCAGCCCGCCGAAGGAAGAATCGTCGGCGTCGGTCCGCATGTCGCTGACATAGCGCGTCCGCTCGATCCCGCCGCCGATGCTGAGCTTGCCGGGAACGATGGGGATCTGGGTATCGAGTTCGATCCCGGTCTGGTCGTAGGGCCCATAGCTCGCGACCACGCTGGTCACCAGCTTGTCCATCGGCTTGCGCAGCCGGATATCGATGATCGCGCTCGGCGCCGGGAACGGCACCGTCAGCGCATTGACCCCGACGCGCACCGAAAATCCCGAGAACAGCCGGTCGACCAAGACATCGCCCGGGCCGGTCGAAGGCCGGTCGAAATACATGCCCTCGATGCGGACATTGCCTGACTGCTGCGGATTGAAGCCGCGCGCGTTGCGGGCGTCGTACAGGCCGATGGTTTCGTTGCCGATCGTGGTGCCGAAGGCATCGTTGGCGGACGCGACCGCGTTGTCGTTGGCGCGCTGCGCCCACGCCGCCGGAGCGCCCAGAACCGCCAACGCCACCCCCACGCTTCGCAGCAAACTCACCCGCACAATGATCCCCCTCCCCCGGGGCGCCCGATTGCAAGCTTTATGAATGGCTGTGTGCCACGAATCTTCCCGGTCTCTCAAGCACTTACCGGTGAGGCCCGATCCCATTTACGCGAGTGGCCGTGCGCCCAGCCGATAACTGCTTATAAAACCAATATTAAAAGACACCGCGGCCCCGGCTTTGATTGCCGGCTTCGGCTATCCGCGCGCTTTGCGTGCCGCGTCCGCGGCCTCGTTGAGGCCCCGGCCGAGTAACATGGCATCCGAGCCCAGCGTGACGAAGGTCATGCCCTGTTCGATCGCGCCCGTCAGGCTTTCCGGCGTCAAGGTGAAGATCCCGACCGCGCGGCCATGGCGCTTACAGGAGTCCACGATGGTCGCGACGGCCTTCTCCAGCACCGGCCGGCCTTGCGGGCCCAGCGCGCCCAGCGACGCCGCGAGATCGCCCGGGCCGATATAAATGGCATCGACGCCGTCCACCGCGGCGATCTCATCGACCCGCGCGAGACCTTCGGCGGTCTCCAATTGCACGGCCAGCACCACGTTGGCATTGGCGTCCGCGATGGCCTCCTCGATCTTCGCGCCGTAAGCGGCGGCCCGGCCGGGCCCGACACCGCGCTCGCCCACGGGCGGATAGCGCGTGGCGGCGACGGCCGCGCGCGCGTCGGCGGCACTGCTCACGCGCGGCACCAGCACGCCG
>JAIBCD010000121.1 GCA_019694335.1 Rhodospirillaceae bacterium | reverse complement strand
CCACGCTCATGATGAACATGACCAGCACCATGAAGAACGGGTGCACGATCGGGAGCGGCACGAACAGCGCGGCGGTGGCCAGGATGATGGTGCCGATCATCACCGACTTCGTGGCGGCGGCGCCGACAAAGCCCATCACGATCTCCACCGCTGAGATCGGTGCGGAGAGGATTTCATAGATCGTGCCGGTGAATTTCGGAAAATAGATGCCGAGCGAGCTGTTGGAGATGCTCTCGGTCAGGATCGACAGCATGATCAGGCCCGGCACGATGAAGGCGCCGTAGGGCACGCCGTGTACTTCGGTCATGCGTGACCCGATCGCCGAACCGAACACCACGAAATACAGCGACGTGGTCAGCACCGGCGAGACGATGCTCTGCACGATGGTGCGGAAGGTGCGCGCCATCTCGAAGGCATAAATAGCGACGACGGCGGGCCCGTTCATGGCGTGGCCCCTTTGCGGTCACTGACAAGATTCACGAAGATATCCTCGAGCGAACTCTGGCTGGTGTGCAAATCCTTGAACACGATTCCGGCCTCGGCCACCGCCTTGAGCAGTTCCGGGATACGGGCTTCTTCCTGGTTGTCGTAGGTATAGGTCAGCTCCAGGCCCGAGGCCGCCAGCTCCAGCTTGAAGGTGCCGAGCGCGGCCGGGACCGCGGCGAGCTTGTCATGCAGCTGCAACGCCAGCTGCTTGCGCCCCAATTTGCGCATCAGGCTGGTCTTGTCGTCCACCAGGATGATCTGGCCTTTGTTGATGACGCCGATGCGGTCGGCCATCTCCTCGGCCTCGTCGATGTAATGGGTGGTGAGGATGATGGTCACGCCGCTGGCGCGCAGCTGACGCACCAGGTTCCACATATCGCGGCGCAGCTCCACGTCCACGCCGGCGGTGGGTTCGTCCAGGAACAAAACCGTGGGCTCGTGCGCCAAGGCCTTGGCGATCAGCACCCGGCGCTTCATGCCGCCGGAAAGCGTGCGGATCTTGGAATTGCGTTTGTCCCAGAGCGAGAGATCCTTCAGCACCTTCTCGATCACCGCCGGGTTTGCACTCTTGCCGAACAGCCCGCGACTGAAACTGACGGTTGCCCATACCGTCTCGAAGGCGCTGGTGGTGAGTTCCTGCGGCACCAGCCCGATTTTGGTACGCGCGGCGCGGTAGTCGGCGATGATGTCGTGGCCATCGACCGTGACCTTGCCGCCGGACGGCGTGACGATACCGCAGATGATGCTGATGAGGGTGGTCTTGCCGGCGCCGTTGGGCCCGAGCAGCGCGAAGATCTCGCCGCGCTCGATCTCGAGGTTAATGCCGGTGAGGGCCTCGAGGCCGGATTTATATTTTTTGGAAAGACCGGAGACGCTGAGGACGGAAGGCATGAGGCCCACTTAGGAAAATAAGCCGGCGAAAAGCGTGTGAGGGTCAGGGGTTGTATCACGACAAGCGGGGCCAGCGACAGCCTATCCCCTTGGCGCAAAGCGAATTTTTGCTTTGTCGGGGCCCCCAGCCGCCGTACAAGAGGGGCATATGGGAAGAGGTTCCTGCTTGGGCAACCGCGATCTGGTTTCGGTCATCATTCCGATCTTCGACGAGGTCGAGAACATCGACCCGTTGATGGCTGCCTTGCTGCCGGCGATGGAGGCCCTCGCGCGCCCTTACGAGGTCATCGTCATCGATGACGGCTCGACCGACGGGACAGGGGAAAAGCTGGCGCGCACGGCCCGCGCCCATCCCCAGGTCAAAGTCATCTCCTTCAAGCGCAATGTCGGCCAGACCGCCGCCATGATGGCCGGCATCGACCACGCCCAGGGCGCGGTGATCGTGCCCATGGACGGCGACCTGCAGAACGACCCAGCCGACATCGGCCGCCTGCTGACCAAAATGGACGAGGGCTATGACGTGGTGTCCGGCTGGCGCAAGGACCGCAAAGACGCCCTGTTCACCCGCACCCTGCCCAGCAAGCTCGCCAACGGCCTGATCAGCTGGGTCTCGGGCGTGCATCTGAACGACTACGGCTGCACCCTGAAGTCCTACCGCCGCGAAGTGCTGGAAGGCTTCCGCCTGTATGGCGAGATGCACCGCTTCGTGCCGATCTACGCCAAGTGGCAGGGTGCCCGCATCGCCGAATTGCCGGTGACCCACCACGCGCGCCAGGCCGGGAAATCCAAATACGGCCTGTCGCGCATCTTCAAGGTGTTGCTCGATCTCCTGGTGGTGAAATTCCTCACCCAGTACGAGACCAAGCCGATCTATATCTTCGGCGCCGTGGGCCTGTTTTTCTTCGGCGTGTCGCTGTTTGCCGGGATCGCCGCGCTGTACCTCAAGTACTTCGAGGCCACATCGTTCGTTCAAACCCCGCTGCCGCTGTTGTTCACCCTCGGCTTCATCACCGGGGTGATGTGCATCCTGATGGGCCTGCTCGCGGAAGTACTGGTGCGCATCTACTACGAGGCGCAGAACAAAACGCCTTACACCGTGAAAGAGCGCATCAACATCGCGCCCGAGCCCGCGCGAGACGACATCCGGCGCATCTCTTAACCATGTGCGGCATCGCGGGCTTCATCGGCACGGGCACCGCGGACGACCTGCGCGCCATGTGCGACGCCATTCTCCACCGCGGCCCCGATGGCGAGGGCTATTTCGCCGACCAGCACCTGCCGGTGTTCCTGGGCAGCCGGCGTCTTGCGGTGGTCGATATCAAAGGCGGCGCCATGCCCATGTGGGACGAGCGCGGCGACATCTGCGTCGTCCAGAACGGCGAGATCTACAATCACCGCGACCTGCGCCGGGAGTTGGAGGCCGAAGGCCACCGCTTCCAGAGCGACCACTCCGACACCGAAGTGCTGGTGCAAGGCTATAAGGCCTGGGGCGAGGGGCTGTTCCTGAAGCTCAACGGCATGTTCGCGGTGGCGATCTACGACCGGCACCGCAAGACCCTGATCCTCGCGCGCGACCGCTTCGGCGAAAAGCCGCTGTTCTACGGTGAAAGCAACGGATGCCTCGCGTTCGGTTCCGAGTTGCGCGCGATTCTGGCGCATCCCGCGTTCAAGACCGCGCCGCCGTCCAAGACCGGCCTGATGAAATTCTTTGCGCATGGCTATTTCCCGGGCGCGCATTCGCCGTATGAGCGGATCTCCAAACTGCCGGCCGGGCACATCATGCGCATCGACGCCGCGACCGGCGCCCGGGGCATGCGCGCTTACTGGAGCTTCGCGATCACACCCGACGACCCACCGCCCGGACCCGCGGACGATTGGGCCGAGGAATTGGATTCCCTGCTCGCGCATGCGGTCGCTTTGCGCATGGACGCGGATGTCCCCGTCGGCATTTTCCTCTCCGGCGGCGTGGATTCCAGCGCGGTGCTGAGCTACGCCGCCCAAAGCCGTCATAACGATCTGAACACATTTGCGATCGGGTTTCGCGAACAAAGCTTCGACGAATCCGCTTACGCCGAGATGGTCGCGAAGCAGTTCGGCGCGCAGTACCGCGTGGAAGTCTGCCACCTCGAATCGGCACGCGACCAGGTGCCTGCCCTGCTGGATGCGGTCGGCGAACCCCTTGGCGACAGCTCGATCCTGCCCACCGCGCTCCTTTCCGCCTTCGCCCGCAAGCATGTGACGGTCGCGCTGTCCGGCGACGGCGGCGACGAGCTGTTCGCGGGCTACGATCCGTTCAAGGTTCTCGGCCGCGCGGCGTTCTATGACGCGGTGGTGCCGCGCCCGGTGCATGCGGCGGTGAAAGCGCTGGCGGCGCGGCTACCGGTGTCCGAGAACAACATGAGCTTCGATTTCGTGCTCAACCGCGGCCTCAAGGGCCTTAAACACCCCGACAAGCTTTGGAATCCCCTATGGCTCGCGCCGCTGCAACCCGATGAAGTCGCGGACCTGTTTGAAACGCCGATCGGCGCGGATGAGCTCTACAGCGAAGCCATCGCCGCCTGGGACGCCTGCCCGAGCGCCAACCGCCTCGACCGGGTGCTGGATTTCTACACGCGCTTCTATCTCACCGACGGCATCCTCACCAAAACCGACCGCGCCAGCATGGCGGTGTCGCTGGAAGTGCGCGCGCCGTTCCTGGACAACATCGTGGTCGATTTCGTGCGCCGCTTGCCCGCGCACGTCAAACTCAAGGCCGGCGAGACCAAATGGATCCTGAAGCAGGCCGTGAAAAAGCGCCTGCCGCCTGAGATCCTCGCGCGGCCCAAAAAGGGTTTCGGCATCCCGCTGGCGCGCTGGCTGCGCAGTTGGGAGCCGCCGCGCGAGACCGTGCCGTACGCCAACACCGCGTTCCTGCGCCACCGCTGGAATATTCACCGCGCGAAAAAATCCGACGAGCGCCTGGCCCTCTGGTGCTGGATGGCGCTGAGCCATTCCGTGAAACCATGACCGCGCTGTCCACGCCGTTCTGCACCGTCACCGACGCGGCCTGGCAACGCCTGCGCGACAGCCAGGGCGTGCGATTCACGGATCAAATGGGCATCGATCCCGCCAAATACGCCGATGACACCCTCGACCCGCGCAAAGCCGAGGACATGGCAACGGTGTTGGACGCCTATGCGCCGCTCGAGGGAAAGAAGGTGCTCGAGATCGGCACCGGCTGCGGCGTCAATCACATCGTCTGGCGCAAGAAGTACGGCGTCGATGGCTGGGGCGTGGAGCCGGAAGGCGAAGGCTTCGAGAATTCCGCCGCCATCGCCCGCATGCTGATCGATGCCAACGGCCTCGATACATCGCGCATCAAGGACGCGCCCGGCGAGAAGTTGCCGTTCCCCGATGCCGCGTTCGACATCGTCTATTCCTCCAACGTGCTGGAACATACCGGCGATCCCGCCCAGGTGCTGCGTGAGGCGGTGCGCGTGCTGAAGCCGGGCGGCGTGATGCAGATCGTCTGCCCGAACTATCTCTCCTATTTCGACGGCCATTACGGCGCGATCCATCCGCCGATCCTGTGGAACGGCTTCTTCCGTTGGTGGGTGAAGTGGGTCTGCCGCAAGGATCCGTGGTTCGCGGGCACCATCCGCACCGAAATCAACCCGTTCTGGGTGCGCCGCCAGCTAAGCCTCATCGGAAACATCGAGGTGCTGACCCTCGGCCAGGACAAATTCCGCGAGCGCATGACGACCGCCGACGTGGGCCGGTGGATGGCTTTGGGCACGGTCGGCAAGATCGTCGGGCTCGGCCACAAACTCGGCATCAATCGCCTCGCGGCGGCGTTGATCATCGCCGCGCAAGGCTGGACGCCACTGATCATCACCGTGCGGAAATCAGCCTGACGCCTTGTCCCGTCCGGCGAGGTCGACAATCAGGCCGACGCCCGCGCCCAGCAGATTCATCGCCAGCAGCGCGAAGGACAGCGCCAACGCCTGCCCCGTGCCTTCGCCAAGCATCGCGAGCACCGCCACCAGCGAGCCTTCGCGCAAACCCAGGCCGGCGACGGTGACCGGCAGCATCAGGATCACCGACGTCAACCCCACGATCACCGCCCAGGCCGTGAACGGCAGCCCGATGCCCAGGGAATCGCCCAGCAGATACACGCTGGCGATCGACACCATCTGAAAGACGAGACCGAAAGCCAACGACCGCAGAAGCGCGTCGCGGGTCAGCGCCACGGTGCGCCAGGCGGCGAATTCCTGGCCCCATGTGCCCAGCCATTTCGGCAATGGCGCCGCCAGCACCGTCACCAGCGCCGCCGGAATCAACACCGTCACCGCCGCCGCCGCGATCACGACCGCATGCCCAAACGTCGCGGCGTTGAGGGTCAGCCCCACCGCCGTCAGCAGCAACAGCGCGAACATGCCGATGATCTTGTCCACCGCCACGGCCGCCACCGCCGCCGTCACCTCGCCCACGTCGGGCGCGGCCCGCGCGAGGCGCAAGGCCTTGACCGCGTCGCCCGCGAGTTGCCCCGGCAGCGCCAGGCCGAACAACACCCCGATCATGGTGAAGCGCCAGGCCTGCCACAGGGACAATCCCGGCAGCAGCACCCGCAGCTTGGCCGCGTTGATCACATGGGCCGCGAAATAGCCGACGACCGACAGGGCCGCGGTCTGCGGCACCAGACCCGCGGCGGCGGCCCAGGCCTCGTGCAACGGCACTCGCGACAAAACCAAGGCAAGCAGTGCCACGCTGATGCCGATTTTCAGCGCGAGGGTGGCCGCGTGCTTCAGGAAATTCTTTGGTCGCATTTGGGCCGTTGATTGAGGCACATTCGGTTAAGTTCTTGGTCGCATCGTTTTACCGAAAGCTACTTTCCGCTCTTCGGTACGGTGCTCCTGCAATATCCCTATCGGACCCGTTTTGTCGCGCATTCTTCTCATCAATTACGAATATCCCCCCATCGGCGGCGGCGGCGGCAACGCCACCCAGCAGAGCGCCCGCGCCTTCGCGCGCATGGGCCATCAGGTCTATGTGCTGACCGCCGCCTGGGGCGACCTACCCGCCGAAGAGATCGACGAAGGCGTCACCATCAAGCGTATCCCGGCCTTGCGCCGCCGCGCCGACCGCTGCTCGATCCTGGAGATGATGGCCTTCATCGTCGCCGGGCTTGTGGCGGCGCCGCCCCTGGCCCGCGTCTGGAAGATCGACGTGGCGCTGGCGTTCTTCGCGCTGCCGTCGGCGCCCATCGCCTGGTACCTGAAACGCGCCTGCCAGATCCCTTACGCCATCTCGCTGCAAGGCGGCGACGTGCCGGGCTTCGATCCCGGGCGCATGCGGTTCTATCACGCGCTCACCGGCCGCGTGATCAGCGCCTTGTGGCGCGACGCGGCGGCCGTCGTGGCGAATTCCCAAGGCCTCGCCGCGCTGGCCCAGGCCCACGATTCCGGCGCCACCATCGGCATGATCCCCGCCGGCGCCGACCTCACCGGCATCGCGCCCAAGACCAGCTACAAACAGGACGGCCCGATCAACCTGCTGTTCGTGGGCCGCCTGGTGAAACAAAAGGGCCTCGATGTCCTGATCGCGGCGCTCGCCAAGATGGATCTGGCGCTCAAATGGCGGCTGATCCTGGTGGGCGACGGGCCGGAATGGCCGGTCATCGCCGGCGAGGCGGCGCGCGTCGGCCTCGCGGACCGTCTGGAGCTGCGCGGCTGGGTGCGCAAGGAACTGCTGCCCGCCATGTACCGCGAAGGCGACATCTTCGTGCTGCCGTCCCGTGACGAAGGCATGGCCAACGCGCTCCTGGAAGCCATGGCGGCGGGATTGCCGGTGGTGGCGACCCGCGTCGCCGGAACCGGCGAAGTGGTGGTCCAGAACGAAACCGGCCTGCTGGTCGCGCCCGAGGATGCCGATGGGTTGAGCACGGCGCTCGGCGCCTTGATCCAGGACGAATCGCGCCGCGCCGCCTTCGGGCGCGAGGGCCGCAAGCGCGTCGAGACCACCTTCGGCTGGGACATCGTCGCCAGCGCGTGGATGGGCGTGATGGACCAGGTGCGGGCACGGGGCGTGGAACCGTGATCGCCCCAGCTTCAAAGGTAGGGCCCAGTTACGACCAGATCTGGTCCGGCGGCTGGGACGACATGCGCCGCTACGGCCCCATGGCGCGCCATACCCGCCGCCTGATGCGCGCGATAACCTCGGGGCTCGCGCCCAAATCCATCCTGGATGTGGGCTGCGGCGAAGGCTCGCTGCTGGTGTCGCTGGCCCAGGCGCATCCGGGCGCGGCATTGGCCGGTGTGGAGATTTCGGAGAATGCAGTGGCCCTGGCCCGGCGCGGATTACCGGGCGCCGAGATCTCTCAGCTCGACGTCGCGGCCGCGCGCTTGCCAAAAACCTATGACCTCGTGGTCAGCGCGGACGTCATCGAGCATATCGCCGACGATCAGGCGGCCTTGAACAATATCGCCGCCATGTGCGCTCCCGGCGGCGCGGTGGTGATCGCGACCCTGCAGGGCCGCATGCGGCGCTTCGAGGCCGACATCGGCCATATGCGCAATTACAAGAAAGGCGAACTCGCGGCCAAGATGGCCGCCGCCGGGCTGATCATCGACAAGAAGATCGAGTGGGGTTTTCCGTTCTATTCGCCCCTGTACCGGAACCTGCTGGAAGCCATCGGCAACCAGGGCACCATGGGCGCCTTCGGCCCAGGCAAGAAGCTACTCTCGCACCTGATCTACACGGCGTTCCTGCTGAACAGCGCGAGCGTCGGCGACTACATCTTCCTGCGCGGCAGGAAGGCCTAAATTCGGTCGCGTGTCCGGACGAAAAACCGGTTCCCGCTTTTCCTGGACACGCTCTAAAGCGTCCGCTGCAACAGCACGCCGTAGAAGCCGTCCAGGCCGCCCAGTTCGCCCCACTGGCTGGGCAGGGTGCGTAGTTCGCCGTCCCGGGTCAGGAACTGGTTTTCGCCGGCGATGGCCGCGGCCGGGATTTTCTGGCGGGCGATATTGGCTTCGGCACTGACGGCGTCGATCACCGCCTTGCGCTCCTCGGGCTGCAGCGAACAGACGCTGTAGACGATCGGCGCCCCCGGCTTGACCATGGCCACCGCCGCCTTCAGCAGCGCGGTTTGCGCCGCGACGAATGCCGCAAGATCGGTCGGGCGCTTCAGGAACGGCAGGTCGGGATGCCGGCGGATGGTGCCGGTGGCCGAACAGGGCGCATCCAGCAACAGGCCGTCGAACAGGGTTTCGGGCCGCCAGGTCAGTGCATCGGCCGCGATACAGCGCCCGTCCAGCTTCAGGCGCTTGAGATTTTCTCTCATTAAACCAAGGCGTTGATCGGAAATATCCACAGCCGTGACGGTGTGGCCCGCCGCCGCCAACTGCGCGCTTTTGCCGCCGGGAGCGGCGCAAATGTCGCCAATTTGCTGCACCCCTTTTTGCGCCAAAGCCTGCAGCAAAATCTTGGCCGGCAAGGCTGCCGCCGCGTCCTGGACCCACCAGGCGCCGTCGCCGAAACCTTCCAGTTCCTGCACCTTATTTCCTTTTGGGCCGCCCTTGGCCAAGCGCACGGTGCCGGTGGGCAGCAGAATGCCGCCCAGTTTTTGCGCCCAGGCCGCACCTGAAGCCGGATCCTTCACACTGAGGTCCAACGGGGCCTCGTGCAGGTGAGCTTCGGCGGTGGCGCGGGCGGCCGGGTCGCCATAGGCCGCGACCCAGGAATCCCACAGCCACGGCGGCGTATTGAGCTTCGCCGCATCCTGGGCGGCGACCAGGCCCGCACCCTGGTCGGCGACACGGCGCATCACC
>JAIBCD010000120.1 GCA_019694335.1 Rhodospirillaceae bacterium | reverse complement strand
GGCCGGCAAGGCCGCCGACAAACTCCAGGATTTCTATGCCGGCCTGGGCGTGGCGCTCGAAGGGATGCTGGTCGGCCCCGATGTGCTGTTCGTCACCGAAAGGTCGGAACCGGACCCGCGCGCGCCGGTGCGCGAGCGCCTCGACGCGTTTTCTCTGGCGACCCGCCTGTCGCTGTTCCTGTGGAACGCGGCGCCCGATGACTCGGTGCTCAAGGCCGCGGAGAGCGGCGAAATCCAGACACCCAAGGGCCGCGCCCGCATCGTCGACATGATGCTGGCCAGCCGCCGTGTCGAAACCGGCGCGCGCGCCTTCTTCGACGACATGTTCGGATTCGATGATTTCAATGTGCTCGCCAAGGATCCAACGGTCTATCCCAAGTTCAACGGACAGATGATGGTGGATGCGCGCGAGGAGACCTTGCGCACCGTCGTCGACCAGTTGATCGCGCAGAAGCGTGATTACCGCGACCTGTTCACCACGCACGACACCTTCATCTCGCCCGCGGTCGCCGCGGTCTACGGCCTCAAGGCGCCGCCGGCTTGGTCGCCATATACTTTCCCGGCCGACGCGCCGCGCGCCGGCGTGTTGACGCAGATCAGTTTCCTCGCGGTTCATGCCCACCCGGGCCGGTCGTCGCCCACCCTTCGCGGCAAGGCGGTCCGCGAGATCCTGTTGTGCCAGCCGGTGCCGCCGCCGCCGCCGAACGTGGATTTTTCCGCGCTCGAGGATCCGAAGTCGCCGTTCAAGACCGTGCGCGAACGCATCAATTTCCATCAGAAGAACCCGGCCTGCGCCGGCTGCCACAAAATCATGGACCCGTTGGGCCTCGCACTGGAGAACTTCGACGGCGTCGGGCGCTACCGCGACACCGAAAAGGGCGCGCCGATCGACACCAGCGGAACCTTGGACGGCAAAGCGTTCAAGGATGTGGCTGGCCTGGGGAAGGTGCTCCACGACCACCCCGCGCTGACGTCCTGCCTGGTCAAGCGCGCCTATGCCTATGGCTCCGGCGGTCCGACCACGCCGGCCG
Organism: Rhodospirillaceae bacterium; assembly: GCA_019694335.1. Classification (GTDB taxonomy): domain Bacteria; phylum Pseudomonadota; class Alphaproteobacteria; order Rhodospirillales; family Rhodospirillaceae; genus SHVO01. Next base: position 8,257 of record JAIBCD010000120.1, on the reverse strand, counting down.
ATAAGGACAAGCTCGCGTACTTCGACCAACGCTTCGCCGCGGGCGGCTATACATTGCCCACGCTGCTGAGGATCATTGCGCTTAGCAATGCTTTTTCGCAGGTCGGCGCGGCGCCCAAGAACCTCACCCAGGCGGCAGATGCCGCCGAATCGAATTAGGGAGGCCGCCATGTCGGGTCTGAATCGGCGTCGCGTGTTGCGTGGTGTGCTTGAGGGTGGCGCGGTGACGGTGGCGCTGCCGCTGCTGAATTGCTTTCTCAACGGCAACGGCGATGCGCTGGCGGGTGGCGAACCCATGCCGGTGCGTTACGGCACCTGGTTCTGGGGCTGCGGTATGGCGAAGAAAATCTTCGTGCCCAAGGAAACGGGCAGGGGATACACGCTTACCGAGGAACTGGAAGCCCTCAAGAACGTCAAGGATCACATCAACGTTCACACCGGCCTCACGGCCTATCGCGACGGCAATTTCTTCTGCCATTACACCGGCTGGGTGGTGTTCCGCACCGGCGCTGCTCCTGTCGTGACCACCCAGCCGCTCGCTGAATCGCTCGACGTGACCATCGCCAACAAAATCGGCCGCACCACGCGGTTCAAAAGCCTGACCGCGACCGCGACCGGCGATGTGCGCAATGTCATTTCCTACGAGAATGCCACGACGCCCAATACCCCGGAGTTCTCGCCGCTCAGCTTCTATACCCGGCTGTTCGGGCCGGACTTTCAGGATCCCAACGCGCCGACCTTCACGCCCAATCCGCGCGTCATGGTGCGCAAGAGCGCGCTGTCGCCGGTGATGGACCGCATCAAGGCGCTCGAAAAAGAGGTCGGCGCCGAGGACAAACAGCGCCTCGACCAGTATTTCACGGGCCTTCGGCACCTGGAGCAGCAGTTCGACCACCAACTCACCAAGCCGGAGCCGCGCGCGGCATGTGTGGCGCCCAAGGCCCTCAAGGAGGAGCCTGTGCCGGGCACCGACAGCACGTTGGTCGCCGCGCGCCACAAGCTCATGACCGACCTCATGGTCATGGCGGTGGCCTGCGATCAGACCCGCGTGTTCAACATGAGCATGTCGAAGTCGGATTCCAACCAGACCAAGCAGGGTTACGAGAAGCCGCACCACACCTGCACCCACGAGGAGCCGGTGGACGAGAAACTGGGTTACCAGCCCAATGCCTCCTGGTTCACCAGGCGATCGATGGAGAATTGGGCGTATTTCGTCGAGGCCTTCGCCAGGGTGAAGGAAGGCGACGGCCACCTGATCGACAATGTACTGATCATGGCCAACACCGATGTGTCCTACGCGCGCGTTCATTCGCTTGATGAAATGCCGGCGTTCACGGCGGGCCGCGCGGGCGGCAAGGTCAAAACCGGCATGCACATCGACCACAAGGGCGCACAGGCTACGTCGCTGGGGTACACCACCATGAAGGTCATGGGCCTCGATGTCGCGTCCTGGGGCGCCAAGAGCAATCAGACCAGCAAGGAAGTGGGCGAGATCCTGGCATGAAGCACATCAAGGGAACGATCGCGCTCGCGGCCATCGCATTGGCCGCCGCCGCTCACGCTCAAACCCGCTCAAAAGAGCCGGTCGAAGACTATGTGCATGAGCCGATGCCGCCGGGCTTCCAGGTGGTCGTGGCCGAACTGGAAGGCCCCGTGTTCGCCGACGCCAGCGGTAAGACCATGTACACTTGGCCATTGAACGCCGTACGCAACGGCGACCTCGGCGAGCGCAAAAACGAGCCGACCTGCGACGACACGCACTACAAAGTGAATACCGGCCTGCAGAGCCCGTATCCGGGCGGTCTGGAACTGCCGGAAGTGGCGACGCGCCCGAGCTGTATCGACTACTGGCCGCCGGTTTATGCGCCCACCGATGCGAAGCCGGTCGGCAGCTTCACGGTCGTCAAGCGCAAGGACGGCAAAACCCAGTGGGCCTACGAGGGCTATGCCCTTTACACCTCGCATCTCGACCAGCAGCCGGGCGATGTGCGCGGCGGCACCAAGTGGTGGCGCAAGGGCGGCGACGGCCGCGAGACCGGCGTTCTGCGTGTTCCGGCCGGCCCGCCGCCGGCGGTGCCGCCGCAGTTCGACGTCAACCAAATCGCCAGCGGGCGGCTGCTGGTGACCGCGGCCAACGATCGCTCGATCTATGTCTACGACAAGGACACCGCGACCAAATCCAATTGCGATGCCGCCTGCCTGCGCGAATGGGCGCCGGTGCTGGCGCCGGAAAACGTCAAGCCGCAAGGTGAGTGGGCGATCATCCAGAACTCGCCGGGCGTCAAGCAATGGACTTTCCGCGGCAAGCCGGTCTACACGCATATCCTCGATTCAATCCCACATTCTCGCGAAGGCAGCGATGTTCCCGGCTGGCACAACGTGTTCACGCAAGTGGCGCCGCCCGCGCCGAAGGGCTGGACGGTGCACGGCAACCGGGAAGGAGATGTGTTGGCCGATGAGCAAGGGCGCACCGTCTACATCTATCGCTGCAACGACGATGCGGCGGACCAGCTCGCCTGCGACCACCCCACCATGCCGCAGGTGTATCGCCTGTCGGTATGCGGCAAGGGCGACCCTGCCTTGTGCAACAAGACGTTTCCTTACGTGATCGCCGCCAAGGACGCCAAGAGCGACACCCGCATCTGGAGCGTAATGGACATCGACCCCAAGACCGGACGCAAAGCCGCGCCTGGCGCGCCCGGGTCGCTGCATGTGTGGGCTTATCGCGACCGCCCGGTCTATACCTGCGCCCGCGACAAAAAGGCCGGCGACATCGAGTGCGATTCCTGGGGTGAACTGTTCGGTCTGCGCAATGGGTTCAAAGCCTTCTGGGTGCGCGACGACTTCGGCGGCTACCATGGTTAGGAGAAACACGATGCGCGCAATTTCCGCGGTCTTTCTTGCCTGCGCGATGGTGGCCGGAACCGCTCACGCCGAAGATGTGCTCAAGGATCGCACCATCGGCTACGTGCTGATCAACAAGGCTTACGCCACCTGGCAGACACCCGACGGCAAGAAGGAGTGCCCGCAGGGCTTCAACCACGGGCCGCGCGAACAGTTCAAGGAACTGTTCGAGGGCGTCACCGACAAAATCGCAGAAACCCAGCTCGCCTATGAAGCCGAGATCGCCTTTCCCGGCACCGATCCGGAAACCCGGACGTTCTTCCGCGAGGCGCAAGGGCCGACCGCTTTCGGCCTCAATCTCGACGGCAAGGTCGGGCCGAATGATTTCACCAGTCCCGAAGGCGAGAAGGGCATCGACCACCAGATGTTCCGCGTCGTCGGCTGCACCGAGAACTACCGCGGACCCGATGGCTCGGCGCGCCACTTCATCGAAAGCTACATGCAGAAATTCAATTACAACCGTTGGCTGCTCGAGCTGACGGACGTGGACAGCCTGGCCGACGACGACGACGTGACGGTGACCATCTACCGCGGCCTCGACCCGCTTGCGACCGACGCCGCCGGCGGGTTCACCTCGGGCGGAACGCAGCGGGTGGACACCAAACGCGGCAAGGAATTCATCTACACCATGAAGGGCAAGATCGTGGACGGCGTACTCACCACCGCGCCCACCGACATCACCTTCCCCGAATCCCAGCAGCGTGGATTTCCGTACCAGTCGGTTCATGCCTGGCGTGCCCGCCTCAAACTGACGCCGGACGGCGCGAACGGCCTGATGGCGGGCTATATGGATGTCGAACGCTGGTATCACAACCTGCCCCAGCAATGGTCGACGCATCACCGCAGCTATGGCGCCGAGCCGATGCCTTCCCAATACCGGGCGGCGGTGCGCCTCGCCGACGGCTATCCGGATGCGAACGGCAAGAACACCGCCATCTCCACCGCTTGGGAGGTGCGCTTCGCTCAAGCGCTGATCATGCATCCGGACGAGCCGAAGACTGTCGCGGCCAAGTCCGCCAAGTCCGATATCGCGCGCTGAGCCCGTTACGGCCCCAAGACGCCGGCGTGACGGCCATTTCGGGAGAGCCACAGATTACGGCAAAGGCGCCGCGCGGTATCGGCCTCGGTGTGGCCACCGCGCCGCTCTGTTGATCGGATGCGTGGCGCCCTCCAACAGGGCCGAAGCGTCGGCCGCCAAAGCCACGGCCGCCGCCGAACCGGCCAGCGACCGTTCCGCCAAGCGCCTGGCGTGACAAAGCCGCCGACCGGGCCTGCGCGGCAGAGCGATAGCGCGCGTTAACCTGGCAAGACCAGACGCGAAAAGGTCGGGAGAGATGCCGGCCCTTTTTGTTTCGCAAAGACTAAGGTGGGCTCGCTGGAAGAAATTAACCGGCGCAGGAGGTCTGCCGATAACAATCTATCGTGTGTTAACTTCTTCGCGGTATCGCAGCTATGGCGATTGCGAACGGGACCGCTTTTGGCACCTTCAAAAATGCCGCATCCGATCGCGCATTGCGCCTGCGGCCTAAATGTCACGGCCCAATCAATCCCGCGAAAGGAGGTTTTATCCATCACGCACGCGTGAAAGTTTCTAGTTGAAATGTTCAGGGGTTAGGACAGATGATCGGACATTGCACTGCACCCATTTGAATGCAGTGCGGCTGATTGCTGACCGGTCGATTGACCAATAGCCGGCACCGTATGCCGGCGGCGTCGTGGGGGCGCTGGTCGCGAGGGGACTGCGAATGCTTCTGTCTTCCACTTTCATCCCGCATCCGCGGGCCTGCACGAATCCCTTGGAGGGTGTCGCGCCAGGCTGAGTTTTGCGCGGAGGCCGGACGGCCGCCGCACCGTCATACGAAGGAAACGAGGGCCGGTGGCGGAGACCACCTCCCACATCAACCCGAGGGGAATACACACATGCTTTTCAGCTCCGTTCCGAATAGCTCGACCAAGACCCGCGCACTGACCTCGGTCAGTCTGGCCGCGTTGATGGCCGCCGTGCCGTTCGGCGGCGCGTCGGTCGCGCAGGCCGCCGACGCAGCGCCTCAGAGTGCGCAGGCGTCAGGGGTCGAAGAAATCGTGGTGACCGGCACGCGCATCGTGCGCGACGGCTACGAAGCCCCGACCCCGGTCTCGGTGCTGGGCGCCGCGGAACTCACCAACATCGCCCCGGCCAGCATGTCGGACGCGATCAACCAGCTGCCGTCCTTCGCCCGCTCGACGCAGCTGACCAACTCCTCGCCGAATGACGTGACCGCCGGCGTGTCCAACCTCAACCTGCGCGGCCTGCAGCCGGTGCGCACCCTGGTGCTGCTCGACGGCAAGCGCGTGGTCGGTGGCACGCTGGTCGGCTTCAACAACAACGGCAGCGCGGTCGATACCAGCGTGATGCCCGACGCCCTGATCAGCCGCATCGACGTGGTGACCGGCGGCGCTTCGGCGGTCTACGGCTCGGACGCGCTCGCGGGCGTCGTCAACTTCGTGCTCGACAAGAAATTCACCGGCATCAAGGGCAACCTCCAGGGCGGCGTGACCACCCACGGCGACGGCGAGCAGTATGCGATCTCGCTGACCGCCGGCGTGCCGTTCGCCAATGACCGCGGTCATTTCCTGCTCAGCGGCGAACAGCACTTCCAGGCCGGCATCCCGCACAACAACCGTGCCTGGGCCAGCACCTCTTACACCATGATGGTCAATCCGGCTTATACCGCCACCAATGGCCAGCCCGCGTATATCGTCGCCTCCAACACCGGCCTCGCCACCGCCACCCGCGGCGGCTTGATCGTGTCCGGCCCCCTGAAGGGAACCATGTTCCTGGCCGGCGGCAGCCCCGCCACCTTCAACTACGGCTCCATCGTCTCGGGCAACGTCATGTCCGGCGGCGACTGGCAGGTTTCGCGCATCGACCTCGATTCCTCGCCGGAATTCAGGCAGCACCGCCAAAATATCTACACCCGCGTCAGCTATGACGTGACCGACAACGTCAACGCGTTCTTCGAACTCGGCTGGGCCTACACCAAGTCGCGCGTCATCGCCGGCGTGCCGTTCTTCCATCTCGGCAACGTCACAGTGAAGGCGGACAACCCGTACATCCCGGCGACCGTGCGCGCCCAGATGACCGCACTTAAACTGACCTCCTTCGCCCTCGGCACCACCAACGCCGACGAGCCGTTCTATGCCGCCTTCAACGGCCGTACCTTCCGCCGCTATGTCGCGGGCTTCGAAGGCAAGGCCGAGGCGTTCGACACCACCTGGACCTGGGATGCGTCCTACTCGCGCAGCACCACGCACGTCTCGACCCGCACGCCGAACGACGAAATCACCGCGAACTACAACCGCGCGGTCGATTCCGTGGTCGATCCCAACACCGGCCAGATCGTCTGCCGCGTCATCACCGGCGACGTCTACGGCCGTCCTTGCGTGCCGTACAACCCGATGGGCATTGGCGTGAACACCAAGGCGTCGCTGGATTACATCTCCTCGACCGCCTACTCGTGGATCGCGCTGGCGCAGGACGTGTTCGAGGCGAACGCCACCGGCGACATCTTCTCCACCTGGGCCGGCCCGGTGTCCTTGGCCTTGAACGCCACGCACCGTTATGAATCGGCCGACTCCGACTCCACGCCGATCGACCAGGCGCGCGGCTTCTTCGCCTCCAACTACACCGCCAGCCACGGCCGCTACAGCGTGAACGAAGGCGCGGTCGAAACCGTGATCCCGCTGGCCAAGGATGAAGTGTGGGCCAAGCAGTTCGACCTGAACGGCGCGGCGCGTTTCACCAGCTACTCGACTTCCGGCTTCGTCACCACCTGGAAGATCGGCGGCAGCTGGAAGCCGATCGATGACATCACTTTCCGTGCCACGCAGTCCCGCGACATCCGTGCGCCGAACCTGGGCGACCTGTTCAGCGCCGGCCGTTCGGGCACGGGTACCGTCACCGAAAACGGCCGTACCTCGGTGATCGTGACCCGCCTCGGCGGTAACCCGAACCTGGTGCCGGAAAAGGCCGACACCACCGGCCTCGGCATCGTGCTGCAACCCCATATCTTCCCGGGCTTCGGCGCGTCGGTCGATTACTACAACATCAAGATCAACGGCGCGATCGTGTCGCTGGCGGCGCAGAACTATGTCGATCAGTGCTTGGCCGGCAACACCTACCTCTGCGGCTTCATCCAGCGTGACGCGGCGGGCGTCATCAATTTCGTCGCCGTGCAGGCCGCGAACTTCCAGGTCCAGCAGGCCAAGGGCATCGACTTCGAGGCCAGCTACAACATCAATCTCGACGAGATCAGCTCCAGCCTGGGCGGCGCGCTCACCCTGCGCGGCATGGCCAACTACGTGAACTCGCTGCGCACGGTCGGCCTCGGCGTCATCACCGAGGGCGCCGGCGTTACGGCGGACAGCGCCGGGATCGGCACCGCCGGCCTGTTCGCGCCGAAGTGGAAGTACATGATCTCGGCCACCTACAAGCTCAACGCGTTCTCGGGCGCGATCACCATGCGCGGCACGGGCTCGGGCGTTTACAACAACGCCTTCATCACTTGCACCTCGGGTTGCCCCACCAACAACCCGCCGACCGCGATCACGGTCGCCTTCCCGAACAAGACTCCGGGCCAGAAGGTGTGGGACATGAACATGGGTTACAAGCTGTTCGACAACACCACCGAAATCTACTTCGTGGTCCAGAACGTGTTCGACACCGCCCCGCCGTTGATCGCCGCTTCGGTCAATAACGGCTACTACGCCGGCCAGGGCAACTCGGAGTTCGACCGCATCGGCCGCCGCTTCCGCGCGGGCGTCCGCTTCAAGTACTAAGAACGTTCCTTCTCGAGAGCGAAGGGCCGGGAGGCATCTCCCGGCCCTTTTGTTTTGCGGTGCCGGTGAGACTCGCGCTACGCTCGGACCCTTCGCCGTCCATCACCGATATGAGAGGCCCATGATGTTGTTTCGCCGCATGACCTATCTTGCGCTGGCGTCCACCCTCGTGCTCGCGAGTTGCTCCAAGACGGAGACGGTGAAGCCTTACGCCGTCGAGGAAGTTCCGCTCAGCCAGATCGCGGCCGACCTCGCCGCCGGCAAGACCACGTCGGTTGCGGTGACCCAGGCCTATATCGAGCGCATCAAGACCTACAATCCGGTGCTGAACGCCGTGATCCTGGTGGCGCCCGACGCGCTCGACCAGGCCAAGGCCGCCGACGCGCGCCGCAAGGCCGGCAAGACCATGGGGCCGCTCGACGGCATCCCGGTGCTGATCAAGGACAACATCGACGTCGCCGGCATGGTGACGACCGGCGGTTCGTACGCGTTGACCGACAACCTGCCCGCCAGGGACTCCGAAGCCGCGCGCCGCC
>JAIBCD010000119.1 GCA_019694335.1 Rhodospirillaceae bacterium | reverse complement strand
TCCTGTCTTTCCGGCAGCGCCTGCGCGACGAAGCCCATCGCTTCTCCATCTCCGCCCATCGCGCCAAGCGCTCGAAGGCCTTGGGAATGTCGGTGCTGGATGAAGTCACCGGCATCGGCGCGGCGCGGAAAAAGGCGCTTTTGCGACATTTCGGTTCCGCGAAAGCGGTTTCGGCGGCGGGGCTCGCCGACCTGCAAAGCGTGGAAGGCGTGAGCGCCGCCACCGCCAAGAAAATCTATGACCATTTCCACCCCGAGGGCTAAACTCCGGGCATGTTGAATCTGCCTAACATTCTGACCTTGTCGCGGATCATGATCATCCCGCTGATGGTGGTCACTTTCTTCGTCGATTCCAACACGATGCGTTGGGTGGCCCTGGGGTTCTACGCCGTCGCCTGCATCACCGATTTCTTCGACGGCTATCTCGCGCGCCGCACCAATCAGATCTCCCGCTTCGGCCGCTTCCTCGACCCGATCGCCGACAAATTACTGGTGGCCGCGGTGCTGCTGCTGCTGGTCGGCTTTGGCCGCCTGACCTTGTGGGCCTATATGCCGGCGCTGATCATCCTCCTGCGCGAAATCATGGTCTCGGGCCTGCGCGAGTATCTCGCCGAGATCCGCGTCGGGCTGCCGGTGACCAAGCTCGCCAAGTTCAAGACCACCGCCCAGATGATCTCGCTCGGCTTCCTGATCGTGGGCTCCGCCGCGCCCTGGTGGCTTCCCGCCCGCGTCATCGGCGAGGCCACACTGTGGATCGCGGCCGTGCTGACCTTGATCACCGGCTACGATTACCTGCGCGCCGGCCTGCGCTACATGGACGACGGCGTGGCGCTGCCCTCGCAAGAGGCGCGCGATTCCCAACCCTCCCAAGGCTGAGGCTGGCGTGTCGCTTACCGTGCTCTACTTCGCCTGGGTGAAGGACAAGATCGGGCGCGGCGAGGAAACGCTGTCCCTTCCCGCCAGCATCACCACCGTTTCCGGCCTGATGGATTGGCTAGCGACGCTCAGCCCCGGCCATGCCGCCGCATTTTCCGACCGGCGCATGATCAAGGCGGCCGTCGACCAGCAGCATGTAGATCATGGCACGGCATTGAACGGTGCCCGCGAAGTGGCGTTCTTCCCGCCGGTCACGGGGGGCTGATGATCCGGGTCCAGCGCGAACCATTCGACCCGGGCGCCGAACTCAACGCATTTATGGCGACCGTACCGAAATCGGGTGGGATCGCCAGCTTTGTCGGCCAGGTGCGCGACTTCAAGGGGGACGACACCGTCCACGCCATGACCCTCGAACACTACCCCGGCATGGCCGAGCGCGAGTTCGCGGCACTGACCGAGGACGCGCGCGGGCGCTGGGCGCTCGATGGACTTCTGATCATCCACCGCTACGGCGAACTGCGCCCGCCCGAGCCGATCGTGCTGGTGGCCGCCGCCGCGGCGCACCGCGCCGATGCTTTCGCGGCGTGTGAGTTCCTGATGGACTGGCTCAAGACAAAGGCCCCCTTCTGGAAGAAGGAGGCCCTTGATTCAGGAGAAGCCTGGGTCGCCGCCAGCGCGGACGATGACGCCCGCGCCGACCGCTGGAAGAAGTAGTTAGGCAGCCCCCGCGGCGGAAGGCCGCAAAAAAGATGACTCGTCTGTCGCCCTAAGCGGCAGACGACTTTACGGCCGGCGCCTTGCCCACCATCACGTCGAAATCGGCCATCAGGTTGCGGCAGACCTCGCCCGGGGTGAACTTGTAATCGCCGATCTCGCGCACCGGCGTCACTTCCGCGGCGGTGCCGGTGAGGAAGCATTCCTGCGCCTTGGCCATCTCCTCGGGGAAGATCGCGCGTTCGACCACCTTGTAGCCGCGCTTGCGGGCCAGCTCCATGACCGCGCGGCGCGTGATGCCGTCGAGGAAGGCATCGGGCGTCGGGGTGTGGACCTCGCCGTTCATGACGAAGAAGATGTTGGCGCCGGTGGCTTCGGCGATCTGGCCCCGCCAGTCGAGCAGCAGCGCGTCGTCATAGCCGGCGCGCTCGGCGGCGTGCTTGGAGAGCGTGCAGATCATGTAGAGGCCCGACGCTTTCGCCTTGACCGGCGCCATCTTCGGCCCCGGGCGCTGCCACTCGGACATGCACAGGCGGATGCCCTTCAACCGCGCATCGATGGTGAAGTAGGACGGCCACACCCAGCAGGTGATGGCGCAGTGGATCTTGGCGTTCTGGGCGGTGACGCCCATCTGCTCGCTGCCGCGCCACACGATCGGGCGCAGGTAGCCGTCGGAGATGTTGTTGGCGCGCAGAGTCTCGTAGGTCGCGTCGTTGATCTGCTGGGCCGTGAACGGCACTTTCATATCGAGCTGGCGCGCGGAATCGATCAGGCGGTCGGTGTGCTCCTCGAGACGGAACACCTTGCCGGCGTAGCTGCGCTCGCCTTCGAAGACGCTCGAGGCATAGTGCAGAGCATGGGTGAGGACGTGGACTTTCGCGGAGCGCCAGGGAACCAGGCTGCCGTTCATCCAAATATAGCCGTCGCGATCGTCAAATCCTGCGGTGCTCATGGTATACCTCTGCCCGTCCAGGGCCTCTAGGGTTTTGAAATAAAATTACCTTCGAAGTGTTATTGTCGTAACATCGTGAGCCGCGTATGTCAAAGCGGCTACCTACACATGCCGCGCATAGCAGCATTGAACGATGAGGATATCGTTTACCGATGGTTGAAGCAAAAAGCATCGTCAATCCGCTGTTCCTGCGTGAGGAAGACCTGCGCCAGGGGATGGAGCTGCTGTTCTTCGCCGCCCGCGATTTCACCGCCCGGCCCGACGAGATCCTGGGCGCATACCGCCTCGGCCGGCCGCACCACCGCATTGTGTACTTCGTCGGCCGCTATCCGGGCTTGAGCGTCGGCGAGCTGCTCGACATCCTGCATGTCACCAAACAGAGCCTGTCGCGGGTCTTGAGCCAACTGATCCGCCAGGGGTTCATCATCCAGAAACAAGGCGCCGCCGACCGGCGCCAGCGCCTGCTGCACCTGACCGAGAAAGGCCGCGCCTTGGAGACCGAACTGACCAACAGCCAGCGCGCCCGCCTGACCGCCGCCTACAAAGAGGCCGGCGCGGTGGCGGTCGAGGGCTTCCGCAAGGTGCTGCTCGGCCTGATGGAGCCCGATGCCCGGCGCCGCTTCACCGCGATAGATAAATGACCGCCCCCATGAATCCCGCATCCTCGGCTAAAGTAGCGGTCATGGAACCCTCGTATCCGCCTCACGTCCTGGTCGTCGACGACGACAACCGCCTGCGCATGCTGTTGTGCAAGTTCCTGACCGAGAGCGGATATATGGTCACCGCCGCCGCCGACGCGGCCGAGGCGCGCCGCCATCTCGCCGCGCTGCAGTTCGACCTGCTGGTGATCGACGTCATGATGCCGGGCGAGGACGGCCTCGCGCTCACGGCCTTCATCCGCACCCGCAGCAAGGTGCCGATCCTGATGCTCACCGCCATGGGCGAAGCGCCGGACCGCATCCGCGGCCTGGAATCCGGCGTCGACGACTATATGGCAAAGCCGTTCGAGCCCAAGGAGCTGGTGTTGCGCATCGGCTCGATCCTGCGGCGCGCGCCGCCGGCGGAAGTGTCCGCCAACCTTGAACTGCGCTTCGGCGATTGCCGCTACGACCTCGCGCGCCAGCGCCTGACCCGCGAAGGCGCGATCGTGCGCCTGACCTCGTCGGAATCCGAACTGCTCAAGATCCTGACCCAGAACCTGGGCCAGCCGGTCGACCGCGCGGCTCTCGGCCTCGTGGGCGAGGACGGCGCCAACCCGCGCACCGTCGATGTGCAGATCACGCGCCTCAGGCGAAAACTCGAACCCGATCCGCGCCAGCCGCGCTACCTGCAGACCGTGCGCGGCACCGGCTACTTGCTCAGGCCCGACCCCTAGGCGGTCATGGACCAGGCGGAAAAAACGCGATTGCCTTTGCCGCGCGAGGCCGGGCCGCAGATGACGCCCAGGCTTCAAATGCCCGTCGGCCGCGATCCGTGGATCGCCGAAGCGATCGTGAAGGTCTGGCAGAAGCTGTTCCCGCCGCAGCCTCTGGAGCGCGTGATGCCCGCGACCCTGATGGCGCGGGCCAGCCTCACCATCCTGATCCCGCTGGTCCTGGTGCAGGTGATCTCGGCCTATGTGTTCTACGACAACCACCTGTCGGCGGTGACCGAGCGTATCGAGGACGACCTGGCCGGCGATCTTGCCCTGGTGTCGGCGAGCTTCACCGATCTCCAGGATCCCCTGCAACGCGAACGCATGATCCTGAATGCCCGCAAGGCCATGGGCTTCGACATCTCGTTCCTGCCGGGCGCCACGCTCAAGGACGAGCGCGCCGTGCACAGCGAGAAGCAAGCCGACGACTCCCTGAAGCGCGCGGTGTGGCAGGTGGTGGGGCGAGGCTTCGTCATCGACCGCATGAAATACCGGCTTGAGAGGTTGGTCCTGGTGCAGATCCAGCAGGACGACGGCGTCCTCAACATCATGGTGCCGCGCCAGCGCATCCTTGCCGGCGGCAACAGCACCTTGGTGTTCGTGATGTGGCTGACCGGCTCCTCGGTGCTGCTGTTCGGCGTGGCGACGGTTTACCTGCGCAGCCAGGTGGCATCGGTGCGGCGCCTCGCGCGCGCGGCCGAGGCGTTCGGCAAGGGCCGCGAGGTGCAGAACTTCCCGGAGGAAGGCGCGCTTGAGGTGCGCCAGGCGGCGCGCGCCTTCACCATCATGCGCGAACGCATCCAGCGGCAAATCGCGCAACGCACCGAGATGCTCGCCGGCGTGTCGCACGACTTGCGCACGCCGCTGACCCGCATGAAGCTGCAGCTCGCCATGATGACCGGCGCCAACTCCGACGACGTGACCGCCATGCGCGACGACGTCACCGAAATGGAGAAGATGCTGGAATCCTACCTGGCGTTCGCCAGGGGAGATGGCGCCGAAGCCGCGGTTGGCGCCAATCCCGCCGAGCTATTGGCCGACGTGGTCGGACGCTTTCGCCGCGAGGGCGCCGAGGTCGCGCTCCACCTCGGCAACTTGCCGGCGCGCATGGCCCTGAAGCCGATCGCGCTCGGGCGTTGTCTCGGCAACCTGATCGCCAATGCCGTGCGCTATGGGCGCAAGGTCCAGGTGAGCGCCGCCCATGTGGCGGGGTTCATTCACATCGACGTGGATGACGACGGCCCGGGGATTCCGGCCGACAAACGCGAGGAAGCCTTCCGGGCATTCCACCGCCTGGAACCTTCGCGCAACACCCGCACCGGCGGCATCGGCCTTGGCCTCACCATTGCGCGCGATCTGGTGCACAGCATGGGCGGCGACATCGCGCTCGCGACCAGCCCCATGGGCGGGCTCAGAGCTACTTTGCGAATTCCACTATAGTCGTCACGACTATCGTGCCGCGATTCTTTTTAAATACGCGCGCTACCCGCGCATGTTAAAGATGCGCGGGTAGCGCGCATGGGCGCCACGCTCTGAGCTTCGCTTGGAGGGTCTTTAGTGGAGCAACGCCGTGTCGATGGCGCGGACCAGGTCATCGTCCGCGACCGGCTTGTTGAGCAGCGCGACCGCGCCGGCGCGGTAAGCCCGATCCTTGAAGGTCGCGTCGCCGCGCGCGGTGATCATGATCACCGGCAGAGTCTTGCGGCTGGCTTTGAGCACTTCGAGCATTTCCAGACCGGTCATCTCCGGCATGTGCTGGTCGAGTAGCAGGCAGCCGGTAGGCTCGTCGTCAACCGAGGCCAGGAAGTCCTGGGCCGAACCGAAGGTGCGGACGCTCATGCCGTAGGATTCGAGCACCACCCGCGTGGAATCGCGCACGGCCTCGTCGTCATCCACCACGTAGACGTAAGTCACCTTGGCCTCGCTCTGCATTGGCTGAAGTCCTCGCGCGGGCTGAACCATATGCAGGCGTGCGCATACGCGAAATACGTATCAGTACGTATCGCGAATTAGCATTTCGTTAGAATGGTTTAGCGCCAGCTTTCGACGCGGGTCTGGCGTTGCCGATTCCAGCCGCGAGCGCCATGCGCACGAGATCGGAGAGATTCCGCGCCTGCATCTTGTCCATCAGCCGGCCGCGATGAACCTCGACCGTGCGCGGCGAGATATCGAGATGATGGCCCACGACTTTATTCGGGTGCCCGGCGATCAGCAGTTCCAGGACTTCCAGCTCGCGCGGCGTGAGGGTGGCGATGCGCGCGCCGATGGCCTGGGTGGCCTCTACCGAATCTTTTTCCGCGGCCGCCTTGGACAGGCCGCGCTGGATGCTTTCCAGCAGCCGTTCGTCGTCGAACGGCTTTTCGATGAAATCCATGGCGCCGGCTTTCATGGCCCTGACCGCCAGTGGCACGTCGCCATGGCCGGTGACGATGATCACCGGCAGGCCGGCCTTGCGGTTGGTCAGCTCGGTCTGGAGCGCGATCCCGTCCATGTCCGGCATGCGGATATCGGCCACCAGGCAACCGCTGTCGCCGGCCTGGTACTGGGCCAGGAAAGCGGTGGCGGAGTCGAACACCCGGGGGTTAAGCCCGGCCGAACTCAGCAGCGCGGCCAGGGAATCGCGCACATCGGGATCGTCGTCGACAACAAAAACCGTGGCTTCAGACATGCGGTGAGGATCCAGAACCGGCGGGTATACGTAAAACTACCTACGGTGATCCCCCAATTCAACGGTGCCGGCCCGTGGGCTTAATTCTTTGTCTTAAGAGTAGAAAAGGCAGAGGGAAGCGCCATGATTGGTATCCAGACCCGGACCAGCCGCACCCGGGCGTCGCAGCGTACCGTTACGCCCGCGACCGCGCCCGTGCGCGCCGTCCGCGGGCGGGCTGAATCACATGACGCGCGCCTTCGGCGCGACCCTCTGACGGCGCTCGACCCTTTGGCGTCGGCCGGGGCGCGTGTCTCGTTCAAACGCGGCGAAGAGATTGTCGCCGAGGGCGATGCCGCCGAGTATTGCTACAAGGTCGTGAGCGGCAGTGTCCGCCTGGTGAAGCTGGTGGCCGATGGCCGCCGGCAGGTGTGCGAATTCCTGGTCGCGGGCGATTTCATCGGCCTGACTGCCGAAGCCGACCACTATTTCACCGCCGAAGCGACCGCCGATTCAGTGCTGATGCGCTATCCCCGCCGCCAGGTGGAAAGCGTGATCGCCTCCACGCCGGCGCTGGCCCGGCATGTCCACAAGCTGACCACCACCGGGCTGCAGCGCGCTTATGAGCGCATGGTACTGATCTGCCACATGTCGGCCCAGGAACGCATCGCGTGGTTCCTGCTGGAAATGGGCAAGCGTTCCGCCGATTCCGATACCTTCATGCTGCCCATGACCCGGGCCGACATCGCCGACTACCTGGGCCTGGTGATCGAGACCGTGAGCCGCGTGCTCACCCAGTTCAAGACCGCCGGCACCATCCAGGTCCGTAACATCAACCGCGTTACCCTGCTCGACCGCGACGCGCTCGAAGCGGCGACCGGCGAAGGCTGAGCGTCCGCTCCCGCGCGGGCGTGGAACATGCGGCGATTGTTTCATGTGAAACGGTCTCCCGCTTTTAACGCCGCGTCAGGGTTTCTTCATCACCACCGAGATCACCCTTACCGCGCCGGCGACCATATTGGCGCGGTGATTGGCTGACATGGCTTCCCACGCCGACAACGGCCTCGTGTTGTCGCGCGCGCGTTCCCGTTCCAGGGCGAAGGCGATCCCCTGCGCGGTCACATCCTCGATCTCCGGGGCCACGAAGCCGGCGCCCGCGAGCAAATCCACCAACGCCTCGGCCGTGCACAGATAGCTCGTGCGCGGTTCTGCGGCCCACGGCACGGGGAAGACCATCTCGCCTTCACCGCGTACGGGATCGTCGATGGCGAAGGCGGCGCCCGGTTTCAACACCCGGAAAATCTCGGCGTACATCGCGGCCTTGTCGGCCACGTTCATCGCCATGTGGATATGCCAGGCCGCGTCGAAGCTCCGGTCGCCGAACGGCAACGCCGTGGCGGAGCCTTCCTGGAACGAAACCCGCGGCTGGCCCGTGCAGGCGGTGAAGAACGTCGCGTCCGCCACGAACCGTGGCGTGATGTCGATGCCGGTAACGCGGCATCCGGTCCTGGCCGCCAGCATCCGCGCCGGACCGCCCAGGCCACTGCCGACATCGAGCACATGGTCGGCTGGGTTCGGCGCGAGGCGGGCGATCAACGCCGCCGTGGCCGGGGCGCCGCCAGTGTGCAGTTGATCGAACGGCGCAAGCCGATCGGGGGTCAGTGTGTCCGGCGCATGGCCCCGGCGGGCCAACGCCGCCAGGATCGAGTCCCGGGGCGGAAAGGTCCGATAATGGTCCGCGGCTTCAGACAGCGGCGTCAGCCGGCCCGCGGCCACTTCTGAAAGAAGAGGCCCTGAAATTCGCCAGGCGTTCGGCGCGGCCCAGCGCCTTGTCCAGGGCCGCCATGGTCTTGGCCATGTCGGCGCTGTCGTCGCTCATCCAGGCCTTGAGCGCGCAGGCCATCACCGCCTTCAACCCCTGAACGCGGGCAAAGCCGATTAGGCCTTCGGCGGAGATCCCGGCGGCGCCGAGTAATGCGGCCGCCGAGCGCCCCACGCGGCAGGCCAGCATGGCCGCTGACGGCGGATCGCGGGGAACCCCCATCATCACCGCGCGCACCGCGCCGCGTTTCCGGTTGAGCAGGTCGAAGCGCCGCATCAGCACATCGAACAGACGGTCGCGGGCCGAGCCCTCGTCACCGGGCACGGCGAGCCCTTCAAGATTGGCCGCGTCCAGTCGGTCCAGGAATTTCACCAGGAGATGGGCGCGGGTGGGCGCGAACAGCAGGGCGTCACCGAGTGCGACACCGGCCTGTTCGGCCACGGCAGCGATGGTCACGGCCGTCCAGCCGCTTTCGGCGGCGAGCGCCAAAGCGGCCTCGATCATGGCCGCGCCCGGGTCGCCGGATTTCCCGCCGGACTTCGGGGCCGACTTTGCGGCAGACTTGGGGGCGGTGTTCTTCGCAGCGGTTTTCTTGCGCGCCATGGATTACCCCGCGAGCTCCTTCGACCGTTTCGCGGCGGCCGCGACCGCGCGAGTCATCAGCTCCTTGAGCCCGTTCTCGCCCATCAACACGCTCAGCGCTGCGGCGGTGGTGCCGCCGGGACTGGTGACGTTGTGGCGCAACACATCCGGCGCAGCCGCGGCGTCGCGCTCGAGCAGCGCGCCCGACCCGATGGCGGCGGCGCGCGCGAGGTGCTCGGCCACGTCCGCCGGCAATCCGGCCGCGACACCGGCATCACGCAGGGCTTCGACCATCAGGAACACATAGGCCGGGCCGCTGCCCGATACGGCGGTGACCGCGTCCATGTGGGCTTCGTCGGCCAGCCACGCAACCTCGCCCACG
>JAIBCD010000118.1 GCA_019694335.1 Rhodospirillaceae bacterium | reverse complement strand
CTATCCGTGCGTCGTGAAAGAGCACACCCCGCGCCGTACCCTCTCGGGCCGCTATCCCGATCGCGTGATCGAGCGCGCCGTGGAACGCATGATGCCCAAGGACAGCCCGCTCGCCCGCGCGCAGATGAAGAAGCTCAAGATCTACGCCGGCGACAAGCACCCGCATGAGGCCCAGAGCCCGGAAGTCCTGGATCTGGCCGGCCGCAACCGCAAGAACAAGCCCTAAGGACCGCAGATCATGGCTCCAGAAGCTCAATCCCTCGCCGACCTCAAGACCGCCGTCGCCGGCCAGGCCCCGAAGGCCGAACCGAAGCGCGACAAGCAGGGCCGTTCCTACGCCACCGGCAAGCGCAAGAACGCCGTCGCCCGCGTGTGGGTGAAGCCCGGCAAAGGCAAGATCACCGTCAACGACCGCGAGCTGGAAAACTACTTCGTGCGCCCCGTGCTGCGCATGATGATCAACCAGCCGTTCTCCGTGACCAACCGCATGAACGAGTTCGACGTGATCTGCACGGTCTCGGGCGGCGGTCTCTCGGGTCAGGCGGGCGCCGTGCGTCACGGCATCTCCCGCGCGCTGACGTTCTACGAACCGGCCCTGCGCCCGGCCCTGAAGGCCCACGGCTTCCTCACCCGCGACCCGCGCGTGGTCGAGCGTAAGAAGTATGGCCGCAAGAAGGCCCGCCGCAGCTTCCAGTTCTCGAAGCGCTAAACGCGTTCAGTCGCGTTTATCAAAAAGAGCGCTTCGGTTTTCCGAGGCGCTCTTTTCTTTTGTGAGGTCGGTCATGGCAAAAGTATTCATCGACGGCGAAGCCGGCACCACCGGTTTGCAGATCCGCGACCGGTTGGCGGCGCGCAAGGATATCGCGTTGATCGGCATCGATGCTGGCCGGCGCAAGGACGCGGCCGCGCGCGGTGAAAAGCTCAATCAGGCCGACGTCGTGATCCTGTGCCTGCCGGATGACGCGGCGCGCGAGGCGGTCGCCCTCATCACCAATCCCAAGACCAAGGTGATCGACGCCTCGACCGCGCATCGCACCGCCGCGGGCTGGGCTTATGGCTTTCCGGAAATGGCGCCCGGCCAGAAGAACGCCATCGCCGGCGCCGCGCGCGTGAGCAACCCCGGCTGCTGGGCCACGGGGGCGATCGCGCTGATCCGCCCGCTGGTGGACGCCGGTGTCATGGCGCCCAACTACCCGGTCACGCTGGGCGGCGTGAGCGGGTACTCGGGCGGCGGCAAGGCGATGATCGCGGAATTCGAGGATAAATCCTCGCCCACCTATACCGACGTGCCGTACCGCATCTACGGCCTGGAACTGGCGCACAAGCACCTGCCGGAAATCCAGAAGCACACCGGCCTGCGTGAAGTTCCGGTGTTCAGCCCGTCGGTCGGCCGCTACGCCCAAGGCATGCTGGTGGAGTTGCCCTTGTATCTGTCGTTGCTTTCGGGCGGCCCGAGCCTCTCCGATCTCCACGCGGTGCTCGCGCGCGCCTATGACGGCAGCGCCTTCGTCAACGTGGCGTCGCCGGAAGAGGCGCAAGGGATCAAGACCCTCGCGCCCACCGCCCTCAACGGCACCAACCTCCTGCGCCTGTTCGTGTTCGGGTCGGCCAAGAACGGCCAGGCACGGCTGGTGGCCCAGCTCGACAACCTCGGCAAGGGCGCCTCGGGCGCGGCGGTGCAGAACCTCAACATCATGCTCGGCTTGCCGGAAGCCGAATCGCTGGCGTGACCATGGTGCGGCTGTTCGCGGTCCTCGCGCTTTTTCTGGGCACACTGGTATCTTGGGGTGCGCGCGCCGAGGATGTGATCCCGCCGCCGATGGGCCTGGCCGAGGACGATCCGATCTTCCGCGCCAAACCCAATGCCGGAAGCGACGTGGTCTCCGCGCTCCAGCTCGGGCCGTTGTCGGTGGTGCTCGAGGAAACCACCCTGAGCGACGTGCGCGAACTGTTGGGCGCGGGGCGCATCGACCATCTGCCGGGCGCCGATCGCGGCTTGGCGTGGTTGTGTTTCACGGTTGGCTCCGAACGCCTGTGGCTCGCAAACAACCCTACCCATGGCGGGTTCGCCATCCAGGACGTCTCCGCCATCGCCCAGCCCGGCGCTTCACCGTCCGCCGCGTGTCCCAAGCTCGCGGTCGATCCCGCGCGCCTCGCGCTCGATGACGGCATCTGGCTGGGGCGCACCACTGCAGCGGTCCAGAAAATCATCGGCGCCGAGGTCAAGTTCAGCGGCTTCCACATGCTTTACGAACACGAACGCCCGGTGAGCGGAGGCCATGTGGTCGATACGCGATTGGTCTTGGAATTCCGCGAGGGAAGGGTGATAGGCTTGTGGGCGCGAAAGGTCACGCGCAACTAGGTCATGTCCGAACAGATCAAAAGCAAACTGCAGCGTGCGGTGACCCTGCACCAGGCGGGGCGCCTGGCCGAAGCGCAGGCAATCTACCAGGATGTCCTGAAAACCGATCCCAACGAGTTCAACAGCCTGCACCTTTCGGGCGTGATCGCGCTGCAGACCGGCGCGCGCGAGGAGGGATTGGCGCTCATCGACCGCGCGATCGCGGTCAACCCGGGCTCGGCGGCCGCACATAACAATCGCGGCAATGCGCTCAAGGAGCTGCGGCGATTTCGCGAAGCGCTCGTCAGCTACGAGCGGACGTTGGTGC
This sequence comes from Rhodospirillaceae bacterium, assembly GCA_019694335.1. GTDB lineage: Bacteria > Pseudomonadota > Alphaproteobacteria > Rhodospirillales > Rhodospirillaceae > SHVO01. The sequence continues at coordinate 6,797 of JAIBCD010000118.1, read as the reverse complement.
TCAATCCGGCTCTCGCCGACGCGCATAACAATCGCGGCAATGTCCTGCTCAGCCTCGAGCTGCCGGAAAAGGCGCTGGCCAGCTACGATCGCGCTCTTAGCCTCACGCCGGCCGACGCGGAAATTCACAACAATCGCGGCAACGCGTTGATGCAGCTCGGGCGCCCCGCCGAGGCGCTGGCCAGCTATGGCCAGGCGCTGGTGTTCAAACCGAGCTACGCGGAAGCCCTCGCCAATCGCGGCAACGCGCTCCTGGATCTCAATCGGCCCACCGAGGCCCTCGCGAGCTACGACCAGGCCCTGGCGCTCAACCCGAATCACGCTGATGCCCACAACAGCCGTGGCAATGCCCTCAAGCACCTCGGCCGTTTGCCCGAAGCGCTCGCGAGCTACGAGCGGGCCCTGTCGCTCGCGCCCGGCAACGCCGAGGCCCACAACAACCGCGCCAACCTGCTGGTGGTTCTCAAGCGATTGGACGAGGCATTGGCCAGCTACGGCCAGGCGCTGGCCCTTAAGCCCGATTATCCCTTCCTGTTCGGAACTTATGTGCACACCAAGGCGAAGCTGTGCGACTGGAGCGGTTTAACGGGCGACCTGGATCGCCTGTCCGCGGCGATTTCCACATCGCAAAGAGTGGCCCAGCCTTTCGCCGTGCTCACGCTGCTGGACGATCCGGCGGCCCAAAAGACCGCGGCCCAGGTTTACGCCGCGGCCCGGTACCCCGCGCGGCGCACGCCCGATCTCTTCCACGCGCGGCCCGCCGGCCAAAAGATCCGCGTGGCTTACTATTCGGCGGATTTTCAGAATCACGCCCTGCCGTACCTGATGATCGAGCTGTTCGAACAGCACGATAAGGAGAAATTCGAGTTCTTCGGCATCTCGGTCGGGCCCGATAAGCAGGATGAGATGCGCGGGCGCCTGACCGGGGCCTTCAACACGTTCATCGAGGCCAGCCGCAAGAACGACCGGGAGATCGCCGCCCTGTCGCGCGAACTTGGCATCGATATCGCGGTCGATCTGAGCGGCTACACCGACGGCGCCCGCACCGCGATTTTCGCCGCGGGCTGCGCGCCGGTGCAGGTCAGCTATGTCTGCTATATCGGCACCATGGGGGCGCCCTATATCGACTACCTGCTCGCCGACAAGGTCGCGATTCCGCCCGAGAGTCGGCCGCACTTCACGGAAAACGTGGTTTACCTGCCCGACACCTTCTTCGTCGGCGATTCCCGGCGCAAGATCTCCGACCGTGTGTTCACGCGGGCCGAACTCAAATTGCCCGAGACCGGGTTCGTGTTCTGCTGTTTCAACGCGGTCCACAAGATCCTGCCCGCGACCTTCGACGGATGGATGCGCATCCTCAAGGCGGTCGAAGGCAGCGTGCTCTGGCTGGTGGATGAAAACGACACCGCCAAGAACAACCTGAAGAAGGAAGCGCGGGCGAGGGGGGTGGACGACCGCCGCCTGGTTTTTGCCGGGCGTGTGCCGGTCGCGGATTACCTCGCGCGTTTCCGCGTGGCCGACTTGTTCCTGGATACGCTGCCCTATAATGCGCATACCACGGCCAGCGACGCGCTGTGGCTCGGCCTGCCGGTGCTGACCTTGCAGGGCCGCGCATTCGCGGGGCGCCTTGCGTCAAGTCTGCTCATGGCTGCGCGCATGCCGGAACTGGTGACGACGACGCAAGCCGACTACGAAGCCCGCGCGATCGAACTCGCGACTCACCCGGAGAAGTTCCGTTCCGTGAAGGCGCGGCTCCTCGAGAACCGGCTGGCGACACCGGTGTTCGACTCCCGGCTCACCGCCCGGCGCGTCGAAGCCGCATACGCGCAGATGTTCGCGCGGCACCAGGCCGGATTGCCGCCGGCCGCCTTCGAAATTCAGTCCTGACGGGAGAAGCGCATGTCCGGCCCTCTGATTCTTCCCTGGCGCGGCAAGTGGCCCAAGATCGCGCCTGACGCCTTCATCGCCCCGACCGCCACGATCATCGGCGACGTGGAGATCGGGCCGTTGTCGAGCGTGTGGTTCGGCTGCATCTTGCGGGCCGATGTCAATATCATGCGCATCGGTGCCCGCACCAATATCCAGGACGGCACGATCGTCCATGTCGATAGCGGGGGGTATGCCACCATCATCGGCGACGACGTGCTGATCGGCCACAAGGCCATGATCCACGGCACCACCATCGAGGACAAAGGCTTCATCGGCATGTGCGCAACCACCATGGACGGCGTGGTGGTGGAGGCCGAGGCGATGGTGGCGGCCGGTGCGCTGGTGTCGCCCGGCAAGCGCGTGGGCAAGCGCCAGCTCTGGGCCGGGATGCCCGCCAAGTATGTGCGCGACCTTACCGACGCGCAGTTGGCCGGCATGGCGAAGGGCGTCGCCGCCTACGCCGAGCGCGGCGTCGAAATCCGCGAGATGATCGCCACCCTAAAATAAGCGATTCAAGTAAGATCGGGCTTGCAGCGCTTACAGGCCCGTGCGCCGGTGGCGCGTGCTTCCGCCAGGCTTGCGTGCAGGCGGATGTTTTCGGGTTTCGTGCGTCCCGCGCAGGACGGCCGGCAATAAACGCCGGTCGTCACCACGGAATACCAGAACGTACCGTCCGCCGCCGTGTCGCGCGCTGCGATGCTTGCCCAGCGGGGATCGCTTTCCGTTGTCATGACCTGATCGTGACGCCGGAGAAAAACTTCGCGACCCGCTTCTTGCGCTTTCGCCGGTTTTTATTTGGCTTTGGCCATCGTCGAGAACACCTCGTACTGGGCGTGCACGAATCTATACAGCTCGCTCTCCAGAACGCGTTCCTGGTCGCTGTGCATGCCGAAGCCCTTGGGCAGATCCTCGGTGTCCACCGCGACGCTGGAGCCGTAGCACTGCATGCCCTTGGGCCGCAGCGACGCCATGTCGGTGCCGCCGGTCGCCATGATCGGGATCACGGGCGCGTCGTAGTGCTTCCTGTAGATGGTCTCGATGGTCTTGAAGGCCTCGGTGTCCAGCCGCGAGTTCGCGCTCGCACGGCCTTCGCGCGCCCACTCCAAGGTGATCGACGGGTCATTCACGACTTTGCGCAGGGCGGTGAGGGTGAGCTCGGAGTCTTCCTGCGGCGCCACGCGCACATCCAGGGTCACCTTGGCCTCGGACGGGATCACATTCGACCGGTAGCCGGCATTGAACATGTTGGGCGAGACCGAGGTATGCAACATGGACGCCTGTGACGGCTGGTTCTTGCGCAGCCAGGTCAGCGCGTCGTCGGCTTCCTTGGTGCCGGGCTTCAGCACCGCCCGATAGATCGCGGCTTCCTCGGGCGAGGAGATCTCGGCCATCTTCTGGAAATAGGACAGCGTGGTCTCGTTGAGGTGGATCGGCGCCTGCCATTCGGAGATCGCGGCGACCGCCTTGGCCATATGCGCGATGGCGTTGGTCTCGAGCGGCACCGAGCCATGGCCCGAGATCCCTGTGGCGGTCATGGTGATTGCGCGCGGCACCTTCTCGGTGGTCTGGATGGCGGCGTATTTCATCTTGCCGTCGACGCGCAAGGAGTTGCCGCCCTCGGCGAAGCAGTACTCGGCCTCGATGTCCTTGAAGTGCTCCTCGACCATATAGCCGATGCCGAATTGCGAGCTGCCTTCCTCACCGACCTCGGCCAGGAAGATCACGTCGCGGTCGAGCGGGATCTTCTCGCGCTTCAGCAGCAGCATGGTCATCAGGCCGGAGGTGACGTTGTCCTTGTCGTCGATGGTGCCGCGGCCCCAGATCCAGCCGCCGGCGCGGTCGGCGCTGTGGGCGGCGTGCTCCTTCCACTTGGCGGCGTCGATGTTGACCGTGTCCTGGTGCGCCATGATCAGGATGGGCCTTTTCTTGCCGCTGCCCTTGAGGCGCGCGACCACGTTGGGCCGGCCTTCCTTTTTGACGAAGGTCTGCACGTCGATGCCGGCGTCTTTCATGGTTTTGACCAGATAGTCCGCCGTGGCCTGTTCGCGGCCGGGCGGGTCGGCGGTGTCCATGCGCACCAGGTTCTGGAAGTGCTTGAGGACTTCGGCGTCCTCCTTCTTCCAATCCACTTCAGCCCGAACTTTTAAGGGGGTCGCGGCCGACGCCGCGAACACCGTGGCCAACAGAAGGGCGGAAAAGCGCATGGCGAAATTCCTCTTACTTTGATTTAGCCCGTGTGGTGACGGCGCCGCGCCCCCAGCATGGCAGGCCCTTATGGAGCAGGGACGTCCGGGACGGCGGGTTGTTGCGCGGCCAGACGAAGGCCTCGGCTTCCGCCGCCTTCCCGTCCGCCTCCGCCCCGGCCGTCCCGGCCGCAGCGGCGAAGACGGTCGCGAGGAGGCGGCGCTTCATGCGAGGTCTCCGGTTAGACGGCCCTGGCCTTCACGAATTCCCCGGGCGCATCGGTGATGGCCTTCAGCTTACCATCGCCGGGTTGGCGGGCCTTGACCATTTTTCCCGACATCGGGGCCAGCCAGGCGTCCCAGTCGGTCCACCATGACCCCGGGTGCTCGGTCGCGCCGGAGAACCAGGCGGGCGCCCCCTTGGCCTTCTTATCGTTCGTCCAGTAGCAATACTTGTTGGCCACGGGCGGGTTGACGATGCCCGCGATATGGCCAGAGGCCGAGAGCACGAACCGCAAGGGGCTCTTGAACAGCCCGGTGGCCTCGTAGGTCGAGGTCCAGGGGGCGATGTGGTCCTCCTTGCAGCTGATCAGGTAGACCGGCACGTCCACGGCTCCCAGGTCGATGGGCACCCCGCCCAGGGTCACGCCCCCGGGTTTGGCCAGGAGGTTATCCAGGTACATGTTGCGCAGATAGAAACTGTGCATGGCCTTGGGCATCCGGGTGGAGTCCGAATTCCAGTACAGCAGGTCGAACGGGAAGGGTTCCTTGCCCAGGAGGTAGTTGTTAACCACGAACGACCAGATCAGGTCGTTGGAGCGCAGCAGGTTGAAGGTGGTCGCCATGTCGGCGGCGTCCAGATAGCCGGTCTCGGCCATCCGGTCCTCCAGGCGCTTCACCTGGTCCTCGTCGATAAACACCCGAAGCTCGCCCACATCCTTGAAATCGGTCATGGCGGCCATGAGGGTGATGCTGGCCAGGCTCGTGTCGTTCTTGGCCTTCAGGTAGGCGGCGGTCGCCGAGAGCAGGGTGCCGCCCAGGCAGTACCCGGCCATATGCACCTGGTCGGAGCCGGTCGCAGCCATGGCGGCGTCCTTGGCGGCGATGGCGCCGTCCTTCATGTAATCCTCGAAGTTGACCTCCGACATGGTCTCGTCCGGGTTCACCCAGGACATGATGAAGGTGGTGTAACCCTGGTCGGTGAGCCATTTGACCAGCGAGTTCTTCTCGCGCAGGTCGAGGATGTAGAACTTGTTGATCCAGGGGGGAATGATCACCACCGGGATGTCGTGCACCTTGTCCGTGGTCGGCGTGTACTGGATCAGCTCCATCAGCGGGGTGCGGGCGACCACCTTGCCGGGGGTAACCGCCACGTTCTTGCCGACCGTGAAGGCGGTCTCGTCGGTCATGGATACCCGGAGCTTGCCCTTGCCCTTCTCCAGATCCTCAAGAAGATTCTGTAACCCCTTGATCAGATTCTCGCCTTTGGACTCGACGGTGGCCCTTAAGACCTCCGGATTGGTAGCGGCGAAATTGGTCGGGGCGAGGGCGTCGGTGAACTGCTTTGTGAAGAAGTCGACCTTGCGCTTGGTCTGAGGATCGAGCCCCTCGACCTCGGCCACGGTCGCCTGCATCCAGCGCGAGGTCAGCAGGTAGGACTGCTTGATGAAGTCGAACACCTGGTTGTCGCGCCAGGCCTCGTCCTTGAAGCGCCGGTCCTCCTTGGCGGGCTCGATCACCGACGGCGCCTGCTCGCCCATCATGCGCAGGGTGGTGGACCGCCACAGGTCCATGTAGTCCCGCCACAGACCCAGCTGGGCGTCGAGGATCTTGTTGGGGTTGGTGGCCAGCTTGGCCATCATTTCCAGGAAGGCGCCGGCGATATTGACGCTGTCGGCCATGCCCATACTGACCGCCTGGGCCGGGTTGGACCCGGTCCGGGCGACGAAATCCTGGACCAGGCGCGCGCCGCGGTCGGCGATCCCGGCCATAATCGTGGCCCAATCTTCGGACATGGTTGCGTCGGCTTGGCCTCCGGTCTGGGCAGTTTCCGCGGGCTTCTTCGGGGGGCCGTCAGCCATGGGTCAGGTCTTCTTTTTTGGGGTTTGAGTTGCCCCCGCGAGGGACATTTTCGTTTTGGCGGGGACGGTGGTATGGATTAGCCAGGGAACGGGGGTCTGTCCAGGGTCATGCCTTTTCCTGATGGGCCCGGAACAAACCTCAGGTTCAGCTAAAACATGAACTGAAGTGCGAATCATAAGTCACTGAAAGTAATAAGATGTTTTTTACCTCTTCGCCTCGTGTCTCACGCCGTTCCAAGGCCCTGCGCGCGTCCATCGCAGCGCTGACCTGCATCAGCGTCGCGACGCTGGCGGCATGTTCTCACGGCGATGCCGCGGCCCCCGGCCAGCCGGCCGAGGCCCCCAAGTTTCCCGCCCCCGCCAATACCGCCCAGGGCACACCCGACATCAATTCGGTCCCGACCGAGACGCCGGCGCCGCCGTCGACCAAGGACGAGCGCGCCCAGGTTCTGGCCGGGCTGGTCGCCGACCGCGCCAACGCCCGCTACTCGGATCAGCCGGCGCGCACCATGCCGGTGGCGGTCCGCCCCTTGTCCGACGCGCCGCCCGCCGTCACCGCGGCGGCCATGGCGAAACTCGACGACGCCCCGCCCGCCCGGCCGGCG
>JAIBCD010000117.1 GCA_019694335.1 Rhodospirillaceae bacterium | reverse complement strand
CCGGAGCAGCCGTGGGCTGGGGCGCCGCCGGATCGGGCCGCAACGCGGCCTGGTCGACGGCGATGGCCTCGGCTTCGCTGGTGGCATGGGCGGCTTCGGCGGCCGGGTCGAGCTTCAGGGCGCCCTCAATCTCGCCGGTGGGATCGATCACCTTGCTGACTTCGGACTGAAGATTGGCCTGGGACAGCTGCTTGACCTGCTGGCGCAGCTCCTCCAGCTCGGCCTCGCGCACCATGTCGTTGAAGTGGCCCTGGAACTCCGCCGACAGGCCGCGGATCTTGCGCACGGCCTTGGCCAGGGTGCGCATGGTCTCGGGCAACTGCTTGGGGCCAAGCAGAAGCACCGACAAGGCCCCGATCAGGGCCAGCTCAGACCATGCGAAATCGAACATCGCTAAAAGTCCATTATCCGAACCCCGCCCTCAAGGGATCGGGGAGCGCCTCGCCGCACTAGGCGGAGTGCGCGGGATCCTTTTCCTTGGCGGAACCGGACGCGGCACCGTCGATGGTCTTGGGCGCGGCGGGTGTGTCGTCGTCGTCCTTCATGCCCTTCTTGAAGGCCTTAATGCCCTTGGCGGTGTCGCCCATGATGGATGAAATCTTGCCGCTGCCGAACAGGAGCAGCACGACCACCAGGACGATGATCCAGTGCATCAAACTCATGGAACCCATGACTCAATTACTCCAATGGTTTAGCGGGTAGTGTCTGCGCCCGATCATGGCAAAAGCGCCTTCCGCCCGCAAATGATTAAGGCCTCTAGGGGCAACTCCCTGTAACAGCCCCCACCACTGGCCTCCCGTATCCTATGTATGGCGGGGCCAGGCGATTACCAGAGGCCGTTAGCCCTTATTGTGCGCCTCGCCGTCGCCGTCCTCATCGCCATCTTCATCGTCGGCGTCGGCGTCGTCATCCTCGTCGTCTTCGTAATCGCTTTCGTCGTCCTCATCCTCTTCCTCGTCGGCGGCCTCTTCGGCTTCCGCGGCGGCGGCAGTCTCGGGCTGTTCCGCGCCCTCTTCCCCGGTAACCAGCGGCTCGGCGGTCTCGTCGGCCTCTTCGGTGTCGAACAGCAGCGTGTCGGCGCCGCGCGTGGAGTAGGAGGCCCCACGGGTGTTGTCGAGCAGGCCGGCGGCGCGCAGTTCGTCGATCCCCGGCAAGTCCTCGATGGATTCCAGGCCGAAGTGGTCGAGGAAGGCGTTGGAGGTGCCCCACATCACGGGACGCCCCGGCACCTGCTTGCGGCCGCGTGGCTTGAGCCAGCCTTCTTCCAGCAGGATGTCGATGGTGCCCGTGGACACGATCACGCCGCGGATCTCTTCGATCTCGGCACGGGTGACAGGCTGGTGATAGGCGACGATCGCCAGGGTCTCGATGGCGGCGCGGCTGAGCTTGCGCGGCACCAGCTTTTCCAAGGCAAGGCGATCCACGAGGTCAGGCGCGGTGCGGAACGACCACCGGCCGTTGGCCTGCAGCAGTTCCACGCCCCGGCCCTGATAGACCGCGCGCAGCTGTTCCAGGAGGCCGGGCACATCGGCGCCTTCCCCCAATCTTTCGGCGATCACGCGCTCGGACACCGGTTCGGCGCTGGCGAAAATCAGCGCTTCCAGCAGGCGCAGCTCTTCCGCCATGCGCACCTTGCGGCCGGCATCCTGCTCGGCGATGTCCTCGGCGACCGAGGCCGGCACCGCCGGCAGTTCGTCGTCTTCAGGAGTGTTTTCGACAACGGTCAAGTGAGGCTCATCAATCATTGGAAGGTGTTTCGTCCAGGTTGGGCCGGTTGGCGGGCTTCAGGAAAATCGGTGAATAGGCCCCGCCATCCTGGCGGACATCGGCTCTGCCCTGCTTCACCAGTTCCAGCACGGCGATCAGGGTGGTCGAGACCGCCGAGCGGCGCAGCAAGGGCTGGCGGATGCCCTGGGGCAGGAAGGACTTGAGGTCGGTCCAGTCCGGCACGCCCGGCAGAACCTCGCGCAGCCGCTGGATGGCCTCGTCGATCGAGTAAAGGTCGAAGGGCTCGATTTCAAGCGCGGTGACGTTCTTTTCCCGGTGCTGGCGGGCGTAGGCCCGGAGCAGGTCGTAAAGGCTGACGTCGTAGACCGCCCGGTAGGTGGTGGGCAGCCCTTCCGGGGCGCCGCGGCCCCAGAAGTCCATGCCCCGGCGGGGCAGCTCGAACAGCTTCCTACCGGCTTCCTGCATGGCCTCGAGGCGGCGCATCTGGAACCGCAGCGCCTCGGCCATCTCTTCGGCGCTGGGCTGGTCGTCGTTCTCTTCCTTGGGGAGGAGCAGCTTGGACTTCAGGTAGGCCAGCCAGGCGGCCATCACCAGGTAATCGGCGGCCAGCTCGAGCTGGAATTCCCGGGCGGTGTCGATGAACAGCAGATACTGGTCGGCGAGCGCCAGGATCGAGATGTGCATCAGGTCGACTTTCTGATCGCGCGCGAGCACCAGCAGAACGTCGATCGGCCCGTCGAATCCCCCCAGCGACAACACCAGCCGCGACATGGGATCGGCATCCCGGGCGGGATCTTCCTCGAACGTCAGGTCGGTCGGGAAATCTTCGGACATCAGATACTTAACCGGTCACTTTAAAAGCGTTGCGCGAATCAGGGTGTGGCAATTCCGGCGAGGGCGGCGATCAGCTCGACCACGCGCTCGACGATGGGCAGGATAATCCAGGCGAAAAGGTTCAGGTCACGTCCAATCAACGACCCCAAGGACGGCAGCGCGACCAGGAGAACGATAAGGGCCAAGATGCCGTATTTTTCCAGGCGCGCCAAGGATTGCGCGGCCCGCAACGGCAGCAATCCCACCGCCACCCGGCCACCGTCCAAGGGCGGCAGCGGGATCATGTTGAACACCGCCAGCATGACATTAAATAGCAAGCTATTTGTTAGCAGCGTCTGGCCGAACAGCTGCCAGTCCTCGGGCAGCGAAGCCAGCCCGTGGAACAGCAGCGCCGAGATCACCGCCAGCGCGATGTTGAGGCCGGGGCCGGCCGCGGCCACCCACACCATGTCGCGGCGGGGATGCCGGAGGCGGCTGAAATCCACCGGCACCGGCTTGGCCCAGCCCATCAGGAACGGGACTTTGGCCAGCATCAGCAGCCCCGGCAGGATCACCGTGCCGAACGGGTCCACATGGCGGAGGGGATTGAGGGACAGCCGGCCCCGCTCCTTGGCGGTCGGGTCGCCGAACAGCAGGGCGACATAGCCGTGGGCGGCCTCGTGCAAGGTGATCGCCAGGATCGCCGGGATCGCGAAGGCGGCAATCGACGCGACCGTGGAGAGGCCGTCCTCAGACATGCTTGGCCTCAATCTGGCGGAGGGCGTCCAGGATCTTGAACTGGGCTACGCCAGCATCCGCGATCTTGGCGCGGGGACGGCGGCTTTGGACATCGGCGAGCGCCTTGAGGCCCCTCGCCCCCAGCGGCCCGGCGGTGCGCGCCACGGCTTCCATGTCGGCCAGGTTGCCGTCGCAATGGAGCATCAGGTCACAACCGGCAGCCCGGGCGGCCTCGGCGCGGGCGTCGTAAGGCCCGGCCAGGGCCTTCATGCCGAGATCGTCGCTGATCAGGATGCCGTCGAAGCCGATTTCACCCCGGATGATCTCGGAAATGACCTTGGGCGACGTGGTGGCCGGGTTCTTGGGGTCGATGGCGGTGTAGACCACATGGGCGGTCATGGCGAACATCAGGCCGGGCAGCTGCGAGAGCTGCCGGAACGGCACGAAGTCGGCGGCCCGGAGTTCGGCGAGGCCGGCCGTGACGACCGGCAGCTCCAGGTGGCTGTCGCTCATGGCCCGTCCGTGCCCCGGGATATGCTTGATCACCGGCAGCACCCCGGCGTCCCACAGGCCTTCACATACGGCCGCGCCGAGGCGGGCGACGACGGCCGGATCCTTCGAGAACGCCCGGTCGCCGATCACGTCATGAGCGCCCGGCACCGGCACATCGGCCACCGGCGCGCAGTCCACATCGATCCCGAGCGCCTTCAGCTCCTCGCCGATCAGCTGGATGTTGAGGCGGACCATCGCCTCGGCCTTGGCCGGGTCGGTCGCGTAAAGCGGCTCGAATTCGCCACTGGCCGGTGCGTGACGCCAATGCGGCGGTTTCAAACGCTGCACCCGGCCGCCTTCCTGATCGATCAGGACAAAGGCTTCAAAATCGGGCGTCAGATTCCGCAAATCACTAACCATTGCAGATACTTGTTCTGGATTGTTAATGTTTCGCGCGAACAAAATGTAGCCGGCGGGACGGACGCGCTTGAAGAACGCGCGCTCGGCCTCGGTGAGCGAGAGCCCGGCAAGTCCAAACACCGCCGCGAGCGGCGCTTCTGCGATGGTCATGGGATGGCCGGTTACGGCTTAACCACGATGCAGCCGACTCTGTCGGCGGCAAGGGCGGCACACAGCTGGTCGGCGGCGGCCTTGTCGGCCAAGGGCCCGGCGCGGAGGCGGTAGTAGATCCCCTTATCGCCCAGGTCGGCCTTGGTGACCGAGGGCGTGAGGGACGCGAACAGATCCTGGTGCTTGCCGCTGATGCGTTTCCATTCGGACTGGGCCGCCTCTTCCGTCGGCACCGAAACCAGCTGGATCTGGAACGCGCCCGGATTGGACGCGCCCGAATTGGACGCGACGGTTGGCGCGGCGGGCGTAACAGCCGCCGTTTGGACCTCGAGCTTGGGTTCCGGGGCCTTCGGCGCGGGCGGCTTGGTCACCGCCGGCGCGGAAGCCTTTGCTGGCGCCGGTTCGGGCGCCTTGCCGGTCGCGGCCGCGACAGCGGCGGCCAACGCGGCAGCATCGCTGGAGGAAGCCGCCGGTTTGGGAGCCTCCTTGGACGCTTGAGGGGGCACCTCGTTGGCTTCTTTGACAATGGACTCCATTGTCTTCTCAGCCGGTTTCTCTGGCGCCTTCTCGGCCACCTTCGGCTCGGGCGCCTTTGCGGCCGGCTCGGGCGCTTTCGCGACCTCCTTCACCGGAGCCTTGGGGGGTTCCTTGGGCTCTTCCGGCGGAGGCAGCAGGTTCTCTTCGCGCTTGGGCGCGGCGCCCTTGGCGACCCGGTCGTAGACCAGCTTGTCCTGGTTCTCGACCTGCATGCCGCCCGGACTATCGGGCTTCAGCTTATAAGGTGTGGCTTCGGCCTTGATGGTTTGCACCTGTCCGTCAGGCAGTTCGGCGCCGCCAGGGCCTTTGAAGGCGTACCAGCCGACCCCGGCCACCAGCACCACCCCCAGGGCGACCCCCACCATCAGACTCATGGACAGACCGCCCGACCGGCCGGACCGTTCGTCCCGGTCGTCGAACACCTCGTCGGTGAACGGCGTGGCCCGGAGCGTGTCGCCGCCCTTGACGCCAAAGGGGTCGGCGTCGCGCTTCACGTCTTCCCGGCGCAGGCTCGGGCCGTCTCCGTCGCGGTCGTAAAGACCCATTGTATCAGCGCATTTCCTCGAGGGGTTCGACGCCAAAAACCGTCAGACCCGACGCTATCACCAGCCCCACGCCCCGGACAAGCGCGAGGCGCGCGGCGGACACCGATTGATCGTCCGCCTGGAGGAAGCGGAGTTCGGTGGCATCGTTGCCTTTATTCCACAAAGCGTGGAACTGGGAGGCGAGCTCGTAGAGGTAATAGGCGATGCGGTGCGGTTCGTGGGCCAACGCCGCACCTTCCACCGTGCGCGGCCAGTTCGCGAGCGTCCGTAACACCGCGATCTCGTCGGGATCCTTGAGGCGGGCCAGATCGGCTTTCGCCAGGCCCGCGTCGGTCAGGTCCGCCCCGGGGAACATCTCGGCGGCGTGGCGGAACACGCTGCGGCCGCGGGCATGGGCGTAGTGCACGTAAAACACCGGATTCTCGCGCGACTTCTCCATGACCTTGGCGTAATCGAAATCCAAGGGCGCGTCGTTCTTGCGGGTCAGCATGATGAACCGCACCACGTCGCGGCCGACTTCGTCGATCAGGTCGCGCAAGGTGACGAAGGTGCCCGCGCGCTTGGACATCTTCACCGGCTCGCCGTTGTTGAGCACCCGCACCATCTGGCACAGCAGCACGTCGAGCTTGCCCGCGCCGCCGGTCAGCGCGGCCAGGGCCGCCTGCACGCGCTTCACATAGCCGCCGTGGTCGGCGCCCCAGATATTGACCAGGTTCTTGAAACCGCGGTCGACCTTGTCCTTGTGGTAGGCGATGTCGCTGGCGAAATAGGTGCCGGCGCCGCTGGATTTGCGCAACGGGCGGTCCACCTCGTCCCCGAACTGCGTGGCCTTGAACAACAGCTGCGGCCGGGGCTCCCAGTCGTCCGGAGTCTTGCCCTTGGGCGGCTCCAGCACGCCGGTATAGGTGAGGCCCTTGTCGGCGAGGAACTTCAGCGCGGCATCGACCTTGCCGCCGTCCACGAGGCCCTTCTCCGAGGTGAACACGTCGTGATGGACGCCGAGCGCCTCGAGATCCTCTTTCACCAGCTTCATCATGTAGTCGACGGTGAATTCCCGCAGCGCCGGCACCCAGACCGCCGCGTCGGTGACGTCCGCCCACCTGTCGCCGTCGCGGGCCTTGAGGGCCTCGGCCACCGAGATCAGGTAGGCGCCGCCGTATTGGATCTCCTTGCGCTCGAGCGCGCCCTGCACGTCGGCCTCGGTGATGCGCCCCAGGGCCTGCAGATAGCGCATGCGCAGCGCCGCGGCGACGTTGTCCACCTGCCCGCCGGCGTCGTTGATGTAATACTCCTTGGTGACCGCGAACCCGGCCTTGGCCAGCAGGCGCGCGAGCGCATCGCCCACCACCGCGCCCCGGGCGTGACCGACATGCATCGGCCCCGTGGGGTTGGCCGAGACATATTCGACGTTCACTTTCTCGGCCGCGCCGATGGTGCTGTCGCCGTAGGAACGCCCGGCCTTCAGCACATCCTGCAGCGCGCCGCGCCAGACGGCATCGTCGAGCTTGATGTTGATGAAACCGGGCCCGGCCACCGCCGCGCCGGTGACGTCCTGAACGCCCTTCAGTTTTTCCACCAGCATCTCGGCCAGGGCCTTGGGCGCCATGCCGGCGGGCTTGGCCAGCACCATCGCGGCATTGGTGGCGACATCGCCGTGGGACGCATCGCGCGGCGGCTCGACCGCCACGCGGGCGAGGTCGAGGCCGGCGGGCAGCTTGCCTTCATTCATCAGACCGCCGAGCACGGCGTCGATGCGGCTTTTCATCACGGCGAAGATGTTCATGGGCGCAATGTAAAAAGTGGGATGGAAAAGGGGTTCAAAGGCGGGCGGACATTATAGAGAGGGCCCGCTTCGGGCAATGCTGGGAACCCCGGTCTCGGGACAAAAAAGCCGCCGACCGCGCAGGGTCCGCCGTTTCCCGCATAACCTTGAGAACGCTGGGTTAATCGTGTTCGGTGCGGTTCCGGCCGGGGGCCGGGCGCGGCTCATCCCCGCGGGCAAAGCCGGCGTTGCGCCACGGAACGCGCCGGCCTGGCCGCATATGGACGCAGGGCCGGCAACGTCAACGCAAGCAGGCCGGAAATGTTGCGGCCCCGCTTAATATATAGATGTCTCGGTTTGCCCTTAGGGCTTGATGGCGGGGTCGAACAGCCGCGCGTGTTCGTCCAGGGCAAAGCGGTCGGTCATGCCCGCGATGTAATCGGCCACGCGCCGGGCGGTCTTGAGGGTGCCGGGGACGACGGTGTCATCGCGCCAGTCCTCGGGCAGCAGCTGGGGCTCGGCGAACAACAGTTCGAACAGGCTCTTCACCACGCGCCGCGCCTTGCTGGTCATGCGGTTGACCTTGGTGTGGCGGTACATGCGGGTGAACAGAAAATCCTTCAGGATCCGGACATCGGCCGCCATGCCGTCCGAGAACCCGACCAGCGGCGCCCCCAGCAACCGCACCCCGGCCGCGGACGTTGGTTTGAGCGCGACAAAGCGCCGTTGGGTCTCGGCGATGATGTCATCCACCATCGCCGCGATCACCGCGCGCAAGGATTCGTGGATGAGACGGTTGCGGTCGAGGCCCGGATAGCGTGCGGCGACGGCGCGGAAGGCCTGCCCCACCACCGGCAGATCCATCACCTGGTCGAGCGCGAACAGCCCCGCGTGCAGGCCGTCGTCGAAGTCATGGGCGTTGTAGGCGATGTCGTCAGAGACGGCGGCCACCTGCGCCTCGGCACCGGGCCAGGTGGCGAGTTCGAGATCGTGACCCGTGTTGTATTCGGTGATCGCCAGCGGCACGGGCTTTGAACCGGCGCCGGCAATCGGGCCGTTATGCTTGACGAGGCCCTCGAGCGTTTCCCAGGTGAGGTTCAAGCCATCGAAGGCGGCGTAGCGCTGTTCCAGCTTGGTCACGATCCGCAAGGACTGCGCGTTGTGATCGAAGCCGTTGTAATCAGCCATGCACTCCTTCAGGGCGTCCTCGCCGGCGTGGCCGAAACAAGTGTGTCCAAGGTCGTGCGCCAGCGCCAGCGCTTCGGCGATGTCCTCGTTGAGCCCCATGAAGCGGGCCAATGACCGCGCGATCTGCGCCACCTCCAGGCTATGGGTCAGGCGCGTGCGGTAGTTCTCGCCCTCGCTGTAGACGAATACCTGGGTCTTGTATTTGAGGCGGCGGAAAGCGCCGCAGTGGATGATGCGATCGCGGTCGCGCTGGAACACCGTGCGCGTCGTGGCCTCGGGTTCCTTGTGCAGCCGCCCGCGGCTCGCGCCCGGGTCGCAGGCGACCGGCGCCAGGAATCCGGCGAGGTCTTTCAACTCACGTGAACGCATATCCCCCAAGTCCTCTTGTAGACCGCAACGATAGCACGTCCCCTCGTGAACGTCCCACGGTTGCGGTTTTGCCTCAATCTTGCCGCGATCACAGCTGGGGATTGTTCGCGGGGGTGGCCCGCCACTACCGGCACGGGCCGTGGCGCAACTAACCACGGCACGGAACGTTGAACTTCATGTGCACCCGCTTCGGCAGGCGCCGCCCACCTAAAGAATGGAGATTGGTTTCATGAATCAGAACAACAAAGAGATCCAGAACCAAAGCAAGCCCTCCCTGCACGTTCAGCCGCAACAGTCACAGGATAACGTCAGTCAGCCGGACCGGCGTTCGCAGACGGGCACAGCCCCGGCGCGCCTGGACAAGCAACCGCGCGGCCGCTCGCAAACGCAACAGGGCGATTCATCGCCCACCGGCCAGCACATCACCGGAGAGACGGACTGAAAGCCTGCCTCTCTGCCACCGCGTCGCTGAAACACGGGAATGGGAATTTCGGCGGGGACAGCGAAACACCGTTACCACAGGAGAACCTCCATGACTATCGAACGGACTCACAACCAGCAGACCCCGGCCACCACCGAGCCCACGGCGGGCCAGGACGGCGTGCCGCCTGCCAAACCGAAATCGAGCCGCGGCTTCGCCGCGATGAGCCCTGCGCGCCAGCGCGAGATCGCCTCCAAGGGCGGCCACGCCAGCGGCGGCAATTTCGCAAACAACCGCGAACGCGCCGCCGAGGCCGGGCGCAAGGGCGGCCAGCTTTCGGGCGGAAATTTCGCCAACGACCGCCAGC
>JAIBCD010000116.1 GCA_019694335.1 Rhodospirillaceae bacterium | reverse complement strand
CAGTCGCTGTTGGGCCTTGGCGCGGCCGCCGTCGACGCGGATCTGGCCGGTGCTCAGGAGTTTCTCCAGCCGCCCGTGCTTGAGCTGCGGGTAATGGCGCTTGAACCAGCGGTCCAGGCGCGCGTCGGCGTCGCCTTTCGCCACCGGTATGTTCAGCACGCCGCTCATGGTTCGCCCGCGCCCCAGGGCGTGTCGAGGAAAAGTGGGAACCGGTTTTCCGTCCGACACGCGACAAAATAATATTATGGAGGATGGGGCGATTCTAGGGATCGCCGTCATCCTCCATATTTCCGGCCTTCTTCTCGCGCAAGCGCTGCCAATAGGCCAGCCGTTTATTGATCTCGCGCTCGAAGCCGCGCTCGGCCGGGCGGTAAAACTGCTGCCGTTCCATGCCGTCGGGGAAGTAGTTCCTGCCCGAAAAGCCGTCCTCTTCGTCGTGGTCGTAGGCATAGCCCTTGCCGTAGCCGATGTCCTTCATCAGGCGCGTGGGGGCATTCAGGATATGCATGGGAGGACTGAGCGACCCGGTGGCCTTGGCCGCGGCCTTGGCCTCGCCATGGGCGACATAGGCGGCGTTGGATTTGGGGGCGGTGCCCAGGTAGATCACCAGCATGGCAATGGCGAGGTCGCCCTCGGGCGAGCCCAGACGGTCATAGGTCTCCCAGGCGGCGATGGCGGTCTGGAGCGCCTGGGGATCGGCCATGCCGATGTCCTCGGCCGCGAACCGGGTCAGGCGGCGCAGGAGGTAGACCGGATCCTCGCCGCCGTCGAGCATGCGGCTGACCCAATAGAGCGCCGCGTCCGGGTCCGAGCCGCGCAGGGATTTATGCACGGCGCTGATGAGGTTGTAGTGCCCTTCGCGGTCCTTGTCGTAGACCGGCGCCCGGCGCTGCACCAGTTTGAGCATGCCCGCGGTATCGAGCGGCGCGCCCCCCTGTGAATCAAGTGAGGGCGCGAGATTGAACAGTTCCTCCGCCAGCGACAGGATGTGGCGCCCGTCGCCATCGGCCATGGCGCGCAAGCTGGCGCGCGCGTCGTCGGTGATTGGCAGCGGCCGGCCCGTTCCCGATTCCGCGCGTGTCAGGAGTCTGTCGAGCGCCGCGTCATCCAGGCGCCGCAGCACGAACACCTGGCAGCGCGACAGCAATGCGGCGTTGAGTTCGAACGAGGGGTTCTCGGTGGTCGCCCCCACCAGGATGATGGTGCCGTCCTCGACATAGGGCAGGAACCCGTCCTGCTGCGAGCGGTTGAAGCGGTGGATCTCGTCCACGAACAGCAGCGTCCCCTGCCCCATCTGGCGGCGCTTCTGCGCGGCGTCGAAAATCTTGCGCAAATCGGCGACACCGGAGAACACCGCCGACAACGGCTGGAACGCGAGGTCGGTGCCCTTGGCGAGGAGTCGCGCGATGGTGGTCTTGCCGCAGCCGGGCGGCCCCCACAGTACCATCGAAGACAAGCGTTTGGCCGCGACCATGCGGCCCAAGGGGCCTTCGGGCCCGAGCAGGTGATCCTGCCCCACCACGTCATCGAGGGTTTGAGGCCGCAGGCGGTCGGCGAGCGGCTGGCCGACTCTCGCGCCCTTCCCCTGCACGGGCGCGGCGGGGCCGAAGAGATCGCTCACCCGGAAATCCGGAACGGCAATGTCTGGCCACCGCGGTTGACCGTGAACACCCAGCCCTGCGCCTGAACCGACAACACCTGCACCAGATCGTCCACCGTTTTGATCGGCTTGTCGTTGACGTTGAGGATCACATCACCCGGCTGGAGACCGACGTTCTGGGCGATGGAACGCGGCGCCACCTCGATCAGGATCACGCCCGGCTCGACATATTCCATGCTGAGCTCGTCGGCGAGCGCGGGATTGAGGTTGGCGGCGATGGCACCCGCGAACGGCTGGCGGCCCGATAACTGGGTCTTCTTGCGCGCGGGCAGGTCCGGTGGGGCGGCGAGCGGCAATTGGAGATTGCGCTCGGCGCCTTGGCGCAGCGTACCGATGGCCGCCTGCCCGCCGATCGGCAGGCTGGCGATCGTGTAGCGCAATTCCTCGATATCGTGGACCTCGCGGCCGTTGACCGTGCGCACGATGTCGCCCACGGCGAGGCCGGCGCCCGCGGCCGGTCCGTGCGGAACGACGCGGTCGATCACCACGCCCGACGGCCGGTTGAGGGCGAGGCTCTTGGCGAGGTCGGCGGTGATGGTCTTGCCCGAGGCGCCGAGCCAGGCGCGCACCGCATGGCCTTCCTTGAGGATGCTGGTGAGCACGGTACGCGCCATGTTCGACGGGATCGCGAAACCGATACCGATATTGCCGCCGGTGCGCGAGAAAATCGCGGTGTTGATGCCGATCAACCGGCCATCGGAGGTGATCAGCGCGCCGCCCGAGTTGCCCGGATTGATGGCGGCGTCGGTCTGGATGAAGGACTGCAGATCGGAGGCGCCGACCCCCGTGCGCGCGAGGCCCGAGACGATTCCCGAGGTCACCGTCTGGCCGACGCCGAAGGGATTGCCGATCGCCAGCACCAGGTCGCCGACTTCGCTGTCGTCGGAATTGGCGAGATCGAGCCACGGCAGCGGCTCCTTGACGCCCTGGAGCTGCAACACCGCGAGATCGGAATGTTCATCCTTGCCGATGATCTTAGCCTCGAACTCGCGCCGGTCGGAGAGCACCACCGTGATCTGGTCCGCGTCGCCGGCCACGTGATTGTTGGTGATCACCACGCCCGAGGCGCGCACGATCACGCCGGACCCCAGCGAGTTCTGCACACGCTCCCGCTGGAAACCGCCCAAGCCGTCGCCGAAGAACCGCCGGAAGAACGGGTCGTCGAGCAGCAGCGGCGTCTGATTCTGGACCAGCTTGCGGGTGTAGATATTGACCACGGCGGGCGTGGCCTTCTTGACGACCGGCGCGAAGGTCAGCGTCACCTGTTCGCGCGCCACCGGCACTCTTTGCTCGGCAGCGTGCAAGGTGTCCGCGCACAGCAGGATAATCGCGAGAAGAACCGGCGCGAGAAAAATCGGGAAAAACCGCGTCATTGACTTGAAACGGGAACCTTCTGGACCAGGCGACCCTCCGCGGCCTTGCAAGCGAGGCTGGAGCGGCAAAAGCCAAGGATGGCGGGGGACCGGCCGGGGGATCAATGGCGATCAGGCGCCCGTCTCCTTCCCTTGCAAAAGTCTAATGATTGCCAGGCCCGTAAAGACCCCGGGCCGCGCCCGTAAAGAAAAAGGGCGGTCACCCGTCCGGGGACCGCCCTTTCCTGAAGATTTATCCGGGGCCGGTTACTGGCCTTCCGCCGGCGCCACGATTTCGGGCTTGGGACCGCTGTCCTGGCCCTTGGCGGCCACGTCGCGGTCGACCAGTTCGATCACGCCCATCGGGGCGGCGTCGCCGTAGCGGAAGCCGGCCTTGAGGACGCGGGTGTAGCCGCCGTTGCGGGTCTTGTAACGCTCGGCCAGCGCCCCGAACAGCTTGGACACCACGGCGTCGTCACGCAGGCGCGCGGCCGCGAGGCGGCGGGCGTGCAGGGTGCCGGTCTTGCCCAGGGTGATCAGCTTCTCGACATACGGACGCAGGTCTTTCGCCTTCGGCAGCGTGGTCTTGATCTGCTCGTGCTTCAGGAGCGCGTTGGCGAGGTTCGCGATCAGGGCGCGGCGGTGGCCCTTGGTGCGGTTGAATTTACGACCGCTCAATCCGTGACGCATGACTTGGTCCTTTCTTTACCCTGGCCCGCCGTAACGGGACCGATTTTGAAAACCGCGCGCCCAGCGAACTGGTACGAACGGGACGAGGCCATCATGGCCTCTAAAGTGTTCCGCCCCGTTGCCGGGGCGGAGGTCTCTAGAACGGCTCTTCCAGCTTCTTGGCCAGCTCTTCGATATTCTCGGGCGGCCAGTTCGGGATTTCCATGCCGAGATGAAGACCCATCTGGGCGAGGACTTCCTTGATCTCGTTGAGCGACTTGCGGCCGAAGTTCGGCGTGCGCAGCATCTCGGCTTCGGTCTTCTGGACCAGGTCGCCGATGTAGATGATGTTGTCGTTCTTGAGGCAGTTGGCGGAACGCACCGACAGCTCGAGTTCGTCGACCTTGCGGAGCAGGTTCTTGTTGAACGGCAGCTCGTCCTCGACGCGCTCGGCCAGGGCCTGCTGCGGCTCCTCGAAGTTGATGAACAGCTTGAGCTGGTCCTGGAGAATGCGGGCGGCGAGCGCAACCGAATCTTCCGGCTTCACGGCGCCGTTGGTTTCCACAACCATCGACAGCTTGTCATAGTCGGTCTGCTGACCGACGCGGGTGTTGTCTACCTTGTAGGAAACGCGGCGCACCGGAGAAAAGATCGAGTCCACCGGGATCACACCGATGGGGTCGTCTTCCTTGCGGTTCAGGTGCGCGGCGACGTAACCCTTGCCGGCGTTGACTTCGAGTTCGATGTTGAGGCTGGCGCCTTCATCGAGATGGCAGATCACCAGATCGGGATTCATGATCTCGATGTCGGCGGTGGCCTGGATCTGGCTGGCGGTCACTTCGCCCGGGCCCTTGGCCTTCAGCGTCATGCGCTTCGGCCCGTCGCCGTGCATGGTCAGCGCCAGCTGCTTGATATTGAGGATCAGGTCGGTCACGTCCTCGCGCACGCCCGGCACCGAGGAGAACTCGTGCAGCACGCCGTCGATGCGGATCGAAGTCACGGCCGCGCCCTGCAGCGAGGACAGCAGCACGCGGCGCAGCGCGTTGCCGAGGGTGACGCCGAAACCGCGCTCGAGCGGTTCCGCGACGATGGTCGCGACGCGGCGCTGGTCGTCGCCGCTCTCGATGTTGAGCTTGTTCGGCTTAATCAGTTCCTGCCAATTTTTCTGGATCACGGCTCAATTCCACCTAAGAGGTGTTGGTCCCGGTATGAACACTCTAAACGGGCCTGCAAAGCGCGGCCCGCATACACGCCGCCGGTGGGAAAGGCCCGGCGGCGGACTGGATTTCTTAGACGCGGCGGCGCTTGCGCGGGCGGCAGCCGTTGTGCGGGACGGGCGTCACGTCTTGGATGGAGGTCACAGTGAAGCCGACAGCCTGCAGCGCGCGCAGCGCGGATTCACGGCCGGTGCCCGGCCCCTTCACCAGCACCGACAACACCTTCATGCCGTGTTCCATGGCCTTGCGGCCGCAGACTTCGGCCGCGACCTGCGCGGCATACGGCGTGGACTTGCGCGAACCCTTGAAGCCCTGCGCGCCCGCCGACGACCAGGCAATGGTGTTGCCCTGCACGTCAGAGATGGTGATCATGGTGTTGTTGAAGGTCGCGTTCACATGCGCGACGCCCGAGCTGATGTTCTTGCGCTCTTTCTTGCGGGCGCGGGGGGCGGCGCCTGGAGCGGCGGCGGTTTCTTGCTTGGCCATTTTTAGTCTCTCGGTCCCTGGTGTCCGCGGCGCTCATACACGCCGCGTTGTTGGTTCTTACTTGGTGACTTTCTTCTTGCCGGCGATCGGCTTCGACGGGCCCTTGCGGGTGCGCGCGTTGGTGTGGGTGCGCTGGCCGCGGACCGGCAGGCCCTTGCGGTGACGCAGGCCGCGGTAGCAACCCAGGTCCATCAGGCGCTTGATGTTCATCGCCACTTCGCGGCGCAGGTCGCCTTCCACCGTGTAGTCGCGGTCGATGGTGTCGCGGATGCGGATGATCTCGTCTTCCGTCAGCTGGTTGACACGGCGGTTATCGGCGATGCCGACCCGCTGGCAGATCTCGACCGCATTGGTCGGACCGATGCCGTAGATGTAGCGCAGGGCGATCACCACCCGCTTATTCGTCGGTAAATTTACGCCAGCAATACGCGCCAAGGCCCGTACTCCTTCAATCCCAAATGTTATGCGAGCGCGGCCAAGGCGCTGAAAAGCGGGGCATTATAGACAGTTAGCCCCTCGAGTCAACACGGCCGGCTCTACGTTAAAACCCTTTCTAAATCGATAGTTACCGCATTCATGTCACGGTCCCCGTCGATCTGCTCCAACAGTCCCTTTGCCCTGTAATAGGGCAACAGGGGGGCGGTCTGGGCGTGGTAGGCCTTGAGCCTGGCCGACACCGTTTCCACCGTATCGTCCGCCCGCCGGATGAACTCCTTCGACCCGCAGACGTCGCACACCCCGGCCACCCGGGGCTGCTTGAACTTGTCGTGGTACCCCTCGCCGCACTTGGCGCAGGTGAAACGCCCGGTGATCCGCTCGATCAACCTGGCGTCCGGTACCGTCACTTCGATCACCTTGTCGAGCTTCTGGCCTTTCTCCGCCAGCAGCTTGTCCAAGGCCTCGGCCTGGGGGAGCGTGCGAGGGAACCCATCCAGGATGAAACCCTTCGCGCAGTCCTCTTTCGCCGTCCGCTCCGCGATCATGGCCACCAGGATCTCGTCCGAGACGAGCTTGCCGGCATCCATCACCGCCTTGGCCTGCTTGCCGACCGCCGTGCCGGCCGCCACCGCGGCCCGCAGCATGTCGCCGGTGGAGAGGTGGACGATGCCCAGCCGCTCCTGGAGACGCTTGGCCTGCGTCCCCTTTCCTCCCCCGGGAGGCCCCATCAATATCAGGCGCTTGCCCGCCCCGCTTCCAGACATGTGCCGCGAACCCCGTCAGCCGTGCCGTTGTTGCACTTCGGTCGTACTATCTGCGACCGCGCAGACGCGATTTCTTCAACAGACCCTCGTACTGATGCGCGAGCAGATGCGCCTGAATCTGCTGCGCCGTGTTGATCGTGACGTTCACCACGATCATCAGGCTGGTGCCGCCGAAGTAGAACGGCACCGACAGGCGCGAGATCAGGAATTCGGGAATCAGGCACACCACGATCAGATAGAGGGCGCCGACCACCGTCAGGCGTGTCAGCACGAAATCCAGGTACTCGGCGGTGTTCTTGCCGGGGCGGATGCCGGGAATGAACCCGCCGTACTTGCGCAGGTTCTCGGCGGTTTCCTGCGGGTTGAACACGACCGCGGTATAGAAGAACGCGAAAAAGGTGATCAGCACCGCGTACAGCACCAGGTAGAGCGGCTGACCGCGGCCCAGGAGCACGCCGATGGTGTTGAGGAAGCCCTCGCCGCCGGCCGCGGCACCGCCCTGCCCCTGGAAGCCGGCGATGGTGAGCGGCATGAGCAGGAGCGAACTCGCGAAGATCGGCGGAATCACGCCCGAGGTGTTGAGCTTGAGCGGCATGTGCGAGCTTTCGCCGCCGAACACCTTATTGCCCTGCTGGCGTTTGGGGTATTGCACAAGGATGCGCCGCTGGGCCTGCTCCACGTAGACGATGCCGGCGATCACCGCGATGGCGCCGACGAACAGGAACGCGATCACGAACGGCGAGATCGCGCCGGTGCGGCCGAGTTCCAAGGTGCTGGCGATGCCTTCCGGCAGGCGCGAGACGATGCCCGCGAAGATCAGCAGCGACACGCCCTGACCGATGCCGCGCTCCGAGATCTGCTCACCGAGCCAGACCAGGAACATGGTGCCGCCGACCAGCGTCACGACCGCGGTGAAGCGGAAGAACATGCCGGGAGCGGAAACAACCGGAATACCATTGCTGGCGGTAGCGGACTCCAGCCCGGTGGCGATGGTGTAAGCCTGGACCGCGGTGATCGCCACCGTCAGATACCGGGTGTACTGGTTCATGCGGATGCGGCCGGAGATGCCTTCCTTGCGCATCTGCTCCAGCGCCGGGTTCACGGCCGCGAGCAGCTGGATGATGATCGCCGCCGAGATGTACGGCATGATGTTGAGCGCGAAGATGCTCATGCGCGACAGCGCGCCGCCGGCGAACACGTCGAACAGGCCGAGCACGCCCTTGGACTGCTGGCGGATCATGTCCGCCATCGCCACGGGATCGATCATGGGCAGCGTGATGAACGTGCCCATACGATAGATGATCAAGGCGCCCATGACGAACCAGAGCCTGCGCTTGAGCTCGGTGGCCTTGGAGAAAACGCCAAGGTTGACGTTTGCGGCCAGTTGGTCGGCAGCTGAAGCCATTCACGCACTCCGGTTACGGAGCCGGTTTCCCGGCTCCGGTACGTACTCTTTCTGCTTTAGGCCTTTTTGCCCTTGGCGCTCTTCTTCTTAGTCGCGCGGGCGGCCTTCTCGGCGCCCTTCTTGGGGGCGGCCTTCTTCTTCTCGATCTTCTTGCCGTCGGCGGTCTTGCCGCGCGCCTTGTGCGGGTCGGCGCCGGGCAGCGTGATGATCTTCACCGAACCGCCGGCCTTCTCGATCGCGGCCTGGGCGGTCTTGGTGGCGTAAGTGGCTTCGATGGTGAGCTTGGCCTTGAGTTCGCCGTCGCCCAGCACGCGCAGGCCGTCGAAGCTGTGACGCAGGATGCCGGCGTCCATCAGGGCGGCGACGGTCACCGGCTTGGCGGCATCGAGGCGGCCGGCGTCGACCGCGGCCTGCAGCTTGCCGATGTTGATTTCCACGAACTTGTGCTGGTTGAAAGCGGAGAAACCACGCTTCGGCAGACGGCGGAACAAGGGCATCTGACCGCCCTCGAACCCTTTGATCGCCACGCCGGTACGCGCCTTCTGGCCCTTCACGCCGCGGCCGGAGGTCTTGCCGAGGCCGGAGCCGATACCGCGGCCCAGCACCTTGCGGGAGTGGGTGGCGCCGGGGCGGTTGCGCAGTTCATTGAGCTTCATTGTTCTTATCCTTCGTGGTCAGACGGTCGAGGCAGTCCTGAGTTCCCTTCCCCTCGCGCCGTCCGAAACCCGGACGGAGCTTGAGATAGGGAGCGGTTCAGCCTTCGTCCACCCGCACCAGGTGTTTTACCTTGTTGATCATGCCGCGCACGGCCGGGGTGTCTTCCAGGGTGCTGGAGCGGCGGATCTTGTTCAGTTTCAGCCCGATCAGGGTCTGGCGCTGGTCGGCGTAACGGCCGGCGGCGCTCGCGATCTGGGTGATGGTCACGGTCTTCTTGGCGCCAGCCATGATTAGGCCTCCTTGGTCGCGGCGGCGTCTTCACCGCCGCGGCGGCCGACGATGTCGGCGATCTTCTTGCCGCGCTTGGTGGCGACCGCGCGCGGGCTGGTCATGGACTGCAGCGCCGCGAAGGTCGCCTTGACCATGTTGTGGGGGTTGTTGCTGCCGACGCTCTTGGCCACGACGTCCTGGACGCCCATGGTTTCGAACACGGCGCGCATCGGGCCGCCGGCGATGATGCCGGTACCGGCCGGGGCGGCGCGCAGGATCACCTTGCCGGCGCCGAAGCGGCCGTACAGGTCATGGTGCAGGGTGCGGCCTTCGCGCAGCGGGATCTTGATCATGTGACGCTTGGCGGCGTCGGTGGCCTTGCGGATCGCCTCCGGCACTTCGCGCGCCTTGCCCGAACCGTAGCCGACCTTGCCCTTGGCATCGCCGATCACGACCAGCGCCGCGAACGCGAAGCGGCGACCGCCCTTCACGACCTTGGCGACGCGGTTGATGTGGACCAGCTTGTCGATGTACTCGTCGTCGCGCTCGCGGCCTTCGCGCTCGCCGCGGCCGCCGGCTTCACGCCCGCGTCCGCCGCCTTCACCGCCGCCCTCGCCGCGCTCGCGGCGCGGACCACGGC
>JAIBCD010000025.1 GCA_019694335.1 Rhodospirillaceae bacterium | reverse complement strand
AGAACGTATGATTGCCGTCTCGCCCGCCGCAGGAATTGACGCTGTCGGGGGCACGGGAGTTCACCGTCACCGTGGCGCCGCCGCCGCCATTGCCGGCGCCGCCGGCGCCAATTCCGGACGTCGTCAATCCGGAGAGGTTGGTGAGCGCGGTGGCGATCTGCCCGGGCGTCAAGCCGTCCGAGGTCAGGATGTTGGTGATGGTCGTGACGAACGACGCGCCGCCGCTCACCGCGGCGCTGTAGCTCGCGCCGCCGCCGCCGCCTGAACCCATGCTGACGACCAGGCCCGTGGATGCGCGGATCATCGAGGCTCCGCCGCCGCCAGCCCCGGTCGCGGTGGTAGTGCTGCTGCCGCCCCCGCCGCCTACCACGATCTGGAGGTTGTAGTCATCGGCCGTGCTGGCGGGCGTGCCATTGTCGTTCACATCCAGGTCGTAGAGCGCCAGCGTGCCTATGCGCCGTATGCGTCCTTGCGAGAAACCGCCGCTCCCGCCCCGCGTGGCATTGGTGCTGTCGTTATAGCTGCCGCCGCCGCCCCCCCAGATCTTGGCGTAGAGGCGATCGATGGTCGCGGGCAGGTTGATCGTGTAGGCGCCGGCGGTGCGGAAATCGCATTCGTAGGCGCCGGCGATCGTGCCCGAGGGACAGAAGGATGTCGACAACGGCCGGAAGTAGCGGGCCAAAGCCGGCACATAGGATGCCGACGTGAGCGTTCCGGAGGTGCCCTTGTTGCTGGGCGTCGCGGATGTCGTGCTGGAGGCGAGACCGCCGGATTCCAAATCGAGCCGCCAGTTGACCACCAGGTCATCGGCGGTGGGCGAAGCAAGCAACTGGTCGTTGGCGCTGGCGGTCAGGCGCGCCTGGAAGTTGGCGTGGATCTGCTCGGCGGTGCGCGCCGCCTTCCACACGCGCACATCGGAAATATCGCCGGTGAACTCGTCCTCCACGGCGGCGCCGTTCAGATCGGCGCCGACCATGAAGTTCGGCGTGCCGGCATTGAGACCAGAGAAGCTGCTCAGCCCACTCGTCACCATGCTGCTGTAGAGGTCTCCGTTCTTGAAGAAGGCGACCGTTTCCGACGTGGCGGTGAAATCGTAGGTAACCGCGATATGGGTCCATTCTTTGGCCGAAATCACCGGCCCGTCGAACGTCTTCTGCCCGGCACTGCGCCCTGCGTCCAGGTGGACCCGGCCGACGCTATCGATGCGCAAGCGAAAGGCGTTGCCGGTGCTGGCACTGGTGTCCCATTTGGCGATCACGGCGCCGTCGGCAGACGGGAACGACCGCGGCTTGACCCAGGCCTCGAGGGTCAGCTTGCCCGTACTGGTACCGTTACCCGTGGAACTGGCGTAGCTGTCCGCGCCCGTGGTCTCCATCGCCAGCATGGGAAAGCCGACGGTGATGTCGTCGAGCTCGCTCGCTTGTGTTCCGTTGATGAAGAATATGCGCTGCTCGCCGCCGGTATCGCCGGTCACATTCGAGGCGCGCGCGCTGGCGGTGACGCTGGGGTCGTCCTCACGCGAAATTCGCGCCCAGACATCCGACCCGTCGTCGTAGGCCTCGATGATATAGGCGACGCCCGTGACGATGGAGAACGCGGCGGAGCTGGCGAGCGAGCTGCCGTCGTTGCGGATGTCGACCCCGGTGGAGGCAAACCGGAACGTGATGCCGTGACCGGTGAAATCGTCGCTCGCGCCCAGGTCGGCGGCGGTGGCGCGGGTAGCGATCGACATCCGCGACGATGTGCCGATCCATTTGGCCGAGACATAGACAGGCCGGATGCCAGGGGTGAAATTGAAATTGGTCGCGTTGGTGGCGAGATAGCTGCTGCCGCTGTTGTCGAAGGACGCGACCTTGTTGCGGCTGTCGCTGGAGGACGTGGCGCCAAGCGTGACGCCGGGGTGCGTGGACCCGAAGTTCGTCGCGGTGGTGGTGGCATTGTCGAAACTGTCGGAGAGCGACGCGTTGATCTCGCCGCCCGGGGTCACTTGGGCGCAGAGTTTCTGAATCTCCATCGTCGAGGGCACCAGCACCTGGTCGTCGAAATAGGTGCTGCTTGCGTCGGTGGTATCGACGGGCCCGGTATAGATGGCGCTGGGAGGCGAGCTATTGCCGGTGCTCGCCTTGTTGGCGGCCTCGCCGGTGGCGCTGGGAGTGGAGGTCAAGGCGCCGCCAACGGTCAGGGCGCCAAGCCCGTTGCGGCCATGACCGATGATGGCGAAGGGTACCTTGCGGCCCTGCCCGGCGGTTTGACTGGTGAGCAAGGCTTCCAGGGCGGAACTCACGGTCTTGCCGGTGAACTCCTGCGTGCTGGCGGTCGTGCTGTAGCTCTTGGTGATGGACTCGCATACGCCGTTCGCCTCGCCGGAAACGACGTAGGTATAGAAATTGCCGTAGCTATCGATGACGTCGCTCTTGCTCAATCCCAGGTCCACCCAGGGAATCACGCCGACATAGTTGCCGGCCGCCGTGCAGGTTCCGGTCTGCTTGCCGGTTGGCGTCGCTGCCGTATCGGGGCATGGTAAGGCGTGCGGCGCGGTGCCGGCGCCGCTGGCGTCGCGAAGGTAGTAGGTGAAAATCGCCGGCAGCACACGCGCCTGCCCACTGGCGGCTGACTGGGCGCGCCGCAATTCGCGGTCACCCATCAGTTTGGTGAGGAAGATGGTCAACGCGGTAAAGGCGACAACCGCGATCACCGCCGCGATCACCAGAACCGCGACGCCGCTATCGTCTTTCAGTGTGTGCAGCAGCCGTCGCCGGCCCGCCTTGACCCTGCTCACCGATCCCCCGGTCTCACATTGCTGGCGCAATCACTTAGCCCGCGCTTAACGGTTCGTCCCGCACTTTATCATAGGTCACTCTGCGGGAAATCCCGCAATAAGCCCTCAACCATAGGTGCACAGGGCGGGATACTTACAAACGAGCCCGCCCGCGTGGGGTTGCATACCGGTCTTGGGGAGCGTTACCCATGGGCCATGAAATATCTGCACACCATGGTGCGCGTCACCGACCTCGCCCAGTCCCTGGACTTCTACTGCCGCAAGCTCGGCCTCGCCGAACTACGCCGCACCGAAAGCGAAAAGGGCCGGTTCACCCTGGTTTTCCTGGCCGCGCCCGGCGACGAGGAAGCCCAGGTGGAGTTGACCTATAACTGGGATCCCGAGGTCTATGGTGGTGGACGCAATTTCGGGCATCTGGCCTATGCCGTGGACGACATCTACGCCACCTGCCAGCGCCTCCAGGATCAAGGGGTGGTGATAAACCGCCCTCCACGCGATGGCCGCATGGCCTTCGTCCGCTCGCCCGACAACATCTCGATCGAATTGTTGCAGAAAGGCGAGGCCCTGCCCGTCCGGGAACCCTGGGCGTCGATGCCCAACACCGGCGTCTGGTAGCCGGAGCATTTCAGGCCGAAGCGGCCGCCGGTTCGGCGGGCCGGTCGGAGACCGGCATGTATAAAGATGTGGGCGCGCGTCGACGCGCGGCAATGCGACGAAACAAAAGCTAGTGGATGATCACGCCGGTCGCCGGCAATTCGGCGACCTTTGACATCAGGTATTCCAGGTCGTCGTGGGGAAATTCGACCCCCAGCGAGCCGTATTGGGTGAGGATGCGCTCGATGATCCGGCGGCTGTAGCGTTCCGGATCGAGCACACGCCCGTCGAGTTCGGTCTGCTCGACCACATCGAGCGCGGCGCGCACCGCCGGGAAGAACGCGGCCGGCAAGCCCGCCTTGGCCCAGACCGTCTTGAACCCAAGGCCGCCGCGATCGTGGATCAGGAGCCGTGCGTTCGCCACCGGCACACGCGCCAAGGTCGCCACGGCGTGTTCGAAGAACCGCACATTACCCATGCACAGCGAGCGCAGCACAAGAGACGCGGTCAGGCGATTGGTCTCGCCCAGCTGGCTGGCGAGTGCCTGCAACGAGTCTTCCGACGCCCCGAACGCCAGGCCCACGGTGGCGCGCTCGCGGCTGTGCAGAACCAGGTCCATGGCCAGATCAGGCGAGATGTTGTGCCTGGCGAGAAGGTGTGCGCGGAGATGCTCCGCGACGCGCACCACCAGCCGTTCCGCGATGGTCACCGGCAGCACATCGCGCGCCACCAGCGGCGCCTGCACGGCCTCGCGGTCGCCGAACCGGTCGACCACCTTGTGCAGGGTCGGTTCGCTGAGGACGGCGCCGGGGTTGGCGAGCAGCTTGGCGACCACGGTCTCGTTGCCGGCGTCGACCCCCGCTTGAACAATGGCCGCCGACACCCGCTCGTCCACCTCGCGGCGGCCGGCGATGGCGTCGAGCCGCGCGGGCGTTCCCTGGGCCGCGACGATCTGGACCAGATCGTCGGCGGTCAGCACCTCGGAGACACTGAGCACCGGCAGCGCCACAGTATCCACGTCCTTGGCCAGCGCGACCGCGACATCGTGCGGCAGCCGTGGATTGGATTTGAGGTTCGCGGCCAGCGCCTCGCGCACGCGCACTTCGGCGTCGCGCACCATCAGGCGGAAAACTTCCTCGGCGAGCGCGAGTTCGCTGGCGCTCAAAGCCGCGCCGGTGAGATGTTCGTTGAACTTGCCCGCAATCTTGGCGGCCGTCGCGGCCCGGTTGGCGGGGGACGGGTCGCGGGCGAGAGCCTGGACGTCTTCGGCGGTGAGATTACGCACTACGCTGTCCTTGAGGCGCCAGGGGAAGGAATCTGGCGTTATGCTCCATGGGATTTTATACCCTGCGAAGCCGCCATAATACAACCTTTAGACGAATTAACCCAATCCAGACTTTATGGTTAGTTACACGCGCCATGAACAGCCGATGCGGTTAAGGTGGCGCAAGGGGCGCCCGGCGCTCTTCGTGAAAGGTTCGGGGGAATTGCACATGCACCGCTTCGGGAACCCCATCGTGGTCGCGATGGTGTTGGGAATCATCGCGGGCTACCTGTGTCACACCCAGCTCGACCCGGCCGACGCCCAACAGGTCGCCGGCTACCTCTCGATCATCACGGACATTTTCATCCGCCTGGTGCGCATGATCATAGCCCCCCTGGTGCTGTCGACCCTGGTGGTCGGCATCGCGCATATGGGCGACGCCTCGGCCCTGGGGCGCGTGGGCGCACGCACCCTCGGCTGGTTCATCGGCGCTTCGGTCTGCTCACTGCTGCTCGGCCTGCTGATGGTCAACCTGCTCGAGCCGGGCGTCGGCATGGGCCTGACGCCGCCGGACACCGCGAGCACCGTGCAGGGCGCCTCGCTCAATCTCAAGGACTTCGCCACCCATCTGGTGCCGCGCTCGATCGCCGAAGCCATGGCAACCAACGAGATCCTGCAGATCGTCGTGTTCGCGAGCTTCTTCGGCGTGGCCTGCATGCACGGCGGCGCTCACGGCAAGGCGATCGCGACTTTCGCCAACGCCGTCGCCCATATCATGCTGACGGTCACCAACTATGTGATGAAGGCGGCGCCCGCCGCGATTTTCGCCGCGCTCGCCAACGTCATCGCCATCCAAGGCCTGGACGTGCTGACCTCCTACGGCAAGTTCATGGGCGGGTTCTACCTGTCCATGGCGCTGCTCTGGTGCCTGCTCGGGTTCGCCGGGTTCCTGGTGGTGGGGCCGCGCATCGGCAAGCTGATCGCGTCCTTGCGCGGACCGGTCCTGCTCGCGTTCTCCACCGCATCCTCGGAAGCGGCCTATCCGCGCACGCTGGAACGGCTCGAGGAATTCGGCGTCTCCAACCGCATTGCGAGCTTCGTGCTGCCGGTGGGCTACTCCTTTAACCTCGACGGCTCGATGCTGTATTGCACCTTCGCCACGATCTTCATCGCCCAGTCCTACGGCATCGATGTGCCGATCGCCACCCAGCTCACCATGCTGCTGTTGCTCATGATCACCAGCAAGGGCATGGCGGGCGTGCCGCGCGCCTCGCTGGTGGTGATCGCGGCCACGCTCACCACCTTCAAGCTGCCGGAGGCGGGCCTTGTGATCATCATCGGCGTCGATCAGTTCCTGGACATGGGCCGCAGTGCCACCAATGTCGTGGGCAACGCCGTCGCCACCGCCGCCGTCGCCAAGTGGGAAGGCGAGTTGAAAACCACGTCTCAGGAAGTTTAGGAGTTGGCTACCGCTATGGACTTAAAGAAACACATCCGGCAGATCCCCGATTTTCCCAAGCCGGGGATCAATTTCTTCGATATCTCGACCCTGCTCCGCCACCCTGAGGCCTGGCGCACGACCATCGACCGCATGGCGGAGATCGTACGCCCGTGGAAGCCCGACTTGCTCGCGGCCATCGACGCGCGCGGGTTCCTGGTCGCGGCGGCGCTGGCGATTCCCCTGAACTGCGGCTGCGTCATGATCCGCAAGTCCGGCAAACTGCCGGGCAAGGTGAAGGCGCACGCCTACGGCCTCGAGTACGGCACCGATACCGTGGAAATCCAGCACGACGCGGTCGAGCCGGGTCAGCGGGTGGTAATCGTGGACGACCTGCTCGCCACCGGCGGGACCATCGCCGCGGCGGCGGCGTTGCTGAAGTCTTCCGGCGCCCAGGTCGTGGGCGCCACCTGCATCATCGAGCTGACCTTCCTGAAGGCCAGCGCCAAGCTCGGCATGCCGTTCGAAGCACTGCTGCAGTACGACAGCGACTGAGGCGGCCGCCTCAGGCTGCCTGGTCCCCGCTTGCATCCAGTGAGTAGCCGGCGGCCCTCACCGTCCGAATGACATCGATGCTGTCGTCGGCGTTGAGTGCCTTGCGCAGGCGGCGGATGTGTACGTCCACGGTGCGGGGTTCGACATAGATGTCCGGGCCCCACACGCCGTTGAGCAGTTCCTCGCGCGAGAACACCGTGCCCGGGCGCTCCATCAGGTACTGGAGCAGGCGGAATTCGGTGGGGCCGAGGTGAATGTATTTTCCGGCGCGGCTGACCTTGTGGGCGTCGAGATCGAGGGTAATGTCGCCGAACACCAGTTGGCCCTTGGCCTGAGAAGGTTTCGCGCGGCGCAGGAGCGCGCGCACCCGCGCCACCAGTTCGGGCATCGAGAACGGCTTGGTCATGTAATCGTCGGCACCGACGTTGAGACCGCGCACCTTGTCGGTTTCCTCGCTGCGTGCCGTCAGCATGATGATCGGCACATGGCGGGTTTCCGGCTTGCGGCGCAACTGGCGGCAGACCTCGATCCCCGACATGCGCGGCAGCATCCAGTCCAGGATCACCGCGTCGGGTGGCGTTTCGTCCGCGACCGTGACGGCTTCCTCGCCGTCGCTGGCCTCGGTTACCGCATAGCCCTCTTTCTCGAGGTTGTAGCGCAGCATGGTCACGAGCGAGGCTTCATCCTCGACAATCATCACCGTCGGTTTCATGTGTCTCCTCCGAGCCGGTCCATAAGTTTATCGGTTTTGGCGCCGCCCGTGACCGGGTCACGGGCGACAGGGCGGCCGCCGGGGTCCGGCATGGCCGCGCGTTTCGGGCGCCGTTCGGCGATGGCGGTGCCCATCACCAGGAACTGGATGGTTTCCGCGATATTGGTGGCGTGGTCGCCGATGCGCTCCAGGTTCTTGATCGCGAACATCAGGTGCGTGCAGGCGATGACGTGGTCCGATTCCATCAGCATGTCCGAGAGCAAGTCCTGGAACACGCTAGTGTGCAGGGCGTCGATGTCGGCGTCGCCGCGCCACACCGCTTCGGCCTTGGCGATGTTGCGCTCGGCATAGGCGTCGAACGCCTTCTGCACGTATTGGCGCACCAGGCGCCCGAGTTCGATCACGCCGCCCGCCGCCAGCACCGGCGGCAGGCCGTTCACGATCACGCTGCGCTTGGCGACGTTGGCGGCGTAGTCGCCGATGCGTTCGATGTTGGCGGAAATCTTCAGGGCCGCGACGATCTCGCGCAGGTCTGCGGCGACGGGCGCGTGCAGGGTCAGGAGGCGCATGGCGCGGCCGTTGATCTCGGTCTCGATGGTGTCGATGGCCTCGTCGCCGGCCACCACGCGCTCGGCGCCTTCGGTGTCGCGGGTCGCCAGGGCCTCGACCGCGGCGGCGAGCTGGGTCTCGGCCAGGCCCCCCATGGCCGCCAGACGGTCGGTCAATGCCGCCAGCTCGGCGGCAATGGTGGACCGCCCGCCGTGGGCCTCTTCCGAAGCGCGTGCGACCGCGAAGGGGGTGGGAAACTCCATCCCCCGCCTCACGAATGCCGCCGCGCGCCGGTTGAGGGCGCGAGGGGAGACAAAACGAAGACCAAACCTTGCAAAAGCAGTGTCACAGTCCGTCTTCAATATCGGCGGAGGCGATATCTTTTGTGACGGAATTATGAAGCTTTTATTGCAGTGATCACTAGATCGCAGTTTTGTCTATATTTATCAATGTGTTGTATATTTACCCGCGAAGCCGGGCGATGTTGCCGGCATAGTCGGGGGTTCCGAACACGGCCGTACCGGCCACCAGCACTCCTGCCCCCGCTTCCACACATTTACGCGCCGTATCGGGGGTGATTCCACCATCGACCTCGATCTCGATCGGGCGTTTGCCGATCATGTCGCGGATTCGGCGGATCTTGTCGACTTGGGCCGGGATGAACGACTGGCCCCCGAATCCGGGATTCACGCTCATCACCAGGATCAGATCGACCTTGTCGAGCACATAGGCGATGGCGCTTTCGGGCGTGGCGGGATTCAGGGAGACGCCTGCTTTCTTGCCCAGGCCCTTGATGACCTGGAGCGTGCGGTCGAGATGACCGCCAGCTTCAGCGTGCACCGTGATGATGTCGGACCCGGCATCGGCGAAGGCCTGGAGATAGGGGTCCACCGGATCGATCATCAGGTGGACGTCGAGGACTTTCTTGGTGTGGGGCCGAAGCGCCTTCACCACCACCGGGCCGATGGTCAGGTTCGGCACGAAGTGACCGTCCATGACATCGACATGGATGTAGTCGGCGCCGGCGGCGTCGATAGCGCGCACTTCCTCGCCCAACTTGGCGAAATCCGCCGACAGGATACTGGGAGCGATTTTCACGGCCATCCTCGTTCCCTTTCAGCTGCTATTTAAGGCGGCTTTTGACGGCCGCCACCGCCGCATCGGCGGTAATGCCGAAATGTTTGTACAACACCGGCGCTGGCGCCGAAGCGCCGAAGCCGGGCATACCGATCATTGCCCCTCGGGCGCCCTGGGCGCCGATATAGCGGTCCCAGCCGAACGCCGACGCGGCCTCGATCGCCACGCGGGGTCCGGCGCCCAGCACCTGATCGCGATAAGCCTGCGGCTGTTCGTCGAACAAAGCCCAGCACGGCATCGACACCACCGCCACGCCGATGCCTTCGGCCGCGAGCTGCTTGCGCGCCTCCATGGCGACCGAGACTTCGGAACCGGTGGCGATCAGGGTCGCGCGGCGCGGTCCCTCGGCTTCGGCGAGGACATAGCCGCCCTTGGCGCAAAGATTTTCGGGCGTATGCACGGTGCGCAAGGTCGGCAGCGCCTGCCGGGTGAGCGCCAGCACCGACGGCCGATGAGCCTCGGCCAGCGCCGCGGTCCAGCACTCCGCCGTTTCGACGGTATCGCACGGGCGCATCACCAACAGGCCGGGGATGGCGCGCAGCGCCGCGAGATGCTCGACCGGCTGGTGCGTGGGCCCATCCTCGCCGACGCCGATGGAGTCGTGGGTCATCACATAGATGACGCGCAAGCCCATCAGCGCGGACAAACGGATCGACGGGCGGCAGTAATCGGCGAATACCAGAAAGGTGCCGCCGTAAGGCACGACGCCGCCGTGCAGCGCGAGACCGTTCATCGCGGCGGCCATGGCGTGCTCGCGCACCCCGTAATAGATGTAGCGGCCCGAAAAATCCTTGGCCGAGACCGGAGTCATCTTGCCGGTCTTGGTGTTGTTGGAACCGGTAAGGTCGGCCGAGCCGCCGATCAATTCCGGGATCGCGGCCGTCAGGCCTTCGAGCACGGTCTGCGAGGATTGGCGCGTGGCAACGGCGGGCGATGCGGCCGCCTTCTCCTTGATCTCTTCCGCGACCTTTTGCCATCCGGCCGGCAACTCGCCCGCCATCAGACGTTTGAACTCGGCGGGCGCGGCGGCGAAGCGCCGTTCCCATTCCGCGCGCTTACCCGCCGAACGGCCGGCGGATTCGCGCCAGGCGCCCAGGA
Organism: Rhodospirillaceae bacterium; assembly: GCA_019694335.1. GTDB lineage: Bacteria > Pseudomonadota > Alphaproteobacteria > Rhodospirillales > Rhodospirillaceae > SHVO01. The sequence continues at coordinate 34,109 of JAIBCD010000025.1, read as the reverse complement.
TCGCCGCGGGCACTTCGAACGCGGCGTGGGGCCAGCCCAGTTTCTCGCGCGCGCCCTTGATTTCGGCGTCGCCCAGGGGCGAGCCATGGGTCTTGGACGTTCCGGCGAGCGTCGGTGCGCCGAACCCGATCGTCGTGCGGCAGGCGATCATCGCGGGCTTGTCGCTGGTCTGCGCGGCGGTGAGCGCGTCGGCGATGGCGGCGGGATCGTGGCCGTCCACGGCCCAGGTGTTCCAGCCGCTGGCCTCGAACCGCTTGCGCTGGTCGTCGGACACAGTGAGTTCGGTCGGGCCGTCGATGGAGATGTGGTTGTCGTCGAACAGGACGATGAGCTTGTTGAGCTTGAGGTGCCCCGCGAGCGAGATCGCTTCGTGGCTGATGCCTTCCATCAGGCAGCCGTCGCCGGCGATGACATAAGTGCGGTGGTTGACGAGATCGTCGCCGAAACGCGCGGCCAGCAGCCGCTCGGCCAGCGCCATGCCCACGGCGTTCGCCAGCCCCTGGCCAAGCGGACCGGTGGTGGTCTCGGCGGCGGAGGCATGGCCGTGCTCGGGATGGCCGGCGGTGATCGACCCGAACTGGCGGAAGTTCTTGATCTGGTCGAGCGTCATGTCCTTGTAGCCCGTCAGGTACATGAGGCTGTAGAGCAGCATCGAACCGTGGCCGGCGGACAGGACGAAGCGGTCGCGGTCCGGCCAGCGCGGATCGGCCGGGTCGAATTTCAAAAAGCGTGTGAACAGCACTGTCGCCACATCGGCGAGGCCCATGGGCGCCCCGGGATGGCCGGAGTTGGCCTTTTGCACAGCGTCCGCCGACAGGAAGCGGATGGCGTTGGCCATGCCTTCCGCCAGAGAGTCGGCATGATCGTGATTCTGCATTTGTGGGTTCCGTGCCTTTGCCGGGTATTTGTAGGCAGCTTTTGGCCGAGCATGACCCCAATTGCAAGCGGCGCGGACAGCCTGGAACATGTCCAGGAAAAGTGGCCCCGTTTCCGGCCGGATAGGCGGTAAACCGGCGTCTAGAACTCGCGGTCCTTGACCTTGATGGTCGATTCGAGCGCGGCGTCGTAGAACTGGTAATTGGCCTTGCCGAGGTGCTTGGCGTGATACATGGCGACGTCGGCGTTGTGCAGGAGCTGGGTGGCGCTTTCCGCCTGGGCCGGCAGGAGCGAGATGCCGATCGAGGCCGAGACCCGCCCTTCCCGGCCGTTGAGGTCGAACGGCTCGGTCAGGGACTTGATGATACGGCCCGCGACGATGCCCGCCGCCTCCATGTTGTCGATCAGAGGCATGATCACCGTGAACTCGTCGCCGCCCAGCCGGGCCACGGTGTCGGCTTCGCGCACGCATTTCTCGAGACGGCGCGCGGTGCTCTTGAGCAGGATGTCGCCGGCGTCGTGGCCGAGGGTGTCGTTGATGGCCTTGAAGCCGTCCAGGTCGATGAACATCAGGCCGACGCTGGTCTTGGCGCGACGGCCTTCCAGCACCCGCCGGGTCAGGCGGTCCATGAACAAGGTGCGGTTGGGCAGTCCGGTGAGCTGATCGTAGTTGGCCTGGTAGATGATCTTTTCCTCATCCAGCTTGCGCTGGGTGATGTCGGCGATGATGCCGACGTACTGCTGCAGGGCGCCGGAAGTGTCGCGCACCGCCGTCACCGAGACGCGCGCGGCGTAGCGGCGGCCGGCCTTGGTCTGGCACCATTGATCCCACTGGGCGCTGTCCTTGTCCGCGAGCGTTTCCAGCACGCCGGCCGAGGTGTCGGCGCCGATGAACAGCACGTCGGCCATGGGCTTGCCGACCACCTCGGCGGCTTCGGTGCCGACGATCCGCCGGTAGGCGGGATTGATCTTGGTCACCTTGCCCTTGGCGTCGGCGATGATCAGGCCTTCCGGGCTGTGATCGAACACCGCCGCGGCCAGGCGCAGCTCGGCTTCGGAGCGGCGGCGCTGGGTGATGTCGCTGAAGGTGATGACATACCCCTGGGTCTCACGGTTCTGGCCAAACGGCGCCACCACATAAATCGCCTCGAAGCTGGAGCCGTCGCTGCGGGCAACCTGCGCCTCCTGTTCGGTGTAGAACGGACCGGTCTTGAACTGGTCCAGCAGCGGCACCGGGCGCCCGGCCTCGGGGTGTCCGCCGCCGTAAACGAAGGCGCGCTCGACACTCATGCCGGTCATGGCGGCGGCGTCGCGGTCCAGAAGGTCGGCCGCCGCGGGATTGGCGATGGTGATCACGCCGGCCGGCGTAGCGGCCACGATGCCGGAAGACGCGGCGCTGAGAATCTGGGCTGTCTGGGACAGAAGGGTGGCGGCGGCGGGATTCGCCACGGGCGCTTTTGGCGGCACCTTGGGCTTGGCGGGACGCTTCGGCTGGATTCTGGATCGGACCTTCGGCCGGACCTTGGGCCGAGTCTTGGCGGCCCTTTTGGGGGCGGCCGACCGGCTCCTGGCGCGCGTCCGGGCCTTGGTCTTTGCGCTCTTACGTTTCCCCGCCATCCGCCCTCTTTACCCCCTGGCTCAGTCTCAACCCGCCAGCCCGGCCACACCAGGGAGTGTCTTTCGTTAGACTATGCTCTACCTAAAATTATCCAAGATTGGCAAGGATTTGGGCCCCAGGATCGGCCGTTTTCACAGTCTATACGCGAACTTCACAAAAACATAGCCGAGCCAATTCGTGCCGGATTGTAGAAGGGCGCGCGGGCGTGGCCGTCGGCGGGATGCGAATCCCGCTTTACCGGAATTTGGTTTCGCCTCTATAGTTATTTAGTTTTGAGGCAAAACCTAATACCGGCCGCATGTGCCGATCACAGGTGATTTCATGAGCCCGACGCAGCAGACGAGCTTCGAGCCGCATTATCAGGCCAACATCGCCGCCCTCGCCGATGAGGTGCGCCGCACGCACGGCAATGCGGCGCTCGATTACGCGATTACCTGCATGCACCAGCATCTCGGCGCTTCGGCCTGGAAGGACTGCGCCCTGTGGCTGCAGATCGTGAACCGCCTCAACGGCGCCCCGGCTTTGTCCTAAGCGCGTTTTACCAATCGGACTCCCAGCAGCACCGCAAGGATGACGGCATAGACCGTCGGCTGCTGATAGCCCGCCTTGATCATCAGGAAGTAGTGAATCACCGCGAGCACGCCCGCGGGGTATGCGAGGCGGTGCAGCATGCGCCAGCGCGCGCCCCCCAACTTTCGGATCATCGCGTCGGCCGACGTCACCGCCAGCGGCAGCAGGAGCGCGAACGCAGCCATGCCCACGGTGATGTAGATCCGCTTCATCACGTCGTTCCACAGACCCACGAAATCGAACCCCTGGTCGAGGCCGGTGTAGGCCAAGAGGTGCAGGACGACGTAAGTGAACGCGAACAACCCGAGCATGCGGCGCAAGCGCGCCACCTCGTTCCATCCGGTCGCCAGGCGCAGTGGCGTGACCGCGAGGGCCAGCAACAAGAACCGCAGCGCCCAATCGCCCAGGGTGCGGATGATGAATTCCACCGGATTGGCGGAAAGATCGTTGGCGAAGCCGCGCGCCACCAGCAGCACCAGCGGCACCAGGCATAGCATGAAGACCGCGGGTTTAAGCCCCCGGCGCAGGACATTGCGCCGGGCCTGGAGGGCGGCGTCGGACATCGGTGGGGGCGTCAGTAATAACGCGTGAGATCCATGCCGGCGTAAAGCTGGCCGACTTCTTCCTGGTAGCCATTGAACATCAGGGTCGTGCGGCGGGCCTCGAAGGCCGAGAGCACGTTCCCCGAGCCGATGCGGCGTTCGGTGGCCTGGGACCAGCGCGGATGGTCCACATGCGGATTCACGTTGGCGTAAAAGCCGTATTCGTCGGGCGCCATCACCTGCCAGGTGTTCTTGGGCTGCTGTTCGGTGAAGCTGATGCGCACGATCGATTTCACGTTCTTGAAGCCGTACTTCCACGGCGCCACCAGGCGGAGCGGCGCGCCGTTCTGGTTGAGCAGGGTCTTGCCGTAGATCCCGACAGCGAGGATCGCGAGCGGGTGGTTGGCCTCGTCGAGGCGCAGCCCTTCGATATAGGGCCACGGCAGAATCCGCGCCGAACGCTGGCCGGGCATTTCCTCGGGCCGGACGATCGTTTCGAAGGCGATGTATTTGGCGCTGCCCAGGGGTTCGAACTGCTTCACCACCTCGGCCAGCGGAACCCCGACCCAGGGAATGACCATCGACCAGGCCTCGACGCAGCGGTGGCGGTAGATCCGGTCCTCGAGCGTGTGCGGCTTGAGCAGGTCTTCGATCGCAATCGTGCCCGGCTTGGCACACAGGCCATCGACCTTGATCGTCCAGGGCATCGGCTTGAAGTTCTTGGCGTTGGCCGCCGGATCGCTTTTGGACGTACCGAATTCGTAATAGTTGTTGTAGCCGGAGATCGCCTCGTAGGTGGAGACTTGGTCCTTCTCGCCGAGCTTGCGGTACCCCTGCTTGAGATTCTCGAACGCGCCCGCGCCATTCGCCGCCGGCAGGACCGCCGCGCCGGCGTTGCCGGCGAAACCACCCACCGCAACCGCGGCGGCGCCGGCCATGAAACCCCGCCGGTTCAGATAGACGCTCTCGGGCGTGATCTCGTGGGAGGCAGCGTCGGACGCTTTTTTCGCGTGGATCAGCATGGCGGCACCTTCGGCAGGTATGCGTTTGGGAATCTTACTCCCGATCGACGCCCTTACAAGCCCCGCGACTCCACACGTTGCGGTGAGAGGCCCACGCGGACCACGGGCGAATCATGGGCGCAAAAAGAAATCGCCGGAAGCGGGTTTCCGCTTCCGGCGACGATCTTTGAGCCTGAAAGGCTATTTAGGCCTTCTTCGCCGGCGGCGGCGAGTTGGCCGCGAGCGTCCACAGGCGCGACAGCTGGCCCGGGATGGAGGCTGCATTGATGCCCTTGAAGGCCTCCATCGCCTGCTGCTTCTTGCCGGCCGAGATATAGACCATGCCCAGGCGGAACTTGGCGTCGTCCGCGCTGGTCACGCCCTTGGTGATGCCTTCCTGGATCAACTCAGCGGCCTTGTCGTACTGGCCGTAGCTCCAGTAGGCCTCACCGGCCTTGATGAGCGGATCGCCGCTCTTGGCCTTGCGGGCTTCGGCTTCGCCGGCCGCGAGGGTCTTTTCGTCGGAGGCGGCCTGGTTGGTCGCCATGGTCTGGAGACGGACTTCGCGGTCCTTGGTGGCGCCGGAACCCAGCACGCCCGCGGCGAAGCCCTTGTCCACGACCTTCTTGGCCGCGCCCGGGAGACCGTCCTGAAGCGCCAGCTGCGCGAAGTCGGTGTATTCCTGGGCGGTGGCGAGCGTGCCGACCTGCATCTTCACGAAATACATGTCGAGGGCGTTCTTGGTCGAGTTGCCCTGGTTGCGCATGCCCTTTTCGGCGTACTGGATCAGCGCCTTCCAATCCTCTTCCTTGGGATTGATCGCGATGATCTGCTCGAGCGCCGCGCTGGTGCCGGCGTCATTGCCCTGCTCGTGCTCGGCGCTCATCTGCAGGCGGAGCCAGCCTTCCTGGATCGGCTTGCCGGTGGCGCGGGCCGCCTTGAGCGTGGCCTGCACGCCTTCGGTGGTGCCCTTGTAGTTCTTCAGCAGGTACTGGGACTGGGCGATCAGCACCAGCATGTCGGTGTCGTTCGGATCGCTCTTAACGTAGTTGCTCGCGACCTCGATGGTCTTCGGGTAGTTCTTCAGCTGGTAGTAGCTGGTGGCGACCTGCTTCGCCATTTTCTTCTGGTCTTCAGCCGACATTTCGCCGGTGGCGACCTGGGCTTCCATCGCCTTCACGGCGTTGGCGAAGTCCTTGCTCTGAGCGTAGATCGCGGCCAACACCTGGTTGACCACGAGGGTCTCATAGGGAGTCTTGCCGGCGACCTTGTCGGCTTCCTGCGCCTTGGCCAGCGCTTCCGGCAGCTTGCCGGCCTTCACAGCGGTCATCGCTTCCTGAAGGGGCTTACCGACCGCGGGCTTCACCGTCGGCGGCTTCTTGGCTTCGGCCGCGATCGCGGCGGTCGGGGCGGAAACGATTTCCGCGCCCATGAATCCAGTCGCCAGAGCGATAGCGGCAACCATTACTGTAGTACGTGACTTGGCCATTGTTTCCTCTCCACGAAAAAGAACGCCACCGGATATTCCGCGCGGCGCTCCCCCCTCACACCACGTTGATACTAAGGCTCGCAGGCTTTCGCCCGTGCAGCACCTACTCGGTCAGGTACTGCTCGTTGCCGACGAACCCGATACGCTTCACGCCCAGACGCTGGGCAATCGCAAGAATCTTGGCGACCGGCTCATACTTGGCGAGACGGTTCGGACGCAGATGGATTTCCGGCTGCGGGCTGGCCGCGGCGGACTGGGCCAGGTAGCGGATCATCTGGTCGAGATTCTGCACAACGGTGCCGTTCCACAGCATGGTGCCGTCGAAGTCGACTTCGAGTTCGACCACTTCCGGCGGCGCCGTCGGCTTGTTGGCGCTGGGGCGCGGCATGTCGAGCTTCACCGCCTGCTTCTGCACCGGAATGGTGACGATGATCATCACGAGGAGCACCAGCATCACGTCGATCAGCGGCGTGGTGTTCATTTCGACCATCGGATCGCCGTCCGATTTGCCCTCGCCTACGCTCATACCCATAGCTAAATCTCCGCTCTAAAAAAACGGCGAGCCGGCGGTGCCGGCTCGCCTGTATTGGCGTGTTAGAAGTTCACTTCGCGCAGTTCGGGATCGGTGATGAAACCGACCTTGAGGATGCCGGCGCGCTGCACGGTCGCGACCACGCGGCCGATGAACTCGTAGCGGGCCTGGACGTCGCCGCGGATGTGGATTTCCGGCTGCGGCACCTTAAGGGCTTCCTGCTTCATGCGCTCAAGCAGACTTTCCGGCGCGATACGGCGGGCGTTCCAATAGATGTAGCCCTTCTCGTCCACCGCGACGGTGATGTTTTCCGGCTTGGTGATCAGCGCTTCGTTCGTGACCACCGGCAGCTTCAGCTTCACTTCCGCGGTCACCACCGGGATGGTGATCAGGAAGATGATCAGCAGCACCAGCATGACGTCGACGAGCGGTGTCGTATTGATTTCCGACATCACCGCGCCGTCGTCTTCGTCTTTCCCGACGCTCATACCCATGAGTAACTCTCCTTTAGGCGTCCGGATCAGGGGTCCGGACGAAACCGGACCCCTGGGCCGAGACGAACTTTACTAGGTCGTAGGGGCCTTCGTTAATACAAAAGCCCGAGAGCAACGTCCGCGCGAATTAGGCGCGGGCGCGGCCCGGACGGTTGCTGAGCAGCACCGCGTGGATGTCGGACGCGAAGTTGCGCACGCGATCCAGGGCGACCTTGTTGCGGCGGACGAGCCAGTTGTAACCCAGCACCGCGGGCACCGCGACGATCAGACCGAAGGCGGTCATGATGAGCGCTTCACCGACGGGGCCGGCGACCTTGTCGATCGAGGCCTGGCCAGCGAGCGAGATCTTCACCAGGGCGTGATAGATGCCCCACACGGTGCCGAGCAGACCGACGAACGGAGCGGTCGAACCGACCGAAGCCAGGAAGGACAGGCCGCCCTGGAGACGGAAGTTCACGGCGTCGGTGGAACGGGCCAGCGACATGGTGACCCACTCGTTCAGGTCGACGGTGTCGGTGAGCTTGCCTTCGTGGTGTTCAGTGGCCTTCAGACCATCGTCCACGATCGCGCGGAACGCGCTGTTCGGCTCGAGCTTGGCCATGCCTTCCTTGAGCGAACCGGCGGCCCAGAAGCTCTTCTGAGCGGTGTTGGCCTGCCGCATCAGGACGGTCTGGTCGACCAGGCGCATGATCAGGATGTACCAGGTGCCCATCGACATGATCGCGAGGATCACGACGGTGGTGTGCGACAGGAAGTCGCCCGAGGCCCAGAGGTTCTCAAGGCCGTACGGGTTTTCGATGGTTTCGGTGGCACCGCCCGCGGCCGGAGCGGCGGCGGCGGCCGGAGCGGCAGCGGCGTCAGCCGGAGCAGCCGCCGGAGCGGCGGCGGCGTCGGCCGGAGCAGCGGCCGGGGCTTCGTCCGCGGCATAGGAGACGACCGGGCTGGTGGCCAGCGCCACGGCGAACGCCACGGCCGGCACAACGGCCAGGATCTTCGAGCAAAGGTTCGTCAGTCGGGTATTCATTGATGTGTCCTCGCTAGACTCAAACTGTCATTACATTGATGCGGCCTAGGCCGCGGCTCATTGGTTCTCGACTTACTTCGGAAGCTTGAAGGTCACTCGGATCGGCATCTGCATCGATGCCGGCTTGCCGTTGATGGTTCCAGGCAGGAACCGCCACGTCCTTCCAGCTTCTTTAGCTGCAGCTTCGTCGAGACGTTCAAAGCCGCTGCTGGTCTGGACTTTCGCTTCGGTCACCCGGCCTTCTTCGTTGACGGTGAGAAGGAGGACGACCGTACCCTCTTCGCCCAGGCGACGGGACATCGCCGGGTACATTTCTTCGGCGCCGGTATTCGGACGCCGCGGGTTCTGTCGGGGCGCCACGACCACGTCCGCCTTCGGCGGCGGAGGCGGGGCGACGGGACGCACGTTGGTGGTGCTCTGGATCGCCGAGGTGTCGGCGACCGGTTCGGTGATGGCCACGACCGGCATATCGACGAACACCGGCGGCGGCGCAGCGAACTTGGGCGGCGGCGGCGGCGGCGCGTCTTCTTCGATCTTGGCCTCTTCGATGATGCGGGTTTCGAGCGGCCCCTTGAGGCGATCGACGACCATCTGGCCTAGGCCGGACATGAATGCCCAAATGACGAGGGCGTGGAAGGCGACCACGAGCAGGAAGCCGATGGTACGGCGATTATTCGTGGGCGGCGGTATGTAGCGAGGTGCGGTCGAAAGATCCATGCGCTCACTCAACAAAATGGGTTTGCGTTGCGGCCGGTCCTGATGGGCAAAAGTAGTGTCGAGGGTCTAACAGGCAGAGTGCCGCCTTGGCAACACTCGCGCCTTTTGGACCGATGTAGTCCATCGGTCCGATGCCCCCCCAACCCGTCCCCTTTGGAGCACCCACAGGATGGCGCTTAACCAAAGGCATGGGCGCTTAGCTGTCAAGGGAGAATGTTCCCGCTTGAACGTTATTGCGAACCGCGTCCCGACCTCCTGCGCAAATGCGCGATCCAACGCGCGCGCGCGCCTGTTCCGCGACCGTGAACCGCCGCGCCGCGCGCACAGCGATTCGTTTTGTTTTGGTTGAAAAATTTGCCTGCTTTGAGCGGTTTCGCGGAGATGGCGGCGCGCACCGGCGCGCATGTCACGACGCGCACGCCAGGTGAAAATCCGCGCGCCCCGCGCGCTGCGTCCCCTTGTGTTTACGCGTCGATGAAATTCAACCACGAAGCTTTTCGCAGGCCCGAATCCGCTGTCACACAACCTCTGCCGGGCGCCCAAATCGCGTGCGAATCCCTCGCCTTCGCGCGAATTGGAACAGAGCCGTTTCAAGAATGAGCGCTAACACCTTGAGTCTTATGACTCTCGGTCCTAACCGGCGGAAATATTGTCCTTGTTCAGAAACCATCAACCTCGGGTCGCTAGGGTGCCGCGATGAGATCAAGGGCGGCCAGTACCGCCCGCGCAAGGCGGACCACACGCCCCTGGAGAGCCGATGACCCTTCGTTCCGTTCAAAGCGCTTTTGCCGGGCGCTCCCCGTCCCTTGGCGCGGCATCGCCGGGCGGGGCGGCCGGATTCGACGCCGGCGGCCTCAACGTCCTGGTGTTCGAGGACAACGCGCGCGACCGCGCGTTGATCAAGAAATTCCTCGAGGCCGCGGGTGTGCGCGCATCCAACGTTCATCACGCCGACACCATTCCCGCCGCGCTGCAGGTTCTGCGCCGCGAGGCGATCGACCTCGTGCTGGCCGACTACTATTTGCAGCCGCACACCGGTCTCGACCTGATGGACGAGACGCGGCACTCCGAGTTCGACGTTCCGTTCGTGGTGATGTCCGCGCTCGACGACGAAGCCATCGACCGCAAGGCGCTGGCGCACGGTGCCTACGGGTTCCTCGCCAAGGGCGAACTCACGGTCGAACGCCTGCAGCGCGCGATCAGGTACGCGCTCGCGGGTCACCGGCGTGAAGCGATGCTTGGCCGCGGCGCGGAACGCGATACGCTCACCGGCCTGATCGCACGCGCGCCGTTCATCGACTCACTCGCCGCCGCCGTCGCCAACCGCGCCGGCAAGGGCGCCACGGTCGGCGCGGGCCTGCTCAAGATCGGCGCGCTCGCCGAGATCAACGAGACCCTCGGCCTCGCGGCCGGCGACGAAGCGCTGCGGTTGCTGGGGCAGCGCCTGCGCCGCGCCAAAGGTCCGCTCGAAATCGCGGCCCGCCTCGACGGCAACATGCTCGCGCTGATGATGACCGACTTCCTGATCGCGCCGCACGCCGCCACCCGCGGCCGCGAGATCGCGGCGGCGATGGCCGAGCCGCTGGTCCTTGGCGCGGTGGCCACGCCGGTGGACCTCGGCGCCGGCATCGCGGCGCAGGCCGTGACCGGCGCGGAAGCGTCCGCGGATGTCGCCGAACGCCTCTTGCGGCGCGCGCGCGGCGCGCTGCGCGAGGCGGCGCCGGCGGAAGGCTTCCGCCTGGGCTTCGCTCACATTCATTGAATTGTTGAGAACCGCGAGCGGTCCTGCTGCTATGCTCCGGGTGGGCGTGGAGCGGGACTTGCACCGGTGATCGAAAACTCTCCTTTGGGCAGCGCGGTATGGCAGCGCGACTTCGCGGTTGCGCAGCGCCGCCTGCTGATTGGCGGCGGCGGGCTTTATGGCCTGGGCGCCCTGTGGGTAGGGTACCGCGGCTACGCCAACACCCTGTTCTCCGATTTCACCCTGACGCTGCTGGCCGCGGTGCTGGCGATCTACGGCCTCACCTACCTGCGCGAAGAGCGCATCCGCCAGTTCATCGTACCGATCCTCACCAGCGTGGTGTTCGCCGCGCATATCGTGTTCGGCGTCGCGGTCGCGCCCATGGCGGGCGCGGTGCGATTCGCCTTGCTGTTCGGCCTACTCGGATTGTTCGTCGCGCATCTGTCCACCGTGCCGCGCGCGGTGTGGATCAGCCTGGCCGCCATGAGCGTCATCGGGCTCTACGGCGCGACGATCTATCTTCCGGGCTTGTACCCGGAATTCTCCCGGGCCGAGGCGCTGGTTTACTGGCTGCCGTTCCTGGCCGCGACCGTGGTGGGCACCCAGCGCCTGGTCGCGCAAGGCGCCGCCACCGTCATCCTGCGCCAGGAGCTGGAACGCCGCGCCACCTCCGACGGCCTTACCGGCGTATCGAATCGGGCGCATGTCACGCAATTGGCCCAGAACGAATTCGCGCGCGCGCGCCGCTACGGCGAGGATTTTTCCTGCCTGGTGATCGAAATCGACGCGCACGGCGCGCTGGTCGAGAAATGCGGCATCCGCGCCGCCGACACGGTCGCGCAGATGCTGACGGGCTATTGCGTGGTGGTCATGCGCCATTGCGACAGCCTCGGGCGCATGTCGCCGTCGCGCTATCTCGCGCTGTTGCCGGAAACCGCCGGCGCCGGCGCGCTGGTGCTCGCCGAACGCATGTGCCGCGACACCGCCGGCCTGAGCGTGGCGGTGGACGGGCAGACGCTGAATTTCACCGTGAGCATCGGCGCGGCTGCGATCCACGCCCTCGACCGGGCCGCGGGCGACCTGCTGCGGCGCGCGGTCCTCGCTCTCGACGATGCGCTCGAACACGGCAACCGCGCGGTCCTTGCCGCCCATCCCGGACTGCTCGATGTCGATGAAGCTTTTCAGGGACAAGCGGGCCGGGAGCAGGCGGGCCGGGAGCAGGCGGGCCAAGCGCAAGAGACGTTGGACCCGCCGTGAGCCCCGCTGCGGCCGGAAATCCACGCGTCTGGGATCCTTCGGCCTATCTCGCGTTCGCGGCGTTCCGCGCCCGCCCCGTGGAAGACCTCCTGCACCGCCTGACCCTCGATGCACCGGGATCCGTCTATGATCTGGGCTGCGGCGCCGGCAACATCACCGCCATGCTGGCGGCGAAATGGCCAGGCCGCGCCGTGACCGGCCTCGATTCATCTCCCGCCATGCTGGCCGCGGCGCAAAAACGGTTTCCCGACATGCGCTGGGAATCGGGCGATATCGCCGCCTGGGCGCCGCCCGCGCCCGCCGCGCTGCTGTTCTCCAACGCCGCGCTGCATTGGGTGCCGGACCACGCGGGCCTGGTCCCGCGATTGATGGGAGCACTCGTGCCGGGCGGCATCCTCGCCGCGCAAATGCCCAATACCGCCGATGCGCCGTATCGCGCCTGCCTCGACCAGGTCTTGAAGCGCGACCCCTGGCGCGGACGCCTGGCGGACGTGGCGACGCATCCCGATCCCTTGCGGGCCGGCGACTACTACGACCTGCTCAAACCCCATGCGGCCGAGGTCGATATCTGGGAAACCCACTACGCGCATCCTTTGGAAAATCTGGATGCGGTGGTCGCCTGGGTGTCGGGCGCGGCGTTGGTGCCTTACCTGAGCGTGCTGACCGAAACCGAGAAACAGCGCTTCCTGGGCGACTATCGCGATGCCGCCGCACGCGCCTATCGCCCGCAAGCGGACGGGCGTGTGCTGTTCACGATGCGCAGGTTGTTCCTGACAGCGAAGCGGTGTCGCGGTGGAACCGCGCGCTAGCTGAAACGGTGGAACCGCGCGCTAGCTGAAACGGTGGAACCGCGCGCTAATGGTCCCGCAGGCGCGACACGGCGGCGAAGGCCTCACGCGCCGACAGATCGGGCCGCACCGCCATCACCGCCCGGGCCGCCATATGACACTGGCCGACATAGTCACGGCCACAGGCGCGCGCGCTGGACACGGCGCGGTCGACGATGCCTTGCAGATCGCCCATGACCGGGAAATAACCGGAGGAAGCGGCGGCTTGCGAAATCTGCGACGTGGCCATGAGGCAAACTCCTTTTCCCGAGATCCTGGGGGCGCCCGCCAGATATTGTAGCAGGATAACGCCACCCCACCACATCTAGTTGAAAATATCCGGAGTCCGGCGCGTCGGGAGGTGCAACGCCTTGGGCCCACAGGGTGTTCCCGGAGACCGCCGCGACATTTAGGGCCGTGTGATCTCCCCGGCTTCCCCCGCGGTCTCCAGCGGCTTCCAGTCCTTACCCAGGCGCTCCCAGGTCTTGGCGCGTTCCTCGCAGGCGGCCACGACGGCGCGCTTCTGCTCAAGGGTCATGGCGCGCCAGGCGCCGATCTCCGGCAGGGTGCGCAGGCAGCCGATGCAGATGTTGCGCGCCCGGTCCACGGTGCACACACCGATGCACGGCGAGGCGATGAGGTCGGTGACGGGGGTGACGTTATCGGTGACGTTATCCATGGGGTGGGTTATAGCACGGCTATGACAGATCATTTCGAGCAGCTGACCAAGCTGGGGGCGACCAGCGCGCTGCCGGCCTCGCCGGACGCGGCGGTGCTGGAGGCGGTGCCCAATCCGCATCAGGACACCGACTACCTGATCCGCTTCACCTGCCCGGAGTTCACCACCTTGTGCCCGGTGACCGGGCAGCCCGATTTCGCGCATATCGTGATCGATTACGCGCCCGACGAGACCATCGTTGAATCCAAGTCCCTCAAGCTTTTCCTGGGCTCGTTCCGCAATCACGCCGGATTCCACGAGGACTGCACGCTCACCATCGGCAAGCGCCTGATGGAAGCCATCGCGCCGAAATGGTTGCGCATCGGCGGATACTGGTACCCGCGCGGCGGCATCCCGATCGATGTGTTCTGGCAGACCGGCGTCCTGCCGGAAGGTCTCTGGGTGCCCGATCAGGGCGTGCAGCCCTATCGCGGACGCGGGTAAGCCTTCCGCCGCTGCATTGCCGGCGTCTGAACCATTTGCGTCCGCCGCCTCTTTTTTGGCGCGCGTTCACCGCGCGCGCGGCATCCCGATCGATGTGTTCTGGCAGACCGGCACGTTGCCCGAAGGACTTTGGGTTCCGGAGCAGGGCGTGCAGCCCTACCGCGGTAGAGGCTAAGACTTCCGCATAGAAAAAAGGGGTACGGCCAGGCCGTACCCCTTTTTGTCTTGGTTCTCCGTCCAGCGCGCCGCGCGCAGCCCGATGGAGTCCCTTCCCCCTGCAGCTTGATCCCCTTGCCCCCAAGTGTGAACCCCGCGTGCGGGAGACAGAATACGTATGCCGTTCATGCCCGCAAGCGTTCGCTGACAGAGGCGGAAAAATATTCTCGTTGACGAAAAGCAGGTTCTCATTCCGGTTGTACGCGCGGGAGGACCACCCGGAAAAGGCCGCTTTTTCAGGGCTTTTCCCTGGTGCCCTTAAAATCCAGCGAGGCCGAATTGACACAGTAGCGCTGCCCGGTCGGGGCCGGGCCGTCCGGAAACACATGCCCGAGGTGACCGCCACAGCGGGCACATGTGATTTCCGTGCGCTGCATGCCATGGCTGTTGTCATGATGTTCGGCGATCACATCGGGACTCGCGGCCTGAAAGAAACTCGGCCAGCCGGAACCGGAATTATACTTGGCGCGGGAGTCGAACAGCGTCTCGCCGCAGCCGGCGCAGACGAACTGGCCCTCGCCTTTGAACGCGTTGTATTCGCCGGTGAACGGCCGCTCGGTGCCCTTCTGACGCAGGATGCGGAATTGTTCGGGCGTCAGTTCCTTGCGCCACTGGTCTTCAGTCTTGGTGATCTTGGCCATAAATACCTCCGTCCTTTATCCAGGACGCAACACCGGGATTTCTACTTGCGTAAAGTATCCGCCAGTTCCTTGATCTGGGTACGCGCGCGCAACAGGTGGAAGCCGAGACTGGCGATCCGGCGGTCGGCCTCGCGCGCCGCCAGGCTTGCCGCCATCGACACCGTCGCGCTGCCGCCCGAGGCGCTATAGGCCGAGGCGCTGTAGGCCGGCAATGGCTGAAAACCGATATCGTCGCCGATACGGTCGTAGATCAGCATGCCCAAGGGGTAGTAGATGATGAGCGGAACCAGGGCGCCCGCCTGGGATGCGAGGTCGCTGGCCGTGCGCGTGAGGAAATCGGACATGATAGGTCCAAGGAATGGAGAGGCCGCCAAGATGGGGACGATCGCCGATCCGGTCAATGGCGGGGTAGACGCCTAGGTGCTGACCGCCGCTCTCCTCGGACCGGGCGCCGCGTTGGGATGCGGCCTGGCCTATCTCGCCATCGACTACTTGCGCAAAGTGGTCGACGCCCCGCCGCGCCAGATCCTGTTCGTCTTCATCGGCCTGCAGATCCCGGTGCTCGCCGGCTGGGCCTGGTATTCCGGCGGCTTCGGAACGCCGGCCTCCGCCTACTGGCTGCCGGGCGTCGCCGACATCGCCGCCGGCATGGGCGCCAATGTGCTGTACCTGCTGGCCCTGCGACGCTCACCCTTATCGTTGATGGTGCCCCTGCTGGCGCTGGTGCCGGGCGTCACGCTGGTTTTTTCCGGTGTCATGTTGGGCGAATGGCCAAGCCTTATGCAGACGATCGGGATCGTCACGGTCGTGGCGGGGCTGTTCGTACTGTATAGCGCCGGCGAACCCGGGTCAGGCAGCGGCGTCCTCGCGCCGCTGGCGAATGCAGTGCGCAATCTGCGCCGGGAGCCGGGTGCGCGCCTGATGATGGGCGTGGTCGTGCTGTGGTCCACCACGCCCGGCTTCGACAAATTGTGCATCGCGCAATCCTCGGTGGGCATGCACGGCTTCATCCAGGTCGCGGCGATCACCGCGCTGATCGGCCTCTGGATCGCGATTCTCGACGGCCCCCGCGCCTTCGGCGTGAAACCCGAGGCCCGCCGGCCGCTCCTGCTCGCAGGCGTTCTTGGCGGCGTGGGGTATGTGCTCCAGCTCGCGGCCTATCAGCTGATGCTGGTGGCGGCGGTGGAATTGATCCGCCGGGTCTCGGGCATCCTGGGCGCCCAGGTGGTCGGGCGCTTCGCCCTGGCCGAGCCGATGACGCCGGCCAAGATCGCCGGCGTGCTGATCATCGCCGCCGGGCTGCCGCTGGTTCTGTGGAACTGACCTCGGCACGCGCCTCCTGCGCATAGGACACCGCCGGACGCGGCGTTTCGTCCACCCGCAAGCTGAGCACATCGGGCCGCGCGTAATGGCCGACGGGGTCGAAATCCATGCGCGCCCGCACCAGATCGCGCATGTCGATCTCGGCGGTCAGGATCGCATCCTCGTTGTAGACCGGCCCGGCCAGCACGTTGCCGAGCGGCCCGACGATACAGCTGCCGCCGGCGGAATAGATCGCCTCGGGATCGTCGGACAGGCGCGTCATGTAGTCGGCAGGATAATCCTTGCGGCGGCAGAACTGGTTGGCCGATAGCACGAAACAGCGCCCTTCGAGCGCGATATGGCGCATGGAGGCGTGCCAGGTTTCGCGCGGGTCCGCGGTGGGCGCGCAATAGATTTCGATGCCCTTGCCGTACATGGCGGCGCGCAGGAGCGGCATGTAATTCTCCCAGCAGATCACCGCGCCCAGACGCCCTTGCGGCGTCTCGTAGACCGGCAGGGTGGAACCGTCGCCGAAACCCCATACCAGCCGCTCGGAGCCCGTGGGCATCAGTTTCCGGTGCTTGCCGAGGAACACCCCGGTGGCGGCAAAAAACAACGCGGTGCAATAGAGCGTGCCGCGGTCGCGTTCGATCACGCCGATCACCAGCTGGGTCTGATTGTCGCGGGCGATTTTCGAAAGCGCCTCGACCGCCGGCCCCGGCACCTCGACCGCGCTTTCCCAATAACGGCGGAATTGCTCCCGGCCTTCGGGCGAGCGGGCGCCGACCACCGCGCCGAAGTCGTTGCCGCGCGGGTAGGCCGAAACGAATGCTTCGGGGAACAGCGTCAGCGCCGCGCCCTTCTTCCTGGCGTCGGCGGCAAGGTCGGCGGCTTTCTGCAAGGTGCGCGCCGGATCGAAGGCGACCGGCGCCGCCTGGATCACTGCGGCGGTGTACGGGGCGGGTGTCGCGGACCGGAACGCTGCGGGATCGATCGCCTTGCTTCCCTCGCTCATGACACCCCCCTGTTCTGCCGGTCAGAGCCGGCCGGCGGCGCGGCGCTGCTCGTACGCCTTCAGATGGACATAGGATATATCGAGAAGCCGCGCCGGGATGCCGTATTTTTTGGCTTTCGCGCGCATGAATCCGACGATGTGGTCGCTCTCGATCTGCCCGCCGCGCTCGATATCCCTGAGCATGGAAGCGCCGTAGGGGATGGTCGGGTCCGTGAACATGCGGCCGTAGTCGTCGCGGAAGGTCGCGGACGGCGCATGGCCTTCGCGCGCGGCGATCTCCGAATTGACGTTCAAGGCCTCGAGCATCAGCTCGGAACCGCCGCCACGCACGATCTCGCCGATGCTCGCGCGCATCAGGCTGGTCATCGCCGCGACGGTGGAGAGGTGCACGCATTTTTCCCACATCGCCTGCTTGATGTCGGTCACCGGCACGGCCTTGACCGCGCTGTCGCCGAAGGCCGCGGTGAACGCCTTCACGGCCGGCGTGATCTCGCCCGACTGCGCGCCGAACATCAGTTCGCGCCAGTCATTCAAATGTTTGATGGTGCCGTCGGGCAGCATTTGCGCCGCGATCTTGGCCACCCCGCCCCACACGCGCCGTTCGCCGAACCGGTCATTGAGCATTTCCATATGCGACATGCCGTTGAGCACCGGCAGCACCACGGTCTCCGCCGACACCGCCGGGGCGATAGCCTCCAGCGCGCTGTCGAGGTCGTAGGCCTTGCAGGTGAACAGCACCACGTCGAAGGGCTTTTCGCGGGCGAGCGCCGCACCCGTGACCGCATGCACCGGCGCCGCGAAGTTGCCGCAGGCTGGGCTGTCGATCACGAGCCCCTTCTCGGCGAGCTGCGCCTTGCGCCCGTCACGCACCAAAAAAGTAACGTCCGCGCCGGCCCTGGCCTCGATCAGGCGTCCGCCGTAATAGCCACCCATGGCGCCGGCGCCGAGAATCAGAACCCGCATGTACTTCTCCTACGTTGGACCATTTTTTGGTCGCCTTTTTACGGCGAACCGCGCGCATCGCGCCGGAAAATGCCTCAGGACCATGCGACAGGCGCGCGTGCCGGTAAAGCCGCGCAGGCTGCATGTCTGGGTTTCAGAGAAGGCCGAGCTTGGCCAGTTCCAGGCGCATTTCCTTGGGCATCGTGGGATCGATCACCGCCTTGCGGCCCTTGCCTTTGAGGTCGGGCGGCGCCGCCTCGGGCTTCAGGTAGCGCCACCCCTGGAACGGGCGATGCGCGGTGATCTGCACCGGGATCAGTTTCGGATCCAGTTCGATCACACAGGCCGGCCGGCCGTCCTCGCGCTTGCCCTTGGAGAGACCGACGATTTCCTGGCGCACCTGGATGAACCCCTTGATCACCCAGTACATGGACCCCTGGCCCACGATCTCCTTGCCCCGGGTCGGCGTCATGCGCGTGCGGTGGTAGCAGTTGCCGTCCTTGTTGCGGCGTTTTTTCTGGACCTGTTCGAGGTGTTCGATGTCCTCGATACCGACGCAGAGCTTGATCAGGTTTACGGTCATGGCTTGAACTTGATGACCAGCACGGTCATGTCGTCTTCTTGCGGCGCACCGTCCGCGAACGCACGCACGCGCGCGATCACTTCGCCGCAGATCTCGGCCGCCGGCAGGTGCGCGGTCGCGCGCAGCGCCGCGAGCAGGCCCTCCCTGCCGAACGCGGCGCCCTCGGGGTTGCGGCTCTCCCACAGGCCGTCCGTGCCGATGACGATCAGGCCCTCGGCCGGCCAGGCGTCGCGGTCGTTCTCGTGGAACGGCCAGTCGGCCTTCACGCCGAGCGGAATATCGTGCACCGCCAGTTCCTCGAACTGATGGGTGCGCGGATCGTAGAACAAGATCGGGCCGTGGCCGGCGCTGATCCAGCGGATGTGACGGCTGCCGGGCGCGATCACCATATAGACCAGCGTCACGAAACGCCCGGCGGTGGTGTCGGCGGTCAAGTGGCGGTTCACCGCGCGCATCACGGGGCGCAAGGTCGCGCCGTCGCCCGCGTAGGAGCGGAGCAGCGCGCGCACCGACATCATGGTCAGCGCCGCCACGATCCCGTGACCCGAAACGTCGCCGACGACGATGCCATAGCGCGTATGACCGTGGTCGCCGCTCAAGGTAATGAAGTCGTAGTAGTCGCCGCCGATCGCTTCGGAATAGACGCTGCGCCCGGCGATATCGAACCCCGGCACGTTGGGAGCGGATTCCGGCAGCAGCTTCTGCTGCACCTCGCGGGCAAGGGACAGCGACTCCTTGGTAGCGATATGGCTACGCAGTTCCGGCACCATGGCGTTGAACACCACCGCGAGTTCGCCGACCTCGTCGCTGCTTTCCACCGGCGCGCGCGCCTCAAGGTCGCCCGCCGCGAGATCCCGGGCGGCGGTCGCCAGCGAGCGCAACGGACTGGTCACGGACTTCGCGGCCACCATCGCGAGCGCGGCGACGATGACGATCAGGCCGATGGACGCGAAGCCCGCGAGGCGCAGCTGGTCGAGAATCGCCTGACGCACCGAGGCCTGGGCGCTGTCGGCGATGTTCTCGATGGCGTCCACGGGCACGATGTAAAGCAGCGCCGAGCCCAGGTTCTCAAGGCGGCCGTAGGCCCACAGCGCCGGCCGGCCACGGAACGGCAGCTGGCGAATACCGTCGCGGCCATTGCGCAAATCCTCGAGCAATCCCGCGAAATCTCCGGCGTCGGGCGTGAGGGTCGGCGCCTCCAGAACGGCGTTCCAGGCGGCGCCCGAATCCTTATAGGTCGAGGACGCGATCACCCGCAGGTGCGGCTTTGTGTCATCGACCAGCTGCACAATGAAGCTCTCGGCGTCCTTGCCGACCCGCACACGGCTTTGAATAGCGGTGAGCAAGCTGAGAATATCGACGTCGATCGCCGTCACACCGGCTACGGCGCCCGCGCCGTCCCGCAAGGGCTGCGACGCGGTCAGCAGCAGCCGGCGCGTCGAGGCGTCCAGCAGCGCCTCGCTCCAAGCCAAGCCATCCTTGCCGTCGGAGCCCTTGGCGACCGCGTCCTTGTACCAGGCGCGCGAGCGTGCGTCGTAGCCGTCCGGGAAGCCGCCATGGCCCGGATAGCTCGAGACAACGCCGTTCTTGAGCGCGATGTACTGCCAATAGAACAGGCCCGGATTGGCCTCGGACAATTCCCTGTAGATACGGTCCATCGAGGCGAAGCGCGCCATGGTGCGTTTGGCTTCGGCGGCATCCGCGTCCTTGGGCAGGAAGAACGACTGGTGCTCGCGCGAGATCGGCGTGGCCTGAAGCGCGCGCCCCGGTGACGCGATGGCGTGGTCGAGCGCCAGCTCCGTGCCCGGGGGCCAGCGCTTGGGATCGTCGAAATCGGTGTCGAGATACGCCGGCCCGCCGTCTTCAACACCCGCGAGCCGCCGCTCCGCCGCCGCGGCCTGAAGCTTGAGCGCCAGTTCCACCTGGCGCTGCTGGGCGGCGAGCAGGTCGGCGGAATATCCCACGGCCTGGCTGAGCTGAGTCTGGATCTCCTGGGTCACCGCCGCGCGGCCGAACGCCGCCATGGACGCCCCGAGATTCTCGGTCGCGCGCTGGCTGCGCCAGCTCAGCGCCGCGAGCGGGACGATGGCAATGACGAGCAGGAGAACAAAAAGCTTGAGCTGGATGCGCATGGGACAGGGCGACCAAAGTCTGTGTCCGGTTCAGCGAATCGGGAACAGGCTTCGGATTCTTGTTTGGTCGCATGTTGAGCGGCCGAACCGGTTTCCGCTTCGGCCCAACATGCTTTCGGGGCCAGACCATGCCGCCAAATCCCCCCGGCCGCAATATAACCTTAAGACAGGCTGTTACGCGCCGGCTTCCGGCCTGTGGCCCAGCTTCTGGTCGATCAGGAAGCCCTGGAACATGTTGATGCCCATGCGCGCGCCGACCTCGAGCGCACGCTCGCTGTCGACGCGGATCAGGACCGGCACCACGTTGCAGTCGATCAGGTATTTGACGGCGCGTTCGCGTTCTTTCAGGATTTCCTCGGCGCCGTTGCGCCAGTGGATTTTCGCGATGGATGCGCCGATATAGTCGAGGTCCACCAGGCCCACGGTCTGGGGGAAGATCTGATCCACCGCGATATGCGCGCCCTTGGATTTGATCAGCCCGCGCGCCACCTGAAACTCGTCGAAATTCTCGACGATATTGGCCTGGCGGAACTCGAACACCACCTGCTCGAGCACCTTGGGCGGCGTGGCTTCGATGAAGCCCTCGAACGCCTCGGTGAACACGCTCTCGACGTTGAGGTTGATCGAGCAGCGCTGATCGGTGGTGTGCATTTGATTGAAGGCCTGGAGCAGGATCTGGTCCAGCACCAGGGTGAATTCGTTGAACAGGCGCCCGGAGCCGCGCATTTCGACGTCGATGAACAGCGGTTTGCGCAACAGGTCCATGCTGATGAAGTACTCGCGCAGCACGGTTTCCGGCGGTTTGCCGGCGATATTCAGCATCACGTCCTGGGTGCGGACGAATGCCTTGATGAACTTCTCGCTGCCGAATTTCTCATAGGCCTTCATCACGTTCTTGATGTCGGCGGGCGTGAGCGGCCGCAGCTGCTTGTTGCCGCCGTCGGCGTCGGCGACCGCGCGCTGGGCGATCTCGGCGTATTTGGCGATCCGGTCGGCGGCCGAACGGTAGTTGTTGACCAGTTCGTACGACAGCACCAGGCGGCTCTGGTCGATGGAACCGAAGCTGCCGGGGAAATTGCGCTCGATGGTGCGCAGCATGTCGACCTTGAGGTCGCGTACCATGCTGATGAGCACGTTTTCCTGAAGCTTGCCCATGATGGCGAAGTCGCAGGGCGACACCTGGTAGAACGTGCCGGCGCGCTTGGCGGCGATGCCGCCAGCGCCCTCGGCCACCTGGGCGACCAGCCCAGGCGTGCGCTTGGCTTCCGGCAGAGCGCCGGCCACGCTGATGATGACCAGGTTCACGCCGCCCTCGGGCGCGTGACGCCAATGGCCCATGTCGTGCACCAAGGCGCGCAAATCCTTCGCCTTGGCAGACTGGGACTCAGCCTGGTTCATGGCCGCGTATTGAGTATCAGACATCCCACCATCGCTTCTTGCAAAGGCGGCCTACACCCCAAGAGGCCGCCTACACCCCGACGCGAGCATTTCTTGCTCTTGTCCGACCTTTGCACCCTATACTTTACAAGGCTAGCCGGTCATCCGCGCCCGGTCAATTAACGCTATGAAATTCCTCGATTTCTTTAGCGTGTCGCGACCAAAATCTCGCGCCGCGTCACACTGGCGCCGAGCCCCGCTTCGGGCCAAGTGCCTGGGGGCGTTCACGATTGGCGGAATGAAACGTAACGGCGTCGGCGCTGTTAATTTTTTGACTCATTGATCGGCTTCCCGCGGGAGGAGTTTCACCGCTGCCGATCCTCGGTCACAATGACCTGGGTCAAAACCGCAGCCTGCGCGCGGGCTAAAACAGTTCCGGATCATTAGCTTAGAAGGGAGAGTTGCATGGCGTTGGAAGACATCGTCGCCGAAATGCAAAGTCAGGCGGATAAGCTTAAGGAACTCAACCACACGATCCTTTTCGACCTGGGTGACGACGGCAAGGTGCTGCTGGACGCCACCGGCGGCGAGGTGAAGATCGTCGCCAACCCCGAGAGCGACGAAGCCGAGACGACGCTGGTGTTGTCGCCCGAGAGCATGACCAAACTGATCAATGGCGATCTCAATCCCATGGTCGCCTTCACACTCGGCAAGCTGAAGGTGTTCGGCTCCAAGGGCATCGCCCTCAAGCTGTCGAGCCTGCTCGATCAATAACTGGCGTCGGCCAGATTCGCGCCCCCAACGGGTGGATACAGAAATATTCTGGATAAAAGCCTCTCTTCCCGCGAAGCGATTGATTCGCTAAGATTTTTTTAGAAAGCTGTTCACAGGCAAAATCGTGCTCCGAAGCTCGTCGCGCCGGGACAGCGATTCGCGCACCGGCAGAACCGCCACACCCGGGAGGGGACGTGAACGCCACGACGGACAGCCGCGCCGGACCATTTCCCGATGAAGGGGACGCCGGTTCATCGCCCAAAGCGCGACCGAACCAGACCGCGCCGGCCTATCCTTGGCTCAAGAACTATCCGCCGTTCGCTCCCTGGGCGATGCCGATCCCGGCTGAGCCGGTGTTTCATTTGCTCGACGCCGCCGTCGCGCGCTACCCGAACAACACCTGTCTCGAATTCCTGGGCCGGCGCTGGAGTTATGCCGAAACCGGCGCCCTGGTGAAACGCGCGGCGGCCGGCTTCCAGAAGCTCGGCGTCGGCAAGGGCACGCGCGTCGGCCTGTTGCTGCCCAATACGCCTTACTACCCGATCGCCTTCTTCGGCATCGCGCTGGCCGGCGGCACCATCGTCAACATGAACCCGCTCTATGCCGCGCGCGAACTGGAGACCATGGTCAAGGATTCCGAGATCGACATCCTGGTGACCGTGGATCTCGCCCTCACCTATCCGAAAGCAAGCACCCTGTTCGAGACCACCAAGCTCAGGAAGCTGGTGGTCGGCTCTTTCGCCGCGGCGTTGCCGCCCCTCACCGGGTTCCTGTTCAAACTGTTCAAGCGCGCGCAGGTCGTGCCCGTGCAGGCCAGCGACCGCGTGGTGCCGTGGGAACAGCTGCTCGACAATACCGGCAATCCCGCGCCGGTCGCCATCGACCCAAAAACCGACGTCGCCCTGCTGCAATACACCGGCGGCACGACCGGCATCCCCAAAGCGGCCATGCTCACCCACGCCAACGTCACCGCCAACGCGCGCCAAGTCGCGCGCTGGTATGGCGGCGGAACCGACGGCAACGAGAAATTCCTGGCGGCGCTGCCGTTCTTCCACGTTTTCGCGATGACGGTGGTGCTGCTGGTGGGCCTCGAATTCGGCGGCGAGATCATCATGCTGCCGCGGTTCGAGATCAAAGACTGCCTGAAGACCATCCACAAGAAACGCCCGACCGTGTTCCCGGCGGTGCCGACCATCTACACCGCCATCAACCATGCGCCCGAGGCGACGCAGCTCGACCTGACGTCGCTCAAGATCTGCATCTCCGGCGGCGCCCCCTTGCCGCTCGAGGTCAAACGCTCGTTCGAGGCCCTGACCGGCAGCGTGGTGGTGGAGGGCTACGGCCTTTCGGAAACCTCGCCGGTGGTCTGCACGAATCCCACGCAAGGCCTCAACAAAGCCGGTTCGGTCGGCCTGCCGCTGCCTGGCACGATCGTCGAAATCCATGCGCTCGACGACGACCGCATCCTGGGCATCGGCGAGAAGGGCGAGATCTGCGTGCGCGGCCCGCAGGTGATGAAAGGCTACTGGAACCGGCCCAAGGACACCGCCGACGTGCTCAAGGACGGCGCGCTGCATACCGGCGACGTCGGCTATATCGACGAGGACGGCTACGTCTTCATCGTCGACCGCATCAAGGACATGATCAACGCCTCGGGCTACAAGATCTATCCGCGCGTGATCGAGGAAGCGATCTACCTGCACCCGGCGGTCGAGGAAGTGAACGTCATCGGCGTGCCGGATGAATATCGCGGCGAAGCGCCCAAGGCCTTCATCAAGGTGCGCGCCGGCATGACCCTGACCGAGCCCGAGATCCGCGACTTCCTGAAGACTCGCCTGTCGGCGATCGAACGCCCGGCGCAATACGAATTCCGCGACGTCCTGCCCAAAACCATGATCGGCAAATTGTCGAAGAAGGAATTGAAGGCGGAAGAGCAAGCCAAAGAGTCCGACACCAAACACAGCTGAACGCCCGGTACACAGGCTAAAGGGGAAAAGACATGAGCAACGTGGTCATCGCGGGATACGCCCGCTCCGCCTTCACGCTCGCCCACAAGGGGGCGCTCCGTAAGACGCGGCCCGACGACATGGCGGGGACCGTGATCAAGGGCCTGGTCGAGAAGCTCAAGGTCAACCCCGAGCACATCGAAGACCTGCTCATGGGCTGCGCCTTCCCCGAGGCCGAACAGGGCCTCAACATCGGGCGCAACGTGGTGTTCATCGCCGGCCTGCCGATCACGGTGGCGGGCGTCACCATCAACCGGTTCTGCGGCTCGTCGATGCAGGCGATCCACCAGGCCGCGGGCGCCATCAAGATGGGCGCGGGCGACGTGTTCGTGTGCGCGGGGATCGAGAGCATGAGCCGGGTCAACATGGGTGGGTTCAACCCGATGCCCAATCCCGGCCTCGTGAATGCGGGCGTGCAGGCCTATATCGGCATGGGCGAGACCGCCGAGAACCTGGCCGAGAAGTACCAGATCAAGCGCGCGCGCCAGGAAGAGTTCGCGGTCGAGAGCCACCGCCGCGCCGCCAAAGCCCAGGCCGACGGCAAGTTCAAGGACGAGATCATCCCGGTGAAGGGCGACGGCGGCATGGTCGATACCGACGGCTGCATCCGCGCCGACACCACCATGGAAGCGCTCGCCGGCCTGAAGCCCGCTTTCAAGGACACCGGCACGGTCACCGCCGGCACATCATCGCCGCTCACCGACGGCGCTTCGGCGGTGCTGGTATGCAGCGAGGAATACGCGGCCAAGAACGGCCTGAAGCCGCTTGCACGCATCCTCTCGATCTCGGTCGCGGGCTGCGCGCCGGAGATCATGGGGATCGGCCCCGTGCCCGCCGCGAAGAAAGCGCTGGCGCGCGCCGGCCTCAAGCTCGACCAGATGGACATCATCGAGCTCAACGAGGCCTTCGCCGCCCAGGCGCTGTCGGTGGTGCAGGATCTCGGCATCGACCTCGCCAAGACCAATATCGACGGCGGCGCCATCGCCCTCGGGCATCCGTTGGGCGCCTCCGGCGCGCGTATCACCGGCAAGGCGGCGGCCCTGCTCAAGCGCGAGAAGAAGAAATACGCACTGGCCAGCATGTGCATCGGCGGCGGCCAGGGTGTCGCCACCGTCCTTGAAGCCATGTGAGGTAACGGATCATGGCCGAAATCAAAAAAGCGGCGGTGATCGGCGCCGGCGTGATGGGGGCCGGCATCGCCGCCCATATCACCAACGCCGGCGTGCCGGTCGTCCTCTTGGACATCGTACCGAAGGACGCGACCAACCGGAACGCCATCGCCGAAGGCGCGGTCGCCAAGATGCTCAAGACCGACCCGGCGCCGTTCATGTCCAAGCGCAACGCCAGCCTGATCACCACCGGCAATATCGACGACAACCTCGACCTGCTGGCCGACTGCGACTGGATCATCGAAGCGGTGATCGAGCGCCTCGACATCAAGCAGGATCTCTACAAAAAGGTCCAAAAACACCGCAAGAAGGGCTCGGTGGTGTCGTCCAACACCTCGACCATCCCGCTCGCGACCCTGACCGAGGGCATGCCGGCGGAGATGATCCCGGACTTCGCGATCACCCACTTCTTCAACCCGCCGCGCTATATGCGCCTGCTGGAAATCGTCGGCGGCCCGAAGACCCGCCCCGACGCCATCACCACCGTGCGCGACTTCGGTGACATCCGCCTCGGCAAGGGCGTGGTGGTGTGCAAGGACACGCCAGGCTTCATCGGCAACCGCATCGGCATCTACTGGATGCAGAACGCGGTGGTCGAAGCCCTGAAGCTGGGCCTGACCATCGACGAGGCCGACGCGGTCGGCTCTCGCCCGTTCGGCATTCCCAAGACCGGGGTGTTCGGCCTCTTGGACCTGATCGGCATCGACCTGATGCCACACCTCACCAAGTCCATGCTCTCGCTGTTGCCCAAGACCGACCCATACGTGGCGATCTCGGGCGAGCCGCCGGTGGTCAGCACCATGCTCGCCAACAAGTGGATCGGGCGTAAGGGCGTCTCGGGCTTCTACCGCCTGCGCAAGGACGGCGGGAACAAGATCAAGGAAAGCATCAACCTCAAGACCGCGCAGTACGAACCCAGCCAGAAAGCCCAGCTCGCCAGCGTCGAAGCCGGCAAGAAGGGCCTCAAGGGCGTGGTCGAGCATCCCGACAAGGGCGGGCAATACGCCTGGAAGCTCGCCAGCGGCGGGCTCACCTATGCCGCCGGACTGGTGCCGGAGATCGCCGACACCATCGTCGACGTCGACGAGGCGATGAAGGACGGCTACGGCTGGAAGCTCGGCCCGTTCGAAATCATCGATTCCCTCGGCGCCAAGTGGTTCGCCGACAAGCTGGCGGCCGAAAAGCTCACCGTGCCGCCGCTGCTGAAGCTCGCCGCCGAAAAAGGCGGATTCTACAAGACCGACGGCAACAAGCTGAAGTACCTGACCACCAAGGGCGACTACGCCGACGTGGTGCGCGCGCCCGGTGTGCTGAAGCTGTCCGACGTCAAGCGCGGCGCGGCGCCGATCCTCAAGAATCCGTCCGCGAAGGTCTGGGATCTGGGCGACGGCGTGGCGTGTTTCGAGTTCACCAGCCGTGCCAACAGCCTCGACCCCCTGATCATGGCCCTCTACAAGGACGTGATCAAAATGTTCAAGGGCGACAAGAAGTGGAAAGGCCTGGTCGTCCACAACGAGGGCCCGAACTTCTCGGTCGGCGCCAACATCGGCCTGCTCCTGTTCGCCGCCAATATCGCGGTGTGGAGCGAAATCGAGAGCATCATCGAGGACGGCCAGAAGACCTACTTGGCGCTCAAGCAGGCGCCGTTTCCCGTGGTCTCCGCGCCGCTCGGCATGGCGCTCGGCGGCGGCTGCGAGATTCTCCTGCACTCCGACGCCATCCAGGCCCATGCGGAAACCTATCCCGGCCTGGTTGAGGTCGGCGTGGGCGTGATCCCGGGTTGGGGCGGCTGCAAGGAGATGCTGCTGCGCCTCAAGAACGATCCCAAGCTGCCCAAAGGCCCGATCCCCGCCGTTGCAAAAGCCTTCGAGATGATCGGCACGGCGCAAGTGGGCAAGTCGGCGTTCGAGGCCAAGGAAATGGGCATCCTGCGGCCGTCCGACGGCATCAGCATGAACCGCGACCGGCTGCTCGCCGACGCCAAGGCCAAGGCCCTGAAGCTCGCCGAGAACTACACCCCGCCCAAGGACGCGGTGATCTCGCTGCCCGGCGAAGGCGGCATCGCCGCCCTCAAGGTGGCGCTGCACGGCCTCACCCTCCAGGGCAAGGTCACGCCGCACGACCAAGTGGTGTCCATGGCGCTGGCGAAGGTGCTCACCGGCGGCAAGACCGACCACACCGAGACCATCACCGAGAAAGACCTGCTCAAGCTCGAACGCGCGTCCTTCATCGAACTCTGCAAGAACCCGGCGACGCTGGCGCGCATGGAAGTGATGCTCGACACCGGCAAACCGCTGCGTAACTAGGAGAACAGTCATGGCTGTCTATAACGCCCCGTTGCGCGACATGCGGTTCTGTTACCGCGAGCTGTTCGATGGCGATGGCTTGGCGAACCTTCCCGGTTACGGCGACTTCACCGCCGACGTGGTGGACGCGGTGCTGGAGGAAGCCGGCAAACTGGCCGCCGAGGTGCTGTTCCCCTTGAACCGCTCCGGCGACGAGGAAGGCTGCCACTTCGAGAACGGCGTGGTGCGCACGCCCAAGGGCTTCAAGGAGGCCTACCAGCAATTCATCGCGGGTGGCTGGACAGGGATCGCCGCCGACCCGGAATACGGCGGCCAGGGCTGCCCCAAGGCGCTCAACATGCTGGTGGAGGAGATGATCTGTTCCTCCAACATGGCCTTCGGCATGTACCCGGGCCTGACCCACGGGGCCTACAACGCGCTCAAGCTCTACGGTACCGACCAGCAGAAGCAGACCTATCTGCCCAAGTTCGTCGACGGCACTTGGAGCGGCACCATGTGCCTGACCGAGCCCCAGTGCGGCACCGACCTGGGCCTCGTGCGCACCAAGGCCGAGCCGCAAGCCGACGGCAGCTATAAACTCACCGGCACCAAGATCTTCATCTCGGCCGGCGAGCACGACCTCACCGACAACATCGTGCACCTGGTGCTGGCACGCACGCCCGACGCGCCCGCCGGCATCCGTGGCATCAGCCTGTTCATCTGCCCCAAGTTCCTGCCCAAGCCCGATGGTACGCCCGGCCCGCGCAACGGCGCCAGCTGCGGCTCCATCGAGCACAAGATGGGCATCAAGGCCTCGGCCACCTGCGTCATCAACTTCGACAACGCACAAGGCTGGCTGGTGGGCGAACTCAACAAGGGCATGCGCGCCATGTTCGCCATGATGAACACCGCGCGGCTCGGCGTCGGCGTACAGGGCCTGGGCCTGTCGGAGGTCGCCTACCAGGGGGGCCTGCTCTATGCGCGTGAACGCCTGCAAGGGCGCGGCCTCAAGGGCGCGGTAGCGCCCGAGAAGCCCGCCGACCCGCTGATCGTGCACCCGGACGTGCGCAAGAACCTGCTCACCATGAAATCCCTGACCGAAGGCATGCGGGCGCTGGCTATGTGGGTGGCCATGAGTCAGGACAAAGCCGAGAAAGCCGCCACGGAAGAAGAACGCACCCGCCACGACGACCTGATCCAGCTGCTCACCCCGGTGGTGAAGGCGTTCGGCACCGACATCGGCTTCGACAACGCCAATCTCGGCGTGCAGATCTACGGCGGCCACGGCTATATCCGCGAGCACGGCATGGAGCAGTTCGTGCGCGACGCCCGCATCACCCAGATCTATGAAGGCACCAACGGCATCCAGGCGCTCGACCTGGTGGGCCGCAAGATGAGCGCACATTACGGCCGTTACCTGCGCGCCTTCTTCCATCCCGTGCAGCAATTCATCGAGGAGAACGCGTCCGATCCGCAGATGGAGGAGATCGTGATGGGCCTCGCCAAGGCCTTCGGCCGGCTGCAGCAAGCGGTCGGCGCGGTGGCGCAGAAGGGCCTCTCCAATCCCAACGAGGCTGGGGCCGCGGCCACCGACCTCCTCAAGCTGCTCAGCTATGTCAGCGTCGGCTTCATGTGGGCGCGCATGGCGAAGCTCGCCTACGGCAAGCTCTCCGACGATCCGACCGGTTTCTACAAAGGCAAGGTGAAGACCGCGCGCTTCTACATGAACAAGCTGCTGCCCCAGACCGGCGCGCTCTTGTCATCCATCCTGGCCGGCGGCGAGACCATCATGGACATGGAAGACGAGCTGTTCGGCGCGGGCGTTGCCGCGTAAAGCCCAGCCCATGCTGCGCTACGCCACAAAAAGCGATCTGCCGCGGATCGCGGAGATCTACTGGGCCGTCTGGCACGAGACCCACGGGCCGCTCATGCCCCAGAGCGAACGTGACCGGCGCACCCAGGACTTTTTCCAAAAGAAAATCGCGTCGTTCGCGCCTTGCGCCCTGGTGATGGAACAGGATGGCGTGATCGTCGCCTTCTCGGCCTGGCAGGGCGTGATGGTCGGCCAGCTGTTCGTGGAACCCAAGTGGCGTGGTTCCGGGATCGCCCGGGAATTGATGGAAGCCACCGAAGCCGAGCTGGTCAAATCCGGCGTGGACGAAGGCGAACTTCATTGCGTGGTCGGCAACGACCGTGCCCGGCGCTTCTACGAGCGCCTCGGCTGGGTCAGCCAAGGCGAATTCCAGGAAGAAACCGCCGGCTCCGAGGACGGCGTGTCCTTCTGGCGCATGACCAAGACGCTAAGCGCTTAATACCGCCGGAACAGCGACCGCCGCGCGTCGATGCGCGGCACCTCGTCGGTGCATTTCGGATTCGGCTTCTCGTTGACCGCCAACAGCTCGAACAGGGTCGGCGGCGCCCAGCGCATGTGGAAGTAGCGCTCCTCGCCGTCCTTGGCGGGGTTGTTGTGGAAGGTGACGCGCACCTGCCACTCGCCATAGGCGGTGTCATCGCAGTGCGTGGTGGGGCCGGTGAAGTCGGCACGCACCCTGTCGCGGTGAAGATGCTCGTGCTGCTCCCTGGCGGGGCCTTGCGCGGCGTCGGCGGTCATCACGGACGCTTCCGGCCAGGCGCTGGTGACCCACTCCTCCACGAACTCGCGCGGAGTCTGGGCGTAAGGCATGATCTTCTCGGCCTTGTACTGACCGCCCTCGCCCTGCGAGACGCGGTAGTGCGCGACCTTGGTGCGGCTGGGAACATCCGCGTCGATGCTCTCCGTCTGGTATTCCACCAGGAAATCGTCGTCGCCCGTGACGCGCCCCTGGATCGCCGGCCCGCGTTGCGGCACGGGCGCCAGGCCACGCTCGTTCACCACCATCTGCGGCGCCTGCAGACCGCCGTCCATCGCCCATAGACGGTAGTAGACCGGCTGCCAGGTGGACTTACACCCCGGAAAACGCGCCAGCGCCGCGACCAGCCGGGGCCCGTCTTTCTGCGCCTCGCCGACATAGACTTGCTCGATCACCTGGGGTTCGTATTTCCCGTCCTTGGCCGCGATCGAGCTGTCCCAGACCCGCTGCCACTTCGTGCCATTCCAGCGATAGAGATAGGCGTTCTCGTCGAAGCCGCACTGGACCCCAACCTGGGTCATGGCCTGGAGCATCGACCCCTTGCGCGAGAGGCGCACCTCGCCGAGGTAGCCGCTGGCGTCCGAGAAACTGCCCATCGAGGCGTCGCACTGCGGGCACAGCAGCTTCGCAGCCTTCAACTCGGCGTTCAGCGTGTTGGTGAATTCGAAGTCGCTGCCCTTCTCGGCCATGGTGGCCATGCGCGAATCCAGCCAGTCGCGCACCGCGTCGCGGGCCTCGAAGAACGCTGGCGGGAATTCGTCTTCGGCGCGCGGGGTCGGCAGCTTGCGCAGTTCCGCGAGCTTGGCGTTGATGCCGGCGAAGGTCTTGTCCTGCGGCGAACAGCTCGCGAGCAGGCCAGCAACAGCCAGGATCAGAACACCGGTCGCCAACCTCGCCATAGCGGCTCCTATCCGAAGCATCGCGCCGAAAAGTGGGAACCGGCTTTCGGCAATGGCGATGCGACCAAATATTAACTCAGATCCTCGGCAGCGATCGCGCGATCCAGCAGCATCCCCATTTCCGGCACGCCGTAGAGCGCGATGAAGGAGCCCATGCGCGGCCCCTGGTCCTGGCCCAGCAACACCTGGTAAAGCGCGCCGAACCAATCCCTCAAATTAGGATAAGCGGCGGCGTGGGCCTTGCCCACCTCATAAACCAGGTTCTGCAGATTCTCCGCGGTCGGTTCGGCGGTGAAACCCTTGAGACCATCGCGCAGCTGCGTAAAGGCCGGCAACTCCTCCGGCCGCGCCTTGCGGAACTGTTTCGCCGGCTTCACGAAATCGCGGTAATAGGCGATGGCGTGCTTGACCAGGCGATCGAGCAGCGGCGCCGTGGCCGGGTTCGCGTCGGGCTTGTAACGCGAGATGTATTGCCACAGCACAGCCGGGTTGTCGGTGTGGCAGACGCCGGCCAGGTTCAACAGCACGCCGAAGGTGATCGGCACCTGTTCGGCGGAGGGCTTGCCGCCGTGGATATGCCAGGTCGGATTGTTGAGCTTGGCATCGTCGGCTTCGCCATCGAGCTTGCCGAGGAAATCCAGGTACTCATCCACGTTCTTCGGGATCACGTCGAAGAACAGGCGCTTGGCGGTCTTGGGCTTCTGATACATGAACAGCGCCAGGCTCTCCGGCGGCGCGTACTTGAGCCAATCGTCGACCGACAGGCCGTTGCCCTTGGACTTGGAGATCTTCTGGCCGTCCTCGTCGAGGAACAGCTCGTAGGTCAGGTTGGTGGGCGGCTCGGCCCCGAGGATGCGGCAGATGCGACCCGAGAGCTTGACGGAATCGATCAGATCCTTACCCGACATCTCGTAGTCGACGCCGAGCGCGTACCAGCGCATGGCCCAGTCGCACTTCCACTGCAACTTGCAATGCCCGCCGGTGACCGGGACCGTGACCGGCTTGCCGTCGTCGTCCTGATAAGTGACGGTGCCGGCCGCGACGTCGCGTTCGACGATCGGCACCTGCAGCACCACGCCGGTCTTCTTGCACACCGGCAGGAACGGCGAATAGGTGGCGCGGCGCTCCGGCCCCAAGGTGGGCAGGATCACGTCGATCACCTCGTCGTACTTTTCGAGCACACGGCGCAGCGCGGCATCGAACTCCCCCGATTTGTAAGCGGCGGTCGCGCTCTTGAACTCGTACTCGAAGCCGAAGGAGTCCAGGAAAGCGCGCAGGCGCGCGTTGTTGTGGGCGCCGAAACTGTCATGCGTCCCGAACGGATCGGGGATGCTGGTGAGCGGCTTCCCAAGGTGAGGTTGGATCACGTCCTTATTGGGCACGTTGTCCGGCACCTTGCGCAGGCCGTCCATGTCGTCCGAAAAGGCGAACAGGCGCGTCTTCACGCCCGGCTGCAGGGCTTCGAACGCGCGGCGTACCATGGTGGTGCGCACCACCTCGCCGAAGGTGCCGATATGCGGCAACCCGGACGGACCGTAGCCGGTCTCGAACAGCACATAGCCTTTGGCCGGGACTTTGCCTTTGAGCCGTTCGTCCCAAAGGGCACGGGCTTCGGCAAACGGCCAGGCATTGCTATGGCGGGCGAGGGCGGCGAGTTCGGTCATTTTACGATCTGTTTTCCTCAAGGAATCCAATTGGGTACTGTCGCTGAGCATTTTCCGGCGAAGTGTCGGCGGCTGGCCGAAGAAAATGCGACCAAATCAATAGTCTAGAGCCATATCCGAACCGATTTGATCGAATATGGCTCTAGAGTGTTTTGGTCTTTGAGGAAAGCGGCTTCCCCTAAATTATTGCCGGACCGCGCGATTTAGCGGGAGTGTCTTTGGAAATGGCCCAATCCCATGGGCATGTTGGCGTCATCTCACAGAGGTTACCCTATGCCGGCCCCCGCCCCGCCCGCCCTGGATGCGCGGTTCCTGGAACCCGCCGGGTTCCAGTGGGGCACATTCATCAACAGCCGCAACCAGGTGCTGCGGTGGGGGCATTTGCCGGCCACCAATGCCGCGCGCAGCGTGGTGATCGTCGGCGGCTTCGGCGAGTTCATCGAGAAATACTTCGAGACCGCCCGCGATTTCGCCGCGCGCGGTTTTTCAGTGTGGTGCCTCGACTGGCCGGCGCAGGGCGCTTCGGCGCGGCCCGCGGCGCACCCCGCCCGGCCGCGTGAACGCGACTTCGCCGCCGACGCCGACGACCTTGCCGCGTTCGCCGGGGCCATGATCCCGCATGGA